>NZ_JBITJH010000032.1:0-56398 GCF_044459745.1 Micromonospora sp. NPDC050187
AGAACCTGCGGCGGACGGTGTTGTTCGATCCGGCCGTGCGGGTGGCGGTCGAGGCGGGTCACACGACGTTCGTGGAGATCTCGCCGCATCCGGTGCTCACCATGCCGGTGACCGGCATTCTCGACGACGTCGGTGTCTCCGGGCACACTTTGGGGACGTTGCGACGGGGTGAGGACGATCCGACCCGGCTGCTGACCAGTCTCGCCACCGCCCACACCATCGGCCTGCCGGTCGACCTGGGCAGGGTGCTCGCCGAGACGGCGGTCGTCGACCTGCCCACCTACCCGTTCGCCCGGGACCGGTACTGGCTCCAGGGCACCGGCACGAGCCGGGCCGGGCTGCCGGCCGCCGGCCTGGACGCCGTGGACCACCCGCTGCTCAGCGCCGTGGCCGACCTGCCAGGCGACGAGGGACTGCTGCTCACCGGCAGGATCGGCCTGACCACCCACCCGTGGCTCGCCGACCACGCCGTACTCGGCACCGTCCTGCTGCCCGGCACCGCCCTGGTCGAACTGGTCTCCGCCAGCGGCGGACACGTCGGTGCTGCCCACGTGACCGAGCTGGTCCTGGAGGCCCCGCTCGCCGTGCCCGACGAGGGCGCGGTTGACCTGCGGGTACGGGTCGGGGCGGCCGACGGCGACGGCCTGCGGCCCGTCTCGGTCCACTCGTCCGTCGACGACGCCGACGACCAGCCGGGTACGGTCCGGCAGTGGCGGCGCCACGCCACCGGACTGCTCGCCCCCACCCGACCGGTCGACGCGGCCCCGGCCGGTGCCTGGCCCCCGGCCGACGCCGAGCCGATTGCCCTCGACGCTCTCTACCCGCACCTCGCCGACCAGGGCTACCACTACGGACCGGTGTTCCGCGCGCTGCGGGCCGCGTGGCGCAGCGGCGGCGACATCCTCGCCGAGGTGGCCCTGGACGACGACGCGTCCACCGACACCACCGCGTTCGGGGTGCACCCGGCGCTGCTCGACGCCGCCCTGCACGCCATCGGCGCCAGCGTGCTCGACCGCGCCGGGACCGCCCCCCGTGACGGTGCCGCCCAGCCGGGGCTTCCCTTCTCCTGGACCGGGGTGGCGATCCAGCCGACCCGGGCCCGGGAACTGCGGGTCCGGCTCACCGTCGGGGAGCAGTCGGTGGCGGCCACCGTCACCGACACCGGCGGGGTGCCGGTCGCCTCGCTCGACGCCCTGGTGCTGCGACCGATCACCACCGAGCAGCTCGGCGCCGCCCGGCGTACCGCCAACCGGTCGCTGCACCGGCTCGACTGGACCGAGCCGACCGCCGCGCCGGCTACCGCCCCCCGGCTCGTCGCACTCGGCGACGCCTGGCCGGGCGTCGAGAGGTACCCCGACCTGGCAGCCCTGGTCGCGGCCCTGGCCGGCGGGGCGACCCCGCCCGACGCGGTGCTCGCCCCGGTCACCGGCCAGCGCGCCGACGAGCCGGGTCCGGCGCGGGCGGCGCACCTGGTCAGCCACGAGACCCTGGCCCTGGTGCAGGAGTGGCTGACCCACCCGGAGCTGGAGGGTCCGCGCCTGGTGGTGGTCACCCGGGGCGCGGTCGGCGTCACCGCCGACGACCGGCTCACCGACCTGCCCGCCGCCACCGTGTGGGGGCTGCTCCGTTCCGCCCAGTCGGAGAACCCGGACCGGATCGTCCTGGTCGACCTCGACGACGACCCCCGCTCGGTGAACGCGCTGCCGGCGGCCCTGGCCACCGATGAGCCGCAGCTCGCGGTCCGGGCCGGTCGGCTCCGCACCCCCCGGCTCTCCCGGCTCGGCCCGCCGCCGTCCGACCGGCCGGCCCCCGACCTCTCCACCGGCACCGTGCTGGTCACCGGTGCCTTCGGGGCGCTCGGCCGGCTCGTCGCCCGGCACCTGGTCACCGGACACGCCGTCCGCCGCCTGCTGCTGGTCAGCCGGAGCGGCCCGGACGCCCCCGGCGCGGCGACGCTGACCGACGAGCTGACCGCGCTCGGCGCGACCGTCCAGGTGGCGGCCGTCGACGTCACCGACCGGGACGCGCTCGCCGTGCTGCTCGACGAGATCCCCGCCGACCAGCCGCTCGTCGGCGTCGTGCACTCCGCCGGGGTCCTCGACGACGGGGTGCTGCCCGCCCTCACCCCGGCCCGCTTCGACGCCGTCCTCGGCCCGAAGGTCGACGCCGCCTGGCACCTGCACGAGCTGACCGAGAAACTCGACCTGGCCGCGTTCGTGCTCTTCTCGTCCGCGTCCGGACTCTTCGGCGGTCCCGGTCAGGCCAACCACGCCGCCGCGAACGCGTTCCTCGACGCCCTCGCCCTGCACCGGCGGGCGCGCGGGCTGGCCGTCACGTCGATGGCGTGGGGGCCGTGGGCCAACCCGGACCAGCCCGGCGGGCAGCCCGGCCACGTCGACGAGCGGCGGATGAGCCGGAACGGCTTCCGGCCGTTCGACGGCGACGAGGGCATGGCGCTGTTCAGCGAGGCGCTGCGCTTCCCGGACCCGGTGGTCGTACCGGTGAACCTGGACCTCGGGGTGCTGGGCCGGCTCGGTCCGGCGCTGCCGCGCGTGCTGCACGGCCTGGTCCGGCCGGCCGGTGCCGCGCCGACCACCGCCGTCCCGGCGGCCGACGCGGCGGCGGCCCTGCGGGACACCCTCGCCGCCACCGGCGAGGGGGAGCGGGACCGGGTCCTCTCCGACCTGGTCCGCACCCACGCGGCGGCGGTCCTCGGGTACGCCTCGATGCGTGCCGTCGACGAGGAGAAGGGCTTCGTCGAGCTGGGCTTCGACTCGCTGACCGCGGTCGAGTTCCGCAACCGGCTCACCGCCGCCACCGGCCTGCGCCTGCCGTCCACCCTGATCTACGACCGGCCGACCACGACCGCGCTCGTCGGCTACCTGCGCGCCGCGCTGCTCGCCGAACGGACCACGTCGGCGCTGTCCGTACTGGGCGAGCTGAACAAGCTGGAGACCGCCATGCGGGCGGTCGCCACCGACGACACCGACCGTACCGCCGTCGCCGCCCGACTCCGCGAGCTGCTGTCCCTGTGGACGTACGCCGAGGCCGACGCCGACGACACCACCACGGGCGACGGCAACCTCGCCTCCGCCAGCGCCGAGGAGCTGTTCAACCTCCTCGACGACGAGCTCGGAACGGCCTGACCGCGGATGCCCCGGACCTCTGATCCCGATACGGAGTGGCCCGATGCCCACTGAGGCAGAGTTCCTCGACTACCTCCGCCGTGCCACCGCCGACCTGCGCGAGGCGCGGCGGCGGGTGCGCGAGGTGGAGTCGAAGGACCGCGAGCCGATGGCCGTCGTCGGCATGGCCTGCCGGTTCCCCGGCGGTGTCCGGGGCCCGGAGGACCTGTGGGACCTGGTCGCCGCCGGACGGGAGGGGCGGGGCGACTTCCCCACCGACCGGGGCTGGGACCTGGAACGGCTCTTCCACGTCGACCCGGACAACCCGGGCACCTCGTACACGGACAAGGGTGGCTTCCTCTACGACGCCACCGGCTTCGACCCCGGCTTCTTCGGCATCAGCCCGCGCGAGGCGCTGGCCATGGACCCGCAGCAGCGGCTGCTGCTGGAGAGCGCGTGGGAGGCGTTCGAGTCCGCCGACCTCGACCCGCAGCGGCTGCGCGGCAGCCGCACCGGCGTCTTCGCCGGGGTGATGTACCACGACTACGCCTCCCGGGTGCTGGACCTGCCCGAAGGGGTCGAGGGCTACCTCGGCACCGGCAACTCCGGCAGCCTCGTCTCCGGCCGGGTCGCCTACACGTACGGGCTGGAGGGGCCGGCGGTCACCGTCGACACCGCCTGCTCGTCGTCGCTGGTCGCCGTGCACCTGGCGGTGCAGGCCCTGCGCCAGCGCGACTGCGACTTCGCCCTGGCCGGCGGTGTGACCGTGCTCTCCACCCCCGGCGTCTTCGCCGAGTTCTCCCGGCAGCGTGGCCTCGCCCCGGACGGGCGCTGCAAGTCGTTCGCCGCCGCCGCCGACGGCACCGGCTGGGCCGAGGGCGTCGGCGTGCTGCTCCTCCAGCGGCTCTCCGACGCCCAACGCGACGGCCGGCGCGTCTACGCGGTGATCCGGGGCAGCGCGGTCAACCAGGACGGCGCGAGCAGCGGCCTGACCACCCCCAACGGCCCCAGCCAGGAACGGGTCATCCGGCAGGCGCTCGCCAACGCCCGGCTCGCTCCGACCGACGTGGACGCCGTCGAGGCGCACGGCACCGGCACCACCCTCGGCGACCCGATCGAGGCGCAGGCCCTGCTCGCCACGTACGGGCAGGACCGGGCCGGCACGGATCCGCTCTGGCTCGGGTCGGTCAAGTCCAACCTCGGCCACACGCAGGCCGCCGCCGGGGTCGCCGGCCTGATCAAGATGGTGATGGCGATCCGGCACGGCCGGCTGCCGGCCACCCTGCACGTCGACGCGCCGTCCCCGCACATCGACTGGACGGCCGGGGCCGTGTCCCTGCTCACCGAGGCCCGCCCCTGGCCGGCGGTGGACCGTCCGCGCCGGGCCGGCGTGTCGTCGTTCGGTATCTCCGGCACCAACGCCCACGTCATCGTCGAGCAGGCCCCCGCCGTCGAGGAGACCGAACCGGCGGCCGGGGCCGCCGTACCGCCGCTGGTCCCGGTGCTGCTCTCCGCCCGCGGCCCGGAGGCGCTCGCCGCGCAGGCCGGCCGCTGGGCCGACCACCTCGTCGCCGCCCCGGACGTCCGCCCGATCGACGTCGCGGTCTCCTCCCGCGCCCGCGCCGGGCTGGACCGGCGGGCCGTGGTGCTCGCCGGTGACCGCGCCGACCTGCTCGCCGGGCTGCGGGCCCTCGCCGTTGGCGAACCGACCGCCACGGTGGTCACCGGCACCGCCGGGCCCCGGGGACGGGTGGCGTTCCTCTTCTCCGGTCAGGGCGCGCAGCGCGCCGGGATGGGCCGGCAGCTCGCCGAGGCGTACCCGGTCTTCGCGCAGGCCCTCGACGAGGTCTGCGCCGCTCTCGACCCGCAGCTGCCCCGCCCGCTGCGCGAGGTGATGTTCGCCGAGCCCGGCACACCCGAGGCCGACCTGCTGGACCAGACCGTCTTCACCCAGGCCGGCCTCTTCGCCGTCGAGGTGGCCATGTTCCGGCTGGCGCGGTCCTTCGGCCTCACCCCGGACCTGCTGGCCGGCCACTCCATCGGCGAGCTGGCCGCCGCGCACGTCGCCGGGGTGCTCTCCCTCGCCGACGCGGCCACGCTGGTCGCCGCCCGGGGTCGGCTCATGCAGGCCCTGCCGGCCGGCGGGGCGATGCTTGCCGTCGCCGCCGACGAGGCGAGTGTGGTCGAGTCGCTGACCGGGATCACCGGCCGGCTCGGGATCGCCGCCGTGAACGGGCCCACCGCCGTCGTCGTCTCCGGCGACGCCGAGGCGGTCGACGAGCTGGCCGCCCTCTGGGCCGGCCGGGGCACCCCCACCCGCCGGCTGCGGGTCAGCCACGCCTTCCACAGCGAGCTGATGGACCCGATGCTCGCCGAGTTCGCGGCGGTCGCCGCGACGCTGAGCTTCCAGCCGCCCGGCGTGCCGATCGTGTCGAACCTGACCGGTCGGGTCGCCACCGCCGAGCAGTTGTGCAGCCCCGACTACTGGGTGCGGCACGTCCGGGAGGCGGTCCGCTTCGCCGACACCGTCGACCAACTCGCCGAGTCGGGCGTGGGCACCTACGTCGAGCTGGGCCCCAACGGGGTGCTCACCGCCATGGCGCAGGGCTGCCTCACCGACCCGTCGGCCGTGCTCGTGCCGCTGGCCCGCAAGGACCGGCCCGAACCCCGCGCCCTGCTGGAGGCCCTCGCCCAGCTCCACGCCGACGGGCTGGCCGTCGACTGGGACGTCCTGCTCGCCGACACCGGCGCCCGTCGGGTCGACCTGCCCACCTACGCGTTCCAGCATGAGCGGTACTGGCTGGAGCCGGTCGGCCGGATCGCCGACGTCTCCGGCGCCGGCCTCGGTGCGGCCGGACATCCGCTCCTCGGCGCGGCCGTCTCGGTGGCCGGCGAGGACATGGTGCTGCTCACCGGCCGGCTCGCCCTGGCCACCCACCCGTGGCTGGCCGACCACGCGGTCTCCGGCGTCGTGGTGCTCCCCGGCACCGCACTGGTCGAACTGGTCGTGCGGGCCGGCGACGAGGTCGGCGCGTCCCGGGTACGGGAACTGACCATCGCCGCGCCGCTGACCCTGCCCGACACCGGCGGCGTCCGGGTGCAGGTGCGGGTCGGCGCGGCCGACGACGCGGGCACCCGGTCGGTGACCGTGCACTCCCAGGCCGAGGAGGACCCCGACGCAGGCTGGACCCGGCACGCCGAGGGTGTGCTGGAACCCGCCACGAACGACGAGCCCGGTCTCGGCGTCTGGCCGCCCGTCGCGGCCACCGAGGTCGACCTCGCCGACTGGTACGACACCCTCGCCGGCCGGGGCCTGGCGTACGGGCCGGCGTTCCGGGGACTGCGCCGGCTCTGGACCGGCGACGGTGACCTGTACGCCGAGGTCGCCCTCCCGGAGGAGACCGCCGCGCAGGCGGGCGCGTTCGCGGTGCACCCGGCACTGCTGGACGCCGCCCTGCACCCGGTCGGCCTCCTCGTCGCCGGACAGGAGGGCGGTGCCCGGGTGCCGTTCGCCTTCGAGGGCGCGCAGGTGCACGCCTCCGGAGCGACGATGCTGCGGGTCCGGCTGACCCGCGACGGCCAGGCGGTGCGGCTGGTCGCCTTCGACGCCGCCGGCACGCCGGTGGTGTCGGTGGACTCTCTCGTCCTGCGGGAGATGGCCGGCCTGAACGCCCCGAGCGTCGCCACCCGCTCGCTGTTCGAGGTGACCTGGCCCGCCGAGGAGGTCACCGTCGGCGACGACCTCACCGGGTGGGCGCTGCTCGCCGCCCCGGACCGGACCGACCCGCCCGTACTGCCCACCTTCGCGGACGTGCCGGCGGTGCTCGCCGCCGTCGAGGCCGGCGCGGAACCGCCGCGCGTCCTCGTCCTGCCGGTCGCCGGCTCCGCCGACCTCGACCCGGCCGGTGCGCTCCGCGCCACCACCACCGACACCCTCGACGTGCTCCAGTCCTGGTTGGCCGCCGAGGCGCTGGCCGAGTCCCGGCTGGTGGTGGTGACCCGGGACGCGGTGGCCGCCGGCGCCGACGACACGGTCGCCGACCTGGCCGGCGCGGCGGTGTGGGGCCTGCTGCGGTCCGCGCAGTCGGAGCATCCGGACCGGCTCGTCCTGGCCGACGTGGACCGTGACCTGGACGCCGCCGTGCTGGCGGTGCTCGCCGGGGTGCTCGACGATCCCTCGACGACCGGCGGGCAGGTCGCGCTGCGTGCCGACGCGGTGCTGACCCCACGCCTGGTCCGGGCCGCCGTGACCGCGCCGGGCGAGACCGTGCCGACCGTCGGCGAGGGCACCGTCCTGGTCACCGGCGGCACCGGAGCGCTCGGTGCCCTGGTCGCCGAGCATCTGGTCACCGCCCACGGGGTGCGGTCGCTGCTGCTGGTCTCCCGGCAGGGCCCGGACGCGCCCGGCGCGGCCGAACTGACCGGACGGTTGACCGGCCTGGGCGCCCGGGTCGAGGTCGTCGCCGCCGACGTCACCGACCCCGACCGGGTCACCGCGCTGGTCGCCGGGGTCACCGGCCGGCTGGCCGGAGTGGTGCACACCGCCGGGGTACTCGACGACGGGGTGGTCTCCGCGATCAGCCCGGAACGGCTGGCCGGGGTGCTGGCGCCCAAGGCGACCGCCGCGTGGTGGCTGCACGAGGCCACCCGCGACCGGGACCTGGACCTGTTCGTGCTCTTCTCGTCCGTCGCCGGGGTGCTCGGCTCGCCCGGTCAGGCCGCGTACTCGGCGGCGAACACGTTCCTCGACGCGCTCGCCGCGTACCGCCGGGGGGCCGGCCTGCCGGCGACCAGCCTCGCCTGGGGCATGTGGGACACCGCCGGCATGGCCGCCACGATCGGTGCCGCCGACCGGGCCCGTTCCGTGCGGGCCGGCATCACCCCGATGAGCGCCGCCACCGGCCTGGAACTCCTCGACGCCGCTCTCGCCGCCGGCCGGCCCGCCCTGGTGCCGGCCGTGATCGACGTGCCGGCGATGCGGGCCCAGGTCGTCGCCGGCCGGGTGCCGTCGATGCTGCGGGTGCTGCTCGGCGCGGTGACCGTCCGCCGGCAGGCGGGCAAGGGCAACTGGGCCGACCGGCTCGCCGGACTGGACCCGCAGGAGGCCCGCGACCAGGTCGACGTCCTCGTCCGTGGCCTCGTCGCGCAGGTCCTCGGACACGGTGGCGCGGACGCCGTCCCGGCCGACCGGGCGTTCCGGGAACTGGGCTTCGACTCGCTGACCGCGGTCGACCTGCGCAACCGGATCAACGCGGCGACCGGGCTGCGGCTCGCCGCCACCCTGGTCTTCGACTACCCGACCCCGCAGATCCTCGCCGGCCAGGTGTACGCGGAGTTGGCCGGCGGCCGGTCCACCGTCACCACCGACGTGGTCACCCCCGTCGGCTCCGACGACCTGGTCGCGATCGTCGGCATGGCCTGCCGGTTCCCGGGCGGGGCGGACAACCCCGACCAACTCTGGGAGCTGCTGGCCACCGGCGGGGACGGGGTGGGCGAGTTCCCCGCCGACCGGGGCTGGGACCTGGACACGCTCTTCGATCCCGACCCCGCCACCAGCGGCACCTCCTACGCCCGGCAGGGCGGCTTCCTGTACGGGGCGGCCGAGTTCGACCCCGGCTTCTTCGGCATCAGCCCGCGTGAGGCCCTCGCCATGGACCCGCAGCAGCGGCTGCTGCTGGAGACCTCGTGGGAGGCGTTCGAGTCCGCCGGCCTCGACCCGCACCGGCTGCGCGGCAGCCGCACCGGCGTCTTCGCCGGGGTCATGTACCACGACTACGCCTCCCGGCTGATGGACCTGCCCGCCGAGGTGGAGGGCTACATCGGCACCGGCACGTCGGGCAGTGTGCTGTCGGGTCGGGTGGCGTACACGTTCGGTCTGGAGGGGCCGGCGGTCACCGTCGACACGGCGTGTTCGTCGTCGTTGGTGGCGTTGCACCTGGCCGCGCAGGCGCTGCGGTCGGGCGAGTGCGACCTGGCCCTCGCCGGTGGCGTGACCGTGATGGCCACCCCGGGGACGTTCATCGAGTTCTCCCGGCAGCGGGGCCTGGCTCCGGACGGTCGGTGCAAGGCGTTCGCCGGGGGAGCGGACGGCACCGGCTGGGGCGAGGGTGTGGGCGTGCTGCTGGTGCAGCGGCTCTCCGACGCCCGTCGGGACGGTCGGCGGATCCTCGCGGTGGTGCGGGGCACCGCCGTCAACCAGGATGGTGCGTCGAACGGGTTGACCGCGCCGAATGGTCCGTCGCAGCAGCGGGTGATCCGGCAGGCCCTGGCGAACGCCCGGCTGACCGTGGCGGATGTGGACGCGGTGGAGGCGCACGGCACGGGCACCACGCTGGGTGACCCGATCGAGGCGCAGGCGCTGCTCGCCACCTACGGGCAGGATCGTGCCGAGCCGTTGCTGCTGGGGTCGATCAAGTCGAACATCGGTCACACGCAGGCCGCCGCCGGTGTGGCGGGTGTCATCAAGATGGTCCTCGCCATGCGGCACGGGCTGGTGCCGCCGACCCTGCACGTGGACGAGCCGTCCCCGCACGTCGACTGGAGCACCGGGGCCGTCACCCTGGCCACCGAACCGACGCCCTGGCCGCAGACCGGCCGGCCCCGTCGGGCCGCCGTCTCGTCGTTCGGCATCAGCGGCACCAACGCCCACGTCGTGCTGGAACAGGCACCCGAGCCGGCCGCCACCGACCCCCAGCCGGGTGTCGTCGACGACGCCGGACTCGTCCCGCTCGTGCTCTCCGCCACCGACCGGGTCGCCCTGCGCGAGCAGGCCGCCCGGCTGCGCGGCCACCTCGCCGCGCACCCGGAGGTCGAACCCGCCGAGGTGGCGTACGCCCTCGCCACCAGCCGGTCGAGGTTCCCGCACCGGGCCGTCGTGCTCGGTGCGGACGGACCCGACCTGGCCCGTGGGCTCACCGCGCTGGTCGACGGCGAATCCACCGGCACAGTGGTGTCCGGGACGACGCTGCGCAACACCGCCCCCGTCTTCGTCTTCTCCGGACAGGGCTCCCAGTGGCCCGGCATGGCCGTGGACCTGCTGGACACCTCGCCGGTCTTCGCCGCCAGCATCGCCGAGTGCGAGGCCGTCCTCGCACCCTGGGTGGACTGGTCCCTGACCGACGTGCTGCGCGGTGCCGAGAACGCCCCACCGCTGGTCGCCTCCGGTGTGGTGCAGCCCGCGATCTGGGCGGTGATGGTCTCCCTGGCCCGGCTCTGGCGGTCGCTGGGGGTACGTCCCGGCGCGGTCGTCGGGCACTCCCAGGGCGAGATCGCCGCGGCCTGCGTGGCCGGCGCCCTCTCCCTGGAGGACGCGGCCCGGATCGTCGCGCTCCGCAGCCAGGTGCTGATCGACATCACCGGCCAGGGCGGCATGGTCTCCGTGGCCCTCCCGTCCGACCAGGTCCGCGAGCGGCTGCGCCGGTGGGACGACCGGCTCTGCGTCGCCGTCGTCAACGGCCCGGGATCGGTGGTGGTCGCCGGGGAACCGGACGCCCTCGCCGAACTGGTCGCCGAGTGCGCCACCGACGGGGTCCGCACCCGAGGCGTCGACGTCGACTACGCCTCGCACTCGCCGCAGGTCGAGGTGGTCGCCGACCGGCTCCTGGAGAGCCTGGCCGGGATCACCGCCCGCCCCGCCGAACTGCCGTTCTACTCCGCGCTCACCGGCGAGCAGACCGACACCACCACCCTCGACGCCGGCTACTGGTACCGCAACCTGCGCGAGACGGTGAACTTCGAGCGGGCCGTGCGTACGCTCCTCGCCGACGGGCACCAGGTCTTCCTGGAGGTCGGCCCGCACCCGGTGCTCAGCTTCGGCATGCAGGAGACCATCGACGCCAGCGAGCAGGACGCGGCTGTGGTCAACACGCTGCGCCGGGGCGCGGGTGGCCTGCCCCGGCTGCTCACCGCCCTGGCCGAGCTGCACGTGCACGGCGTCGAGGCCGACTGGACCGCCGTCTGCGGGGCGCGCAGCGGCCCGGCCGTCGCGCTGCCCACGTACGCCTTCCACCGGCAGCGGTACTGGCCGGAGACCCCGGTCCGGTCCGGCCCGGCGTCCACCGCCGACGACCCGGCCGACCGGCAGTTCTGGGACGCCGTCGAGCGGGCCGACGCCGACGCCCTCGCCGCCGCGATGCGCATCGACGCCGCCGAGGCCCGCAGCCTCGGCGACGCGCTGCCCGTGCTCTCCTCGTGGCGGCAACGCCGACGCGACGAGACCACCGTGGACGGCTGGCGCTACCGGGTCCAGTGGAAACCGCTGACCGAGGTGCCGAGCACCCCGCTGCGCGGCACCTGGCTGCTCGTGGCGTCCACCGCACACGCCGGTCACCCGCTGGTCGGGCAGGTCGTGCAGGCACTCGGCGAGGCCGGGGCGGACGTGCTTCCGCTGACCGTCGACGGCCCCGACCGGCAGGTGCTCGCCGCGCACCTCGCCGACCTCGACACCGACGCCGTCACCGGCGTGCTCTCCCTGCTCGCCCTCGACGAGGACGAGCACCCCGACCGGCCGGTGGTCCCCCTCGGTCTCGCCGGCACCCTCACCCTGGTGCAGGCCCTCGGCGACCTCGGGATCACCGCACCGCTCTGGTGCGCCACCACCGGGGCCGTCTCCACCGGTCGCGCCGACCCGCTCGACCACCCCCGGCAGGCCCTGGTCTGGGGACTGGGCCGGGTCGCCGCCCTGGAGCACACCGACCGGTGGGGCGGTCTGGTCGACCTGCCGGCGAAGCTGGACCGGCGCTCCCGCAACCGGCTCGCCGCCGCGCTCGCCGGGGTCGGGCACGAGGACCAGGTCGCCGTACGCCCCTCCGGGCTCTTCGTCCGCCGGCTCGCCCGCGCCGACGCGGACCTCAACCGGGCCGCCACCGGCTGGCAGCCGACCGGCACCGCCCTGATCACCGGCGGTCTCGGCTCGCTCGGCGCGCACGTGGCCCGCTGGCTGGCCCGCGCGGGCGCGTCCCACCTGGTGCTGACCAGCCGGCAGGGCCCGGCGACCACCGGGGCCGCCGAGTTGGAGGCCGAGCTGACCGGCCTCGGCGCACGGGTCACCGTCGCCGCCTGCGACGTGGCCGACCCGGACTCGCTGCGCACCCTGCTCGACCGGCTGGCCGGCGACGGGACCCGCGTCGACGCGGTGTTCCACGCCGCCGGGGTCGCCCCCGCCTGCCCGCTCGCCGACACCGACCTGACCGGGCTGGCCGACGCCCTGCACGCCAAGGTCGCCGGCGCGGTCAACCTCGACACGCTCGTCGGCGACGTCGACGCGTTCGTGCTCTTCTCCTCCGGGGCGGGCGTCTGGGGCGGTGGCCTCCAGGCCGGCTACGCCGCCGGCAACGCCTTCCTCGACGCCCTCGCCGAGGACCGGCGTCGCCGGGGCCGGGCCGCCACCGCCGTGGCCTGGGGCGCCTGGGACGGCGGCGGCCTGCTGGAGACCGAGGGCGCCGCCGACCACATGTTCCGCTCCGGGGTCCGCCCGATGCGGCCCGAACTGGCCGTCTCCGTGCTGGCCGGTGCACTCGCCCACGACGAGACCGCCCTCACCGTCGCCGACATCGCCTGGGACCGGTTCCACCAGACCTTCGCGATGACCCGCCCCCGGCCGCTGATCGAGGACATCCCCGAGGTGGCCCGCAACCTGGCCGCTCGGACCCGCGACGACGAGGAACCGGCCGAGGCGTCCCCGCTGCGCGGCCGGCTCGCCGGTCTCGCCGAACCGGAACGCCGTCGTACCCTGCTGGACCTGGTCCGGGTGCACGCCGCAGCGGTGCTCGGACACGCCTCCGCCGAGGCCGTCGGCGCGGACCGGCCGTTCCGGGAGATCGGCTTCGACTCGCTCAGCGCGGTGGAGATGCGCAACCGGCTCGGCGAGGCCGTCGGGCTGAAACTGCCCGCCACCCTGGTCTTCGACCAGCCCACCCCGACGCTGCTCGCCAGCTGGCTCGCCGACCGGATCCTCGGTGTCACCGCCCAGGTCGACGCACCCACCCGGGCCGTCGCCGCCCTCGACGAGCCGATCGCCATCGTCGCTATGAGCTGCCGCTACCCGGGCGGGGTGGAGAGCCCCGAGGAGCTGTGGCGGCTGGTCGCCGAGGGCCGGGACGCGATCGCCGCGTTCCCCGCCGACCGGGGCTGGGACCTCGACGCCATCTACGACCCCGACCCCGACACCCCCGGCACCTCGTACGTGCGGGAGGGCGGGTTCCTCACCGACGTCGGCGGGTTCGACGCGGGCCTGTTCGGCATCTCCCCGCGCGAGGCGCTGGTGATGGACCCGCAGCAGCGGCTGTTGCTGGAGACCGGCTGGGAACTGTTCGAACGGGCCGGAATCGCCCCCGCCGACATGCGGGACAGCAGCACCGGCGTCTTCGTCGGCACCAACGGCCAGGACTACGCGACCCTGCTGATGGCCGCCCGGACCGAGACCGAGGGCTACCAGGCCACCGGAAACGTCGCCGCGGTCCTCTCCGGCCGGCTCTCCTACACCTTCGGCCTCCAGGGACCGGCGGTCAGTGTCGACACCGCCTGCTCGTCGTCGCTGGTCGCCCTGCACCTGGCCGTGCAGGCGCTGCGGGCCGGGGAGTGCGAGATGGCGGTGGCCGGTGGCGTGACCGTGATGGCCACCCCCGGGCCGTTCCTGGAGTTCGCCCGGCAACGCGGCCTCGCCTCGGACGGGCGGTGCAAGTCGTTCGCCGGGGCCGCCGACGGCACCGGCTGGGGCGAGGGCGTCGGGCTGGTGCTGCTCCAGCGCCTCTCCGACGCCCGCCGGGACGGCCGCAGGATCCTCGCCGTGGTGCGCGGCTCCGCCACCAACCAGGACGGCGCGTCCAACGGGCTCACCGCCCCCAACGGCCCCGCCCAGCAGCGGGTCATCCGGCAGGCCCTGGCCAACGCCCGGCTCGACCCCGCCGACGTGGACGTCGTCGACGGCCACGGCACCGGCACCCGGCTCGGTGACCCGATCGAGGCGCAGGCGCTGCTCGCCACGTACGGGCAGGACCGGCCCGCCGACCGGCCGCTGCTGCTCGGCTCGGTCAAGTCGAACCTCGGCCACACCCAGGCCGCCGCCGGGGTCTCCGGCGTCATCAAGATGGTGCTGGCCCTCCAGCACGACGTGCTCCCGCCCACCCTGCACGTCGACGAGCCGACCCCGCACGTGGACTGGTCCGAGGGGGCCGTCACGTTGCTCGCCGAGCCCACCCCGTGGCCCGAGGTGGACCGTCCGCGGCGGGCCGCCGTGTCGGCCTTCGGGGTCAGCGGCACCAACGCCCACGTCATCCTCGAACAGGCCCCCGAGCCGGACGACGTCGCGGAACCCGCCGTCGAGGACACCACCCCGGCGGACACCGGGGTCACCGCGTTGCCGCTGCTGCCCTGGCCGGTCTCCGGCAACGACGAGGACGGGCTGCGCGCCCAGGCCGCCCGGCTGGCCGACTGGGCCACCACCGGGTCCGCCACCGACGACGCGGTGGCCCGTGCGCTGGCCACCGGCCGGTCGCACCTGCGGCACCGGGCGGTGCTGCTCGCCGCCGACCGGGACACGTACCTGGCCGGGCTGCGGGCGCTCGCCGCCGGGCAGGGCCACCCGGCCCTCACCCGGGACGTCGCCGAGCCCGGCGGCACCCTCGCCATGCTCTTTTCCGGCCAGGGCGCCCAGCACGCCGGCATGGGACGCGCGCTGTACCGGACGTTCCCGGTCTTCGCCGCCGCCCTCGACGAGGCCTGCCAGCACCTCGACGCCCACCTGCCCCGGCCGCTCCGGGAGGTGCTCAACGCCCCCGAGGACAGCGAGACGGCCGCCCTGCTCGACCAGACCGTCTTCACCCAGGCCGGGCTCTTCGCCGTCGAGGTCGCCCTGTACCGCCTGGTGGAGAGCTGGGGGATCACCCCCGACCTGGTGGCCGGGCACTCCGTCGGCGAACTCGCCGCCGCCCACGTCGCCGGTGTGCTCACCCTGCCGGACGCCTGCACCCTGGTCGGCAACCGGGGACGGCTCATGCAGGCCCTCCCGGCCGGCGGCGGGATGCTCGCCGTCGCCGCCGGGGAGGCCGAGGTGCGCGACCTCCTCACCCCGTACGCCGACCGGGTGGCCGTCGCCGCCGTCAACGGCCCGGCCGCCGTGGTGGTCTCCGGCGACGTCGACGCGCTCAGCGAACTGGCCGAGCAGGTCACCGCCCTCGGCGTACGGGTCAAGCGGCTCAGCGTCAGCCACGCGTTCCACAGCCCGCTGATGGAGCCGATGCTGGCCGGGTTCGCCGCCGTCGCCGCCACCGTCGACTACGCCGCCCCGACCATCCCGCTGGTCTCCAACCTGACCGGCCGGGTCGCCGACCCCGACGAGATCCGCACCCCCGACTACTGGGTGCGGCACGTCCGGGAGGCCGTCCGCTTCGCCGACACCGTCACCCACCTGCACGCCCTCGGGGTGGGCACGCTGCTGGAGGTCGGCCCGGACACCGTGCTCACCGCCCTGGCCGCCGAGGCCCTGCCGGACGACGGCCGCACCCTGGTCACCGGCCTCCAGCGGCCCGGCCGCGACGAGGTGGCGACCCTGCTCGGCGCGCTGGCCCGGCTGCACTGTCACGGCGTACCGGTCGGCTGGGCGGCGCTGCTGCCCACCGCCGACCCGGTCACCCTGCCCACGTACGCCTTCCGGCACCAGCGGTTCTGGCCGGTCGGTGACGGCACCGTGGTCGGCGCCGCCGCGCCGGCACCGGCCGCCGGCACCGTCGACGAGGCGTTCTGGCAGGCGGTGACCGCCGAGGACGGCGACGGGCTGGCCGCCCGGTTCGGCGTCGACCCCGACCAGCCGCTCCGCGCCCAGCTGCCCACCCTCGCCCGCTGGCACCGGCAGCGGCAGACCGACGCGCTGGTCGACGGGTGGCGCTACCGGATCACCTGGCCGCAGCGGCAGCCCACCGCCGGCCCGGTCACCGGCGACTGGCTGCTGGTCGTCCCGACCGGCCCGGACACCGGGACCGGTGACCGGATCGCCGCGCTGCTCGGCGAGCACGGCGGCACGGTCCGTACCGTGGCCGTCGACCCGGCCACGGTCACCCGCAGCAGCCTGGCCGGGACGCTCACCCCGGGCACCGGCACCCCGTCCCGGGTCGTGTCGCTGCTCGCCCTCGACGAGCGACCGCACCCCGACCACCCGGCGGTCCCCGCCGGACTGACCGGGAACCTCGCCCTCGTCCAGGCGGTCACCGACGCCGCCCCGGCCGGACCGCTCTGGCTGCTCACCCGGCAGGCCGTCAGCACCGGACCGGGCGACCCGATCGCCCACCCCGCCCAGGCCACCACCTGGGGCCTCGGCCTGGTCACCGCCCTGGAACACCCCGCCCACTGGGGTGGTCTGCTCGACCTGCCGGCCGAGCTGGACCCGACCGCCGAGGCGCACCTGATCCGGGCGCTGACCAACACCGACGCCGAGGACCAGCTCGCCGTCCGTCCCGCCGGGCTGCACCTGCGGCGGCTCGCCCGGGCCGCCCGGACCGAGCTGCCCGACACCCCCGCCTGGCAGCCGCCCGGCACGGTGCTCATCACCGGCGGCACCGGGGCGATCGGCCGGTACGCCGCCGCCTGGTTCGCCCGGCACGGCGCCCGCCGGCTGATCCTGGTCAGCCGGCGCGGCGCGGACGCCCCCGGCGTCGCCGACACCCTGGCCGAGCTGACCGACCTCGGCGCGCAGGGCCGCGTCGTCGCCTGCGACCTGGCCGACCGGGAGGCGGTCGCCGCCCTCGTCGCCGGGCTGCGGCGCGACGGCGAGACGGTGCACGCTGTCGTGCACGCCGCCGGGGTGGGTCGGCTCAACCCGGTCAGCGTGGTCGACGCCGACGAGCTCGCCGACGTGGTGGCCGGCAAGACCGCCGGTGCCCGGCACCTCGACGAGTTCCTCGACCCCGACGAGCTGGAACTGGTCGTCTACTTCTCCTCCATCGCCGCCGCATGGGGCGTCGGCGACCACGGCGCGTACGCCGCCGGCAACGCGTTCCTCGACGCGTGGGCGCAGTCCCGGCCCGCCGGGAAGGCCCGGGTGGTGTCGGTCAACTGGGGACCGTGGTCCGGCGGTGGCATGGTCAGCGACCAGCACGCGGTGGCGATGAGCCGGCGAGGGGTGTCCCTGCTGGACCGGGAGCCGGCGATGGCCGCCCTGCGCGCGGCGATCGAGGGCGACGGCACGGTGCTCACCGTCGCCGACGTCGACTGGGCCCGCTTCGCCCCGGTCTTCGCCTCCGCCCGGCCCCGGCCGCTGATCGACGACCTGCCCGAGGTGGCGGCGCTGCGGACCGGAGTTGACCCGGCCGCCGACGGCGGCGACGAGGTGCTCACCGGCCTGCGCAAGCGGCTCGCCGACCTCACCACCGCCGAGCAGAACCGGCTGCTGGTCGACCTGATCCGCACCGCCGCCGCCGAGGTGATCGGTCACGACAGCCCGCACGCCCTGGAGGCCGACCGGCCCTTCCGCGACCTCGGCTTCGACTCGCTGACCGCCGTGGAACTGCGCGGCCGGCTGGCGAAGGCCACCGGGCTCAGCCCGGCCAGCTCCGTGGTGTTCGACTACCCGACCCCGCAGGCCCTCGCCGAGCACCTGCGCGCCGAGCTGGTCAGCGAGGCGTCGGTGGAGGCGCTGCCCACCGTCGAGGAACTCGACCGGCTGGAGGAGGCGCTCGCCGGCCGCGAGACCGACGACATCGGCCGGGTCCGGATCACCATGCGGCTGCACCGGCTGCTGGAGCGCCTCGGCGCCGCCGAGCGGGGCGTCGGCGAGCGGGCCGACGAGGCGGCCGACGTGGCCGACCGGCTGCGGACGGCCAGCAACCAGGAGCTTTTCGATCTTTTGGACAGGGACCTCGGGCTCTCCTGAGGCACGCGTCACGTACCGCTGCAGAACGAGGAAGTGAGACAACCATGGCGAACGTGCCGGTGGAGAACGAGGGCTCCCGACCGACGATGTCGGACGAGGAGAGGCTCCGCGAGTACCTGACGCGGGTCGTCGCCGAGCTGCACCAGACCCGCCAGCGGCTGCGTGAGGTCACTGCCGAGGAGTCCGAGCCGGTGGCCATCGTCGCCATGAGCTGCCGCTACCCCGGCGGCATCAGCTCGCCGGAGGAGCTGTGGCGGTTCGTCGCGGACGGCGGGGACGCCATCGGCGGCTTCCCCACCGACCGGGGCTGGGACCTCGACCGGCTGCACCACCCCGACCCCGACAACCCCGGCACCTCGTACGCCGCCTCCGGCGGGTTCCTCGACGACGCCGGGCAGTTGGACGCCGCCCTGTTCGGCATCTCGCCCCGCGAGGCCGTCGCCATGGACCCCCAGCAGCGGCTGCTGCTCGAGGTCAGCTGGGAACTGTTCGAGCGCGCCGGCATCGCGCCACTGTCGCTGCGCGGCAGCCGTACCGGCGTCTTCATGGGCACCTCCGGCCAGGACTACGCCGCCGTCATGCACCGCGCCCCCGGCGTCGAGGGGTACGTCCTCACCGGCACCGCCGCCAGCGTCGTCTCCGGCCGGATCGCGTACACGTACGGGCTCGAAGGCCCCACGGTCACCGTGGACACCGCCTGCTCGTCGTCGTCCGTCGCCGTCCACCTCGCCTGCCAGGCCCTGCGCGAGCGCGAGTGCGGCCTGGCTCTCGCCGGTGGGGCCACCGTGATGGCCACGCCGAGCGCCTTCGTCGAGTTCTCCCGGCAGCGCGGTCTCGCCTCCGACGGGCGCTGCAAGTCGTTCGCCGCGTCCGCCGACGGCACCGGCTGGGGCGAGGGCGTCGGCGTGCTGCTGCTCGAACGGCTCAGCGACGCCCGCCGCAACGGTCACCCGGTGCTCGGGATCATCCGCAGCTCCGCCGTCAACCAGGACGGCGCCAGCAACGGGCTCACCGCCCCCAACGGCCCCGCCCAGCAGCGGGTCATCCGGCAGGCCCTCGCCAGCGCGAAGCTCACCCCCGACCTGGTCGACGTCGTCGAGGCGCACGGCACCGGCACCACCCTTGGCGACCCGATCGAGGCGCAGGCGCTGCTCGCCACGTACGGGCAGGACCGGGGCGACGCCGCCCCGCTGCTGCTCGGCTCGATCAAGTCGAACATCGGCCACACCCAGGCCGCCGCCGGCATCGCCGGGATCATCAAGATGGTCCAGGCCATGCGGCACGGCGTCGTCCCCGCCACCCTGCATGTCGACGAGCCGACCCCGCACGTCGACTGGGCCGCCGGTGCGGTCGACCTGGTCACCGAACCGACCCCGTGGCCGGCCGCCGACCGGCCCCGCCGGGCCGCCGTCTCCTCGTTCGGCATGAGCGGCACCAACACGCACATCATCCTCGAACAACCCGAGGACGTCCCCGCCGAGGCCGACCGGCCGGACCTCACCGCCCCCGCGCCCGTCCTGCTCACCGGCCGTACCCGCACCGCGCTGCGGCAGCAGGCCGAGCGCTGGTCGCGGTACGTCGCCGACGAGGCCGACCTGACCCCGGCCGACGTCGCCTGGACCTCGGTGGTCTCCCGCTCGCCCCTCGAACACCGGGCCGTGGTCTTCGCCGCCGACCGGGACGACCTGGCCGCCGCGCTGCGCGGACTCGCCGACGACCGTCCGGTGTCGGAGGCCGTCGTCGGGGCTGCCGGTGCGCCCGGTGAGGTCGCCTTCGTGTTCCCGGGTCAGGGTTCGCAGTGGGTGGGGATGGCGGCGGAGTTGTTGGAGACGGCTCCGGTGTTCGCGGAGAAGTTGGCGGCGTGTGCGGAGGCGTTGCGTCCGTACGTGGACTGGTCGCTGTTCGATGTCGTGCGTGGCGTGCCGGGTGCGGCGTCGTTGGAGCGGGTCGACGTGGTGCAGCCTGCTCTGTTCGCGGTGGGTGTGTCGTTGGCCGCGTTGTGGGAGTCGTACGGGGTCCACCCCTCGGCGGTGGTGGGTCACTCGCAGGGGGAGATCGCCGCCGCGCACGTGGCGGGGGCGTTGACGCTGGAGGATGCGGCGGCGGTGGTGGCGTTGCGGAGCCGGGTCATCGCGGAGATGGCCGGTGCCGGTGGGATGGTGTCGGTCGCGACCACGGCCGACGAGGCGACGGAGACGATCGCCCGCTGGGACGGTCGGATCGCCCTCGCCGCCGTCAACGGGCCGACCTCGGTGGTGGTGTCCGGTGACGTGGCCGCTCTCGACGAGTTGGTGGCGCACTACGAGTCCCAGCAGGTGCGGGTGCGTCGGGTGCCGGTGGACTACGCCTCGCACTCGGCGCATGTGGAGCCGTTGCGGGAGCGGCTGGTGGAGTTGTTGGCGGGGTTGTCTCCGCAGAGCGGGCAGGTGCGGTTCTGGTCGACGGTGGTGGGGGAGTGGCTGGACACCACCGGTCTGGACGCGGAGTACTGGTACCGGAACCTGCGGCAGACGGTCCGTTTCGACGAGGCGGTACGGAGTCTGGTCACGGCCGGCTACTCCACGTTCGTCGAGGTCAGTGCGCATCCGGTGCTGACCATGGCGATGCAGGAGACCGTCGAGGCCGTCGCCGACGCCGCCGTCACGGTCACCGGGAGCCTACGTCGGGACGAGGGCGGCCTCGACCGCTTCCACCGCGCCCTCGCCGAGGTGTACGTGGCCGGGACGCCGGTCGACTGGCGGCCCGCCTTCGCCGGTGGCTCCGGACGCCTGGTCGGCCTGCCCACCTACCCGTTCCAGCGCCAGCACTACTGGGTGCCGGCGGAGGAGCCCGCCGCTCCCGCCACCGCCACCGGCCTGCTCGACCACCGGTTCTGGGACGCCGTCGAACGCGCCGACCTGGACGCCCTGCGCGGCACCCTCGCCGTCGACGACGCCGAGGCGATCGAGTCGCTGCGCACCCTGCTGCCCGTTCTCGCCGGCTGGCGACGCCAGCAGCAGGAACACTCCCTGCTCGACGGCTGGCGGTACCGGGCCGACTGGCAGGTGACGCCCGAACCGGCCGCCGCCCGCCTCGACGGCACCTGGCTGCTGGCGCTGCCCGCCGGTCTCGACGACGACCCGGCGGTGCACGACGTCCGGGCCGCGCTGACCGACGCCGGTGCCGACCTCCGGCCGCTGACCGTCGGACCGGACGCCGACCGGGCCGGGCTCGCCGCGTCCCTGGCCGGCGCCGACGTCGCCGGGGTGGTCTCCCTGCTCGCCTGGGAACCCCCGGCCGGCGCGGATGCCGTCCTGCCCGGCCTGGCCGGCACGCTCGCCCTTACCCAGGCGCTCGGCGACGCCGACCTCGACGCGCCGCTGTGGCTGGTCACCCGGGGAGCGGTCGCCGTCGCCTCGTACGACCGGCTGGCCGACCCCGGCCAGGGCGCGATCTGGGGCCTCGGCCGCGTGGTCGGCGTCGAGGCTCCCCACCGCTGGGGCGGCCTGGTCGACCTGCCGTCCCGCCTCGACAGCCGGGCCGCCGGCCGGCTCACCGCGATCCTCGCCGGGCCGGCCGGCGAGGACCAGCTCGCGGTACGCGCCTCCGGAGTCTTCGTCCGCCGCCTGGTCCGCGCGGGACTCGGCGACCGTCCCCCGGTACGGCGCTTCACGCCCACCGGAACCGCGCTGATCACCGGCGGCACCGGCGGCCTCGGTGCCCGTGCCGCCCGCTGGCTCGCCACCGCCGGCGTCGAGCACGTCGTGCTGGTCAGCCGGCGCGGACCCGACGCCCCCGGCGCCGACGAGCTGGCCGCCGAGCTGCGCGACCTCGGTACCCGGGTCACCGTGGCCGCCTGCGACGTCGCCGACCGGGTCGCCCTCGCCGCCCTGCTCGACCGGGTCCAGGCCGACGGCCCACCGGTCCGCACCGTCGTGCACACCGCCGGCGTCCCCCAGACCACCCCCCTCATGGCGGTCACCCCGACCGAGCTGGCCGAGGTGGCAGCCGGCAAGGCCGCCGGTGCCGCGCACCTGCACGACCTCCTCGCCGACCAGGACCTCGACGCGTTCGTCGTCTACTCCTCCATCGCCGCCACCTGGGGCAGCGCGGGCCAGGCCGGGTACGCCGCCGGCAACGCCTACCTCGACGCGCTCGTGCAGCAGCGGCGCGCCGACGGGCGGGCCGGCACCGCCATCGCCTGGGGTTCCTGGGGTGAGGGCGGCATGCACACCGCCGACGCCGACCAGAAGCTGCGCAACCGGGGCGTGCCCCCGATGGACCCGACCGTCGCGATGAACGCCCTGCACCAGGCCCTCGACCACGACGACGTCACCCTCACCGTCGTCGACGTCGACTGGTCCCGGTTCGCCCCCACGTACGCCTCCGCCCGGCGTCGGCCGCTGCTGGAGGGCGTACCGGAGGCGAAGGCGGCCCTCGACGGAGGAGCGCCGCTGGACGGCGACGACGGCGACGACGGGGTCGCGGCGACGCTGCGCCGCCGGCTGGCCGGGCTGACCCCGGCCCGCCGGGAGGAGACCCTCACCGACCTGGTCCGGGAACTCGCCGCCGACGTGCTCGGCCACGACGCCGCCGCCGCGATCCCGGCCACCACCGCGTTCCGGGACCTCGGCTTCGACTCGCTGACCGCGGTCGAGCTGCGCAACCGGCTCGTCGCCGCGACCGGGCAGCCGCTGCCCGTCACCCTGGTCTTCGACCACCCCAACCCGGTGGTGCTGGCCCGCTTCCTGCTCGCCGGACTGGTCGGCGACGATGCCGCACCCACCGGGACCGTCGCCCCGTCCGCCGTCAACGGCGACGAGCCGGTGGCCATCGTGGCGATGTC
This sequence comes from Micromonospora sp. NPDC050187, assembly GCF_044459745.1. Taxonomy (NCBI): domain Bacteria; kingdom Bacillati; phylum Actinomycetota; class Actinomycetes; order Micromonosporales; family Micromonosporaceae; genus Micromonospora; species Micromonospora sp. NPDC050187. Next base: position 22,814 of record NZ_JBITJH010000032.1, read on the forward strand.
CTGCCGCTTCCCGGGCGGCGTCACCGACCCGGAGCAGCTGTGGCGGCTCGTCGCCGACGGCGTGGACACCGTCGGCGAGTTCCCCACCGACCGGGGCTGGGACCGCGATCGCCTCGTCGACCCGGACCCGGAGAAGCCCGGCACCACGTACACGGACAAGGGCGCCTTCGTCTACGACGCGGCGGACTTCGATTCGAGTTTCTTCGGGATCAGCCGACGTGAGGCGCTGGCGATGGACCCCCAGCAGCGGTTGGTGCTGGAGGCGTCGTGGGAGGTGCTGGAGCGGGCAGGGGTTGTCCCAGGGGCCTTGCGGGGTTCGCGAACAGGGGTGTTCGTGGGCACGAACGGCCAGGACTATAGGTCCCTGCTGATGCTGACCAGCGAGCAGGTGGAGGGGTTCGGCGGCACGGGGAACGCGGCGAGCGTGGTGTCGGGTCGGGTGTCGTACGCGTTGGGGTTGGAGGGGCCTGCGGTGTCGGTGGACACGGCGTGTTCGTCGTCCCTCGTCGCGCTGCACCTGGCCGTGCAGGCGCTGCGTCAGGGGGAGTGCGATCTCGCCCTGACGGGTGGGGCGACGGTCATGGCGACGCCGGCCCTGTTCGTGGAGTTCTCCCGGCAGCGCGGGATGGCCGCCGACGGGCGGGTCAAGGCGTTCGCGGCGGCGGCGGACGGCACCGGCTGGGGCGAGGGCGTCGGCATGCTGCTCCTCGAGCGGCTCTCCGACGCGCGGCGCAACGGCCACCAGGTACTGGCGGTGGTGCGCGGCTCGGCGGTGAACCAGGACGGCGCGTCGAACGGGTTGACCGCGCCGAACGGCCCCTCGCAGCAGCGGGTGATCCAGCAGGCGCTGGCGTCGGCGGGGTTGACCCCGCGCGACGTGGACGTGGTGGAGGCGCACGGCACGGGCACGACCCTGGGCGACCCGATCGAGGCGCAGGCGCTGCTCGCCACGTACGGGCAGGACCGGGACGTGCCGCTGCTGCTGGGGTCGGTGAAGTCGAACATCGGGCACACCCAGGCCGCCGCGGGGGTGGCCGGCGTGATCAAGATGGTCCTCGCGATGCGGGAGGGCGTGGTCCCGGCCACGCTGCACGTGGATGCCCCGTCGCCGCACATCGACTGGTCGGCCGGCGCGGTGGAGCTGGCGACCGAGACGCGCCCCTGGCCGGCGGTGGACCGGCCGCGTCGGGCGGCGGTGTCGTCGTTCGGCGTCTCGGGTACGAACGCGCACACGATCATCGAGCAGGCCGACGATCTTCCCCCGGCCGACGACGCGGAGCCCGCAGTCGACGGCGGCGTGCACCGGACTCCGGGTCTGGTGGACTCGGACGTGGTGGTGTGGCCGGTGTCGGCGCGGTCGGCGGCGGCGCTGGCGGGGCAGGCGTCGCGGTTGGCGCGGCTGGTGCGCGAGCACGACGGGCTGGAACCGGCGGCGGTCGGCTGGTCACTGGCCACGACGCGGTCGACGTTCGAGCACCGGGCCGCCGTGGTCGGCCACAGCGTCGGTGAACTGCTGTCCGGGTTGGACGCGCTGGCGGCGGGTTCGTCGGCGGGGAACCTGGTGACGGGTTCGGCCGGTGAGCACGGGTCCGGGGTGGTGTTCGTGTTCCCGGGCCAGGGCGGTCAGTCGGCGCGGATGGCCGCCGGCCTGGTCGGCCGGTGCCCGGTGTTCGACGCGCGACTTGCCGAGTGCCAGCGGGCGTTCGCGCCGTACCTGGACGTGGACATCGTCTCCGTGCTGACCGGCGACGACGAGTCGTGGCTGGACCGGGTGGAGGTGCTCCAGCCGGTGCTGTTCGCGGTGGGCGTCGCGCTCGCGGAGGTGTGGCGGCACGCCGGGGTGGTCCCACGGCTCATGATCGGTCACTCGCAGGGCGAGATCGCGGCGGCCTGCGTGGCGGGTGTCCTGTCGCTGGAGGACGCCGCGAAGGCCGTGATCCTGCGGGCCCGTGCGCTCGCCGGTCTCGCGGGCACCGGGGCGATGGCGGCGGTGGACCTGCCCGCCGACGAGGTCGCGGCCCGCCTGGCGGACTTCCCCGAGGTGGTCGTCGGGGTGGTGAACGGGCCGGCGACGGTGGTGATCTCCGGTCCGCCGGAGCAGGTGGCGGAGCTGGTGGAGGCGTTCCGGGCCGACGGGGTGCGGGCGCGGCCGATCCGTTTCAACTACGCCTCGCACTCCCCGGCGGTGGAGCGGATCCGCGAGCGGATGCTGGCCGACCTGGCGGATCTCGCCCCACAGGCCGGGCACACCCCGCTGGTGTCCACGCTGACCGGTGAGTGGGCCGATCCGACCGCGATGGACGGCGGCTACTGGTACGAGAACCTGCGCAACCCGGTGCGGTTCGACGCCGCCGTGCGGGTGGCGATCGAGGCCGGGCACACGACGTTCGTGGAGGTGTCCGCCCATCCGGTGTTGACCCTGCCGGTGTCGGCGATCCTCGACGACGCCGGTGCCACCGGCCACACCCTGGGGACCCTGCGTCGGGGCGACGACGATCCGACGCGCCTGCTGACCAACCTCACCACGGCCCACACCATCGGTCTGCCCGTCGACCTGACGTCGGTTCTCGCGCCGGCGTCGACCGTCGACCTGCCCACGTACGCCTTCGACCGGGAACGGTACTGGCTGGCGGTCCCCGCCCACCGGGTCGGGGACGTCAGCTCGGCCGGCCTCCAGGACGCCGGGCACCCGCTGCTCGCCGCGGCCGTACCGGTCGCCGACGACCAGACGGTGGTGCTCACCGGACGGCTGTCCGTGCACACCCACCCGTGGCTGGCCGACCATGTCGTCGGCAAGGCGGTGGTCGTTCCCGGCACCGCCCTGATCGACATGGTGGTTCGCGCGGGCGACGAGGTCGACGCCGGCCAGGTGGGAGACCTGGCCCTGATCAGCCCGCTCGTGCTGCCGTCCACCGGCGCCGTCCAGGTGCAGGTGCGCCTCGGCGCGCCCGGAGCCGACGGCGAGCGGAGCGTCACCGTGCACTCGCGGCCCGAGGAGAGCGGGGACGGGGAGTGGACCCGGCACGCGGAGGGCCTGCTGCTGTCGGAACTCCCCGCTCCCGTGGTGGTGTCGGGGGAGTGGCCGCCGGCCGGCGCCGTCGAGGTCGACGCCGACCTGGACGCCTGGTACGCGCAGTCGGCCGAGGACGGCCTCACCTACGGCCCCGCGTTCCGGGGCCTGCGCCGGGTGTGGCAGCGCGACGACGAGGTGTACGCGGAGGTGACGCTGCCCGACGCGGTGGCCGCCGACGCGCCACTGTTCGGCCTGCATCCGGCCCTGTTCGACGCGGCTCTCCAGGCCACCGGACCCAGCCGGCTGCTCGGCAACCCGACGGACCCCGCCGGCACCGGCTGGCTGCCGTTCGCCGTCCGTTCGGCCAGCCTGCACGCCCACGGCGCCACCCGGCTGCGGGTGCGACTCCGCTCGCTCGGCCCGGACACGATCGCCGTCACCCTGACCGATCCGGCCGGACAGCCGGTCGCCACGGTGGAGTCGCTGACCTTCCGTCCGGTCGGCGCCAACCGGGCCGACGAGACCGCCGCGCTGCGCCGCAGCTCCCTGTTCCACCTGGACTGGACGCCCCTGCCGGCGACCGACGCGGCCGTCGGGGGCACGGCCCGTTGGGCGCTGCTCGGCGACGACTCCCTCGGCCTGGCCGACACGCTGGCCGCCGCCGGGCACCCGGTGGTGGGCCACGCCGACCTGGCGGCGTTGGTCGCCGCGCTCGACGGCGGCGACGTACCGGAGGTCGTGGTCGACCTGCGGGCCGACGCGGAGACGGATCCGGTCCGGGCCGACGTGGACGCGCACGACGCGGCCCGGGACGTCCTGGCGCTCGTGCAGGGGTGGCTCGCCGAGCCGCGACTGGAACAGACCCGACTGGTCCTGCACACCCGGGGTGCGGTCGCCGCCGCGCCCGGCGAGGCCCCCCGTGACCTCGCCGGTGCCGCCCTGTGGGGACTGGTCCGCTCGGCGCAGACCGAGAATCCCGGCCGGTTCACGCTGCTCGACACCGACGACGCCGCCTCCTCCCTCGCCGCGGTCCTGGCCGCGGTCGGCTCCGGCGAGCCGCAACTCGCGGTCCGCGACGGTGCCGTCCTGGTGCCCCGGCTCGTCCGGGCGCGGGACGCCGGGGTGTTGTCGCTGCCCGGCGACGAGGCGCCGTGGCAGCTCGACGTCACCGAGAAGGGCACCCTGGAGAACCTGGCCCTGCTGCCCGTCCCGATCGAGGCGGGCGAGGTGCCGGAGGGACACGTCGTCGTCGGCATGCGCGCCTCGGGGCTCAACTTCCGGGACGTGGTGCTGGCCCTCGGCATGGTCCCGGACCAGCAGGTGCTGGGCAGCGAGGGGGCCGGCGTGGTGCTCCAGGTCGGCCCGGGTGTCACCGGCCTCGCCCCCGGTGACCGCGTCATGGGCATCATCTCCGGCTCGTTCTCCACCGTCGCGGTCACCGACCACCGCATGCTCACCCGCATCCCGGACGGCTGGTCGTACGCCGAGGCGGCGGCCGTACCGGTGGTCTTCCTGACCGCCTGGTACGGACTGGTCGAGCTGGGCCGGCTCACGGCCGGGGAGTCGGTGCTGGTGCACTCGGCCGCCGGTGGCGTCGGCATGGCCGCCGTGCAGATCGCCCGTCACCTCGGCGCCGAGGTCTACGGCACGGCCAGCCCCGGCAAGTGGCCGGCGCTGCGCGACACCGGCTTCGACGACGCCCACATCGCGTCCTCGCGCACCCTCGACTTCGTCGACGAGTTCCTCACCCGCACCGGTGGACGCGGCGTGGACGTGGTGCTCAACGCGCTCAGCGGCGAGTTCGTGGACGCGTCGCTGCGGCTGCTGCCCCGGGGCGGCCGGTTCGTCGAGATGGGCAAGACGGACAAGCGGGACCCCCAGCGGATCGCGGCCGACCACCCCGGCGTCAGCTACCAGGTCTTCGACCTCCTGGTGGCCGGCCCGGACACCATCGCGCGGATGCTGGACGAGCTGATGGCGCTGTTCGCCAGCGGCGCGCTGCGGCCGCTGCCCCGGCGCACCTGGGACGTCCGGCGTGCCCCCGAGGCGTTCCGCTTCCTCAGCCAGGCCCGCCACGTCGGCAAGCTGACCCTGAGCATCCCGCAGGCGCCGCTGCTCGACGGCACGGTCCTGGTCTCCGGTGCCACCGGGACCCTGGGCGCGCTGCTCTGCCGCCACCTGGTCACCGCGCACGGGGCCCGGAACCTGTTGCTGGTCAGCCGGCGCGGCCCGGACGCCGCCGGCGCGGACGAGCTGCTGGCCGACCTCAAGGCGCTCGGGGCGGACGTGTCGATCGTCGCCGCCGACCTGGCCGACCCGGACGCCGTCACCCACGTGTTGTCCCTGGTGGACGCCCGGTACCCGCTGCGCGCGGTCGTGCACACCGCCGGTGTCATCGACGACGCCACCGTCGAGTCGCTCACCCCGGACCGCCTCGCCTCGGTGCTGCGGCCGAAGGTCGACGCGGCCTGGAACCTGCACCGGGCCACGCTCGACCACGAGCTGACCGCGTTCGTGCTCTACTCCGCCGCCGCCGGCGTGTTCGGTGGACCGGGTCAGGGCAACTACGCCGCCGGCAACGCGTTCCTCGACGCGCTCGCCGAGCACCGGCGGGCGCTGGGCCTGCCGGCGGTCTCCCTGGTCTGGGGCCTGTGGGCGCAGGCCAGCGGCATCACCGGGCACCTCGACACGGTCGACCTGCGGCGGCTGGAGCGCAGTGGCCTGGTGGCTCTCGCCAACGACGAGGCCCTCGCCCTGTTCGACGCGGCCTGGCGGTCGGAACGGGCGGTGCTGATGCCCGCGAAGATCAACACGGCGGTGGGGGCGTCCGGCGCACCGGTCCACCCGTTGCTGGCGGCCCTGGTCCGCCCCGCCAACCGGCGGGCCGTCGCCGCCGAGGCCGCCGGTGGGCAGGCGTTCGTCGACACGCTGCGTGCCCTGCCCGGGGAGAAGCGGGAACGCGCCCTGCGTGACCTGGTGCTGTCGCACGTCGCCGTGGTCCTCGGCCGGGGCGACGCGGCCGGCATGGAACCGACCAGGGCGTTCCGGGAACTCGGCTTCGACTCGCTCACCGCGGTCGAGTTGCGCAACCGGATCGGGGCGGCCACCGGGCTGCGGCTGCCGGCGACGCTGGTCTTCGACAACCCGACGCCGGCAGCGCTCGCCGCGTACCTGGCGACGCAGTTCGCGGTCACGGACACGGCTGTCGACCGGTCGGCGGGCGTCGTACGGGAACTCGACCGGCTGGAGGCGGCGCTCGACGGGCTCGACCCGACCGACGCCGAGTTCCGCCGGATCACCGACCGGCTGCACGGCCTGCTGGACCGGCTGGCCGACCGGCAGGCCGACGCCGATGGCGACGACGACCTGGAGTCGGCCACCGCCGAGAACATCTTCGACCTGATCGACCGCGAGCTGGAGACATCGTGACCGCCAGCCGCAACGACCACGGCATGCCGAGTGAGGTGGGTCCACGGTGAGCAACGAGGACGAGAAGTACGTCGAGTACCTGAAGCGTACGACCTCGGAGCTGCGGCGTACCCGGCGGCGACTGCGGGAGCTGGAGGCACGGGAGTCCGAGCCCATCGCCATCGTGGCGATGAGCTGCCGGTACCCGGGTGGGGTCGACTCGCCCGAGGCGCTGTGGCAGCTCGTGCGCGACGGCGGCGACGGGATCGGCCCGTTCCCCGCCGACCGGGGTTGGGACCTCGACCGGCTCTTCCACCCCGACCCCGACCACCCGGGCACCAGCTATGTCCGGGAAGGCGGCTTCGTCTACGACGCCGGGGAGTTCGACGCCGACCTGTTCGGCATCAGCCCCCGCGAGGCCCTGGCCATGGACCCGCAGCAGCGCATTCTGCTGGAGGCGTCCTGGGAGGCCTTCGAGCGGGCCGGGCTGCCGATGCCGGCGGTCCGCGGCAGCCGTACCGGGGTGTTCGTCGGGGCGGCCTCGCACGGCTACGAGGGCGTGATCGCCCAGGCCGAGAACGGCGAGGGGCACCTGCTCACCGGTAACGCCACCAGCGTCGTCTCCGGCCGGGTGGCGTACACGCTCGGCCTGGAGGGCCCGGCGGTCACCGTCGACACCGCCTGCTCGGCCTCCCTCGTCGCGGTCCACCTGGCCGCCCAGGCGCTGCGCAACGGCGACTGCGAGCTGGCCCTCGCCGGCGGCGTGACGGTCATGCCCACCCCGGCGGTCTTCGTCGGCTTCAGCCGGCAGCGGGGCCTCGCCCCCGACGGCCGCTGCAAGGCGTTCGCCGCCGGCGCGGACGGCACCTCCTGGTCCGAGGGCGCCGGCATGCTGCTGCTCGCCCGCCTCTCCGACGCGCAACGCCACGGGTACCCGGTCCTCGCCGTGATCCGGGGCAGCGCGGTCAACCAGGACGGCGCGTCCAACGGCCTGAGCGCCCCGCACGGCCCCTCCCAGGTGCGGGTCATCCGACAGGCCCTCGCCAACGCCCGGCTCGCCCCCGCCGACGTGGACGCCGTGGAGGCGCACGCCACCGGCACCCGGCTCGGCGACCCGATCGAGGCGCAGGCCCTGCTCGCCACGTACGGACAGGACCGGGGCGACGGCGCCCCACTGCTGCTCGGCTCCATCAAGTCCAACATCGGCCACACCCAGGCCGCGGCCGGCGTCGCCGGCGTGATCAAGATGGTGCTGGCCATCCGGCACGGCATCGTCCCGCCGACCCTGCACGTGGCCGAGCCGTCCCCGCACGTCGACTGGTCGGCCGGGGCGGTCGAGCTGGTCACCGAGGCGACGCCGTGGCCGGCGGTGGACCGGCCGCGCCGGGCGGCGGTGTCGTCGTTCGGGGTGTCCGGCACCAACGCGCACGCCATCATCGAACAGGCCCCGGTGCCGGAGGCCGTCGCCGACGAGGCGGCCCCCGTCGCCGACCGCCCGGTCGTCCCGGTCCTGCTCTCCGCCCGATCCGACGCCGCCGTCGCCACCCAGGCCGGCCGCTGGGCCGCCTGGCTGGCCGACGCCGACCGCGACGCCCGACCGCTCGACGTGGCGTACTCGTCGGTGGTCTCCCGGTCCGTGCTGGACCACCGCGCGGTGGTCGTCGCCACCGGCCACGACGACCTGCTGGCCGGGCTGCGCGCCCTGGCCGCCGGCTCGCCGGCCGGCAACGTCCTCGCCGGTACGGGTTCCGCGCGCGGCCAGCTCGCGGTGCTGTTCTCCGGTCAGGGCGCGCAGCGTGCCGGCATGGGTCGGGAGCTGTACGGGACCTTCCCCGTCTTCGCGTCGGTGCTGGACGAGGTGTGCGGGCACCTGGACCGGGCGCTGCCGCAGCCGTTGAAGACGGTGCTGTTCGCCGAGGCGGGCACGCCGGAGGCCGGGTTGCTGGACCAGACGGTGTTCACGCAGGCCGGGTTGTTCGCGGTCGAGGTGGCGTTGTTCCGCCTTGTCGAGTCGTTCGGTGTGGTGCCGGACTTCGTGGGTGGGCACTCGATCGGGGAGGTCACCGCCGCGCACGTCGCGGGGGTGTTGTCCCTGGAGCACGCGTGTGCGCTGGTCGCGGCGCGGGGCAGGTTGATGCAGGCGCTGCCGGCCGGTGGCGGGATGCTCGCGGTCAACGCGGCCGAGGCCGACGTGCGGGCCACCCTGGACGGGCTGACCGACCGGGTGGGAATCGCCGCCGTGAACGGGCCGACCTCCGTCGTGGTCTCTGGGGACACCGAGACCCTGGACGAGGTGGAGCGGACCTGGCGGGACCGGGGCGCGCGCACGCGGCGGCTGACGGTCAGCCACGCGTTCCACAGCCCGCTGATGGAGCCGATGCTGGCGAGGTTCCGGGCCGTCCTCGGCCGGCTGACCTTCTCCGCTCCGACGTTGCCGGTGGTGTCGAACGTGACCGGGGCGTTCGCTGACGGCGAGGAGATCCGGAGCGTCGACTACTGGGTGCGGCACGTCCGGGAGGCGGTCCGGTACGGCGACGGGGTGGCCGCGCTGCGGGCCGCCGGGGTCGACACGTTCCTGGAGGTCGGTCCGCAGAGTGTGTTGACCGCGATGGCCGCCGACATCCTGCCCGGCGACGATTCCGTGCTCGTCGTGCCCGTGCAGCGCAAGGACCGGTCCGAGGTTCACGCGCTGTTGGCGGCGCTGGCCGAGCTGCACGTCCACGGTGTGCCGGTCACCTGGCAGCCGTGGTTCGCCGACACCGGCGCCACCCGGGTCGACCTGCCCACGTACGCCTTCCAGCACCAGCGCTACTGGCCGGAGACCGACGGCATGGCCACCCCGTCGGGCGAGCGCGCGGACGGTGCCGAGGGCGACTTCTGGGCCGCCGTCGAACGCGGCGACCTGCCCGCCGTGGCGTCCCACCTGGCCGTGCAGGACGACCCGGACGCCGTGGCGGCCCTCGCCCCGGCCGTACCGGTGCTCTCCTCGTGGCGCCGGGCCCGGCTGCGCGACGCCGTCGTGGACACCTGGTCGTACCGGGTCGTGTGGGACCCGATCCGCCCCGCCCCCGCGCCGGCCCTCCCAGGCCGCTGGCTCGTCGTCACCCCCACTCCTCTTCGCGCCGATCATGGAGATGTGGCGCCCGAGTCGGCTGGTATGGAGCCTTCCTCGGAGCCAGCAGTCCACGATCGAGAAGAGTGGGGCGGGATTGTCGACGCGCTCCGGCGCGGTGGAGGGGACGTCGACGTCCTTCGGGTCGCGGCCGGGGTGGGGCGCGAGGCGCTGGGTGGGCTGCTGCGGGAACGCGGGGAGCAGGGCTGGGCCGGTGTGCTCTGCCTGCTGCCCGAGCGGGACGAGCCGCTGCCCGACACGCCCGCTGTGCCCGCCGGGACGGCGCTGCTGCTCACTCTCGTCCAGGCCCTCGCCAACGCAAGCCTGGCGGGCCGGCTGTGGTGCCTCACCCGGGGCGCGGTGGCCGTCGGCGGCGGGGAGACCGTCGCCGACCCGTACGCGGCGGCAGCCTGGGGCCTCGGCCGGGTCGTCGCCCTGGAACAGCCGGACCGCTGGGGCGGCCTGATCGACCTGCCTGCCGTGCCCGGACCGGTCGCCGCCGGCGCCGGGTCGCACCGCGCCGGTCGACTCGACCCGGCCGCCGGGGACGCGCTGCTCGCCGTCCTCGCCGACGCCGGCCACGACCAGGTGGCGATCCGCCCGCAGGGCGTGTTCGAACGGCGGCTCGTTCCCGCCGCGCCGACCGCCGGAGCGGCCTGGCGTCCCTCCGGAACCGTGCTGGTCACCGGCGGGACCGGCGCGCTGGGCGGGAACGTGGCCCGGTGGCTGCTGGCCAACGGCGCCGCCGAGGTGGTGCTCGCCTCCCGCCGTGGCCCGGACGCCCCCGGTGTGACCGACCTGCTCGACGAGCTGACCGGACTCGGCGCGGCCCGGGTGGTCGCCTGCGACGTCACCGACGTCGACGCCGTGACCGCCCTCGTCGCCGGCCTGCCCGCGCTGACCGCCGTCGTGCACACCGCCGGGGTGGTCGACGACGGCGTCCTCGACGGCCTCGACCCGGCCCGGATGCAGGCCGTCCTCGACGGCAAGGTCCGCGCCGCGCGGGTGCTGCACGAGGCCACCGCCGGGCGGGACCTCGACGCCTTCGTGCTCTTCTCCTCCCTCGCCGGCGTCATCGGCAGCGCCGGGCAGGGCAACTACGCGGCAGCCAACGCGTACCTCGACGCGTTCGCCGCGTGGCGGCGCGGCCAGGGGCTGCCCGCCACCGCCATCGGCTGGGGCGCCTGGGCCTCCGCGGGCATGGCGGCGGCGACCGCCGAACTGACCGCCCGCCTGACCCGGGGCGGCGTCAACCCGCTGCCCGCAGCCGAGGCGGTCACCGCGCTCGGCCGGCTGGTCAACGCCGACGACCCGGCGGTGACCGTCGCCGACGTCGACTGGGGGCGCCTGGCCGCCGCCTGGGGCGGGCCGACCCCGCTGATCGCCGGCCTGCCCGGGGTGCCCGTCGGGCAGAGCGGCCCGGTCCGCGCCGTCGTCGTCGGCCGGTCCCTGCCGCAGCTCACCGAGCTGGTCCGGGCCCAGGTCGCCGCCGTGCTCGGCTACCCGGCCGGCCAGCCGCTGCCCGACCGCACGTTCCGCGACCTCGGCTTCGACTCGCTCACCGCCGTCGAGTTGCGCAACCGGCTGACCGCCGAGACCGGCATGACGCTCTCCGCCACCCTCGTCTTCGACCACCCCACGGTCACCGAACTCGCCGCCCACCTGCACGGCCTGACCGCCGGACACACCCCCGGCGAGGTGGTCGCCGACGGTGCCGGTCTGCACCGGGAGCCCATCGCCATCGTGGCGATGAGCTGCCGGTTCCCCGGCGGCGTCTCCTCGCCCGAGCAGCTCTGGGATCTCGTCGCCGCCGGCACCGACGCGATGACCCTGATGCCCGGCGAGCGCGGCTGGAACCTCGCCGAGCTGTACCACCCCGACCCCGAGCACCTCGGCACCAGCTACGTCCGCGAGGGCGGCTTCGTCGCCGGGGCCGGCGAGTTCGACCCTGCCTTCTTCGGCATCAGCCCCCGCGAGGCCGTCGCCATGGACCCGCAGCAGCGACTGCTGCTGGAGTCCACCTGGGAGGCGTTCGAGCGGGCCCGGATCGACCCGACCGCGTTGCGCGGCAGCCGCACCGGCGTGTATGTCGGCACCAACGGGCAGGACTACGGCTCGCTGCTGATGGCCGCCGGGGACGTCGACGAGAACTACCTCGCCACCGGCGTCTCGGCCAGCGTCCTCGCCGGTCGGCTGTCGTACACGTTCGGGCTGCACGGTCCGGCCGTCACGGTCGACACGGCCTGCTCGTCGTCGCTTGTCGCGCTGCACCTCGCCGCACAGGCCCTCCAGGCGGGGGAGTGTGATCTGGCGCTGGCCGGCGGGGCCACCGTCATGGCCACCCCCGGCATCTTCGTCGGCTTCTCCCGGCAGCGCGGCCTCGCCGCCGACGGGCGGTGCAAGCCGTTCGCCGGCGCGGCCGACGGCACCGGCTGGGGCGAGGGCGTCGGCCTGCTGGTGCTCCAGCGGCTCTCCGACGCCCGCCGGGACGGCAACCCGGTCCTCGCGATCGTGCGGGGCAGCGCCGTCAACCAGGACGGCGCCAGCAACGGGCTCACCGCCCCCAACGGCCCCGCCCAGCAGCGGGTCATCCGGCAGGCCCTCGCCAACGCGCGGCTCACCCCCGACCTGGTGGACGCGGTCGAGGCGCACGGCACCGGCACCACCCTCGGCGACCCGATCGAGGCGCAGGCGCTGCTCGCCACGTACGGGCAGGACCGCCCCGCCGACCGTCCGCTCTGGCTCGGCTCGATCAAGTCGAACATCGGGCACACCCAGGCCGCCGCCGGCGTCGCCGGGATCATCAAGATGGTGCTCGCCATGCGGCACGGCGTCCTGCCGCGCACTCTGCACGTCGACGAACCCACCCCGCACGTCGACTGGTCCGCCGGCCGCGTCGAGCTGCTCACCGAGGCCCGCCCCTGGGAGCCCGTCGACGGCGTACGCCGGGTCGGGGTGTCCTCGTTCGGCATCAGCGGCACCAACGTGCACACCATCCTCGAATCGGCACCCGTCGAGGAGTCCGCGCCGCGACCGGCGGCCGACGGGCCGGCCGGCGAGCTGCCCTGGGTGCTCTCCGGACGCACCGCCGACGCCCTCGCCGACCGGGCGCGCGACCTGCGGGGCTACCTGGAGGAGGTGCCGGACGCCGCGCTCGGCGACGTCGGCTGGTCGCTCGTCGCCACCCGGGCGTCCCACGACCACCGTGCGGTGGTCTTCGCCGCCGATCGGGGCGAGTTGGTTGCCGCCTTGGACGGGCTGGCTGATGGGCGGCCGATGGCGGAGGCGGTTACCGGCGTCGCCGGTTCGCCGGGTGAGGTGGCTTTCGTCTTCCCCGGGCAGGGGTCCCAGTGGGTGGGTATGGCGGCCGAACTGCTGGACACCGCTCCGGTGTTCGCGGAGAAGCTGGCCGCCTGTGCGGAGGCGTTGCGTCCGTACGTGGACTGGTCCCTGCTGGACGTGGTACGGGGCGCGGCGGACGCGCCGTCCCTGGAGCGGGTCGACGTGGTCCAGCCTGCCCTGTTCGCCGTCGGTGTGTCGTTGGCGGCGTTGTGGGAGTCGTACGGGGTTCGGCCGTCGGCGGTGGTGGGTCACTCGCAGGGTGAGATTGCTGCCGCGTGTGTCGCGGGGGCGTTGAGCCTGGACGACGCGGCGGCGGTGGTGGCGTTGCGGAGCCGGGTCATCGCGGGGATGGCCGGGGACGGTGGGATGGTCTCCGTCGCGACGACGGCCGACGAGGCCGCCGCGACCATCGCCCGCTGGGACGGCCGGGTGGCCTTGGCGGCCGTGAACGGGCCGACCTCGGTCGTGGTCTCCGGTGATGTCGCCGCGCTCGACGAACTGGTGGCGCACTACGAGTCCCGGGAGGTCCGGGTGCGTCGGGTGCCGGTGGACTACGCGTCGCATTCGGCGCATGTCGAGCCGTTGCGGGAGCAGTTGCTGGAGCTGTTGGCCGGGCTGCGTCCACGCACCGGTGGGGTGCGGTTCTGGTCGACGGTGGTGGGGGAGTGGCTGGACACCGCTGCTCTGGACGCCGGGTACTGGTATCGGAACCTGCGGCAGACGGTGCGTTTCGACGAGGCGGTGCGGGGTCTGGTCGCGGCCGGCTGTTCGACGTTCGTGGAGGTCAGTGCGCATCCGGTGCTGACCATGGCGATGCAGGAGAGCGTGGAGCTGGTCGCGGCCGATCCCGCGACGGTCACCGTGACCGGCAGTCTGCGTCGTGCTGAGGGTGGTCTCGGCCGGTTCCATCGTGCGGTCGCGGAGGTCTACACCGGGGGTGTGCCGGTCGACTGGCGACCGGCGTTCGCCGGACTTCCCGGCCGCCTGGTCGACCTGCCCACCTACCCGTTCCAGCGGCAGCACTACTGGCCGCAGCCGTCCGCCGTGGCCGGCCCCGCCGGTCCGGCCGCCGGACCGATGGCCGACGACGAGGTCGACGCCCGGTTCTGGGCCGCCGTCGAGGCGGAGGACCTGACCGCGCTCACCGCCGAACTCGCCGACGCCACCGACGCCGACGCGGTGCCCGAGGCGGCCTTCGCCGACGTGCTGCCCGTGCTCGCCGCCTGGCGGCGCCGGCACCGCGACCAGGCCACCGTCGACTCGTGGCGGTACCGCGACGCCTGGCTGCCGGTCGCCGACGGCGACGAGCCCGCCGTCACCGGCACGTGGTGGCTCGTCACCGGCCCCGATGACACCGCCGTCGACCAGGCCGCGTTCTGCCGGGACGCGCTCGTCCGGCACGGGGCCACGGTCGTACCTGTGGAGCTGGCGGCCGAACGGACGGACCGGGTCGCCCTCGCCGCCCGGGTCCGCGACCTCACCGAGGCCGGACCCGTCGCCGGAATCGTCTCCCTGCTCGCGCTCGACGAGACCCCGGCCCCCGCCCACCCGGCGGTGCCCGTCGGCTTCGCCGGCACCGTCACGCTGACGCAGGCCCTCGGCGACGCCGGTGTCCGCGCGCCGCTGTGGTGCCTCACCCGGGGTGCCGTCTCCACCGACGCCGGTGAGCCACTGTCGTACCCCGGGCAGCAGCTCGCCTGGGGCTTCGGCCGGATCGCCGCCCTCGAACACCCCGACCGTTGGGGCGGCCTGCTCGACCTGCCCGAAACGCTGGACGACGCCGCCGGTCGGCGGCTCGTGCAGGTCCTCGCCGGCAGCGACGACGAGGACCAGGTGGCGCTGCGGCGGGCCGGCACCTTCGCCCGCCGGCTGCTGCGCGCCCCGCTGGGCGACGCTCCGGCCGCCCGCACCTGGCGGCCCACCGGCACCGCCCTGGTCACCGGTGGCACCGGCGCTCTCGGCCGGCACATGGCCCGCTGGCTCGCCGCCAACGGCGCGTCCCACCTGGTGCTGGTCAGCCGTCGCGGCCGGCAGGCCGAGGGCATCGCCGAGCTGGAGGCCGAGCTGGTCGGCCTCGGTGCCCGGGTCACCGTCGCCGCCTGCGACGCCGCCGACCGGGCGGCCCTCGCCGCCGTCATCGACGACCTGCCGGCCGAGCATCCGCTGACCACCGTCGTGCACACCGCCGCCGTGCTCGAGGACTGCGTGATCAGCGCGCTCACCCTCGACCAGGTCGACCATGCGCTCAGCGCCAAGGTCACCGCGGCGGTCAACCTGCACGAGCTCACCCGCGACCGGGACCTCGACGCGTTCATCCTGTTCTCCGCCATGGCCGGCACCGTCGGCAGCTCCGGGGTCGGCAACTACGCCCCCGGCAACGCGTTCCTCAACGCCCTCGCCGAGCACCGGCGCGGCCTCGGGCTGCCCGCCACGTCGATCGCCTGGGGTGCCTGGGGCGGCGGCGGCATGGCCGAGGGCGAATTCGGGCGGATGCTGCACCGCCACGGCGCCCCCGAGATGGACCCGAGGCTCGCCGTCGCCGCGCTGCACCAGGCCGTCGAGCACGACGAGACGTTCCTGACGATCTCGAACATCGCCTGGGACCGGTTCTACGTGGCGTTCACCGCGACCCGGCCCGCGTCGCTGATCGCCGAGATCCCCGAGGCACAGGCGCTCGCGGCCACCAAGGGCCTCGCCGAGGCGAAGGAGGCCGACGATGCCGGCCCCGCCGCCACCCTGGCCCGGATGAGCGCCGCCGAGCGTCAGCAGGCGCTGCTCGACCTGGTCCGCGACCAGGCGGCCACGGTCCTCAAGTACGCCGGCGGCCAGGCCGTCGACCCGCACCACGCCTTCCGGGACCTCGGCTTCGACTCGGTGACCGCCGTGGAGCTGCGTAACCGGCTCGCCACCGCCACCGGGCTGCGGCTGCCGGTGACCCTCGTGTTCGACTACCCGACCCCGACCGTGCTCGCCCGGCACCTGCACGAGGAGCTGGGTGGCGGGGCCGAGACGGCGGTCGCCGCCGCTCCCGTGGCCCTGGCCGACGACGAGCCCGTCGCCATCGTCGCCATGTCCTGCCGGTTCCCCGGCGGTGCCAACGACCCGGAGCGGTTCTGGCAGATGCTGCACGCCGGCCGCGACGCCGTCTCCGACCTGCCGGGCGACCGCGGCTGGGACATCGACCAGCTGTACGACCCCGACCCCTATTCCACCGGCACCTCCTACGTTCGCAACGGCGCATTCCTGTACGACGTGGCGGATTTCGACCCTGGTTTCTTCGGAATCTCGCCGCGTGAGTCCCTCGCGATGGATCCGCAGCAGCGGTTGTTGCTGGAGACGTCGTGGGAGGCGATCGAACGGGCAGGGGTTGACCCGGGGGCGTTGCGGGGTTCGCGAACAGGGGTGTTCGTGGGCACGAACGGCCAGGACTATGGGGCCCTGTTGGTGATGTCCGCGGATGACGTGGAGGGGTTCGGGGCGACGGGGAGCGCCGCGAGTGTCTTGTCCGGTCGGGTGTCGTACGCGTTGGGGTTGGAGGGACCTGCGGTGTCGGTGGACACGGCGTGTTCGTCGTCCCTTGTCGCGCTGCACCTGGCGGTGGAGGCGCTGCGGCGGGGCGAGTGTGATCTTGCCCTGGCCGGCGGGGTGACCGTGATGGCGACGCCGGGCCTGTTCGTGGAGTTCTCCCGGCAGCGTGGGCTGGCGGCCGACGGGCGGTGCAAGGCGTTCGCGGCGGCGGCGGACGGCACCGGCTGGGGTGAGGGCGCGGGCATCCTGCTGGTCGAGAGGCTGTCGGACGCGCGGCGGTTGGGGCACCCCGTGTTGGCGGTGGTGCGCGGCTCGGCGGTGAACCAGGACGGCGCGTCGAACGGGCTGACCGCCCCGAACGGCCCCTCGCAGCAGAGGGTGATCCGACAGGCCCTCGCCGGCGCCCGGCTGTCGACGGCCGACGTGGACGTGGTGGAGGCACACGGCACCGGCACCACCCTGGGCGACCCGATCGAGGCGCAGGCCCTGCTGACCACGTACGGGCAGGACCGGGACGTGCCGCTGCTGCTGGGGTCGGTGAAGTCGAACATCGGGCACACCCAGGCCGCCGCGGGGGTGGCCGGCGTGATCAAGATGGTCCTCGCGATGCGGGAGGGGGTCGTCCCGGCCACGCTGCACGTGGATGCCCCGTCGCCGCACATCGACTGGTCGGCCGGCGCGGTGGAGCTGGCGACCGAGACGCGCCCCTGGCCGGCGGTGGACCGGCCGCGTCGGGCGGCGGTGTCGTCGTTCGGCATCTCCGGCACGAACGCGCACGTGATCATCGAGCAGGCCGACGAGGCCGAAACGCCGCTGGACGTCGCGCCGGGACTGGTGGTCTCGGACGTGACGGTGTGGCCGCTGTCGGCGCGGTCGAGGACCGCCCTGGCAGGTCAGGCGTCACGGTTGGCGCGGCACCTGCGTGAGCGCGACGGGCTCGACCCGGCGGCGGTCGGCTGGTCCCTGGCGACCACCCGCGCGGTCTTCGACCAGCGTGCCGCCGTGGTCGGGGCGAGCGTCGAGGACCTGCTGTCCGGGCTGGACGCCCTGGCCGCCGGCGCGCCCGCCGGCAACGCGGTGACGGGCACGGCGTCCGGTCACGGTGCCGGTGCCGTGTTCGTGTTCCCGGGCCAGGGCGCGCAGTCGGCGCGGATGGCTGCCGGACTGGTGGGTCGTACGCCGGTGTTCGACGACCGGCTCGCCGAGTGCCAGCGGGCGCTGGCCCCCCACCTCGACGTCGACCTGGTGGCGGTGCTGACCGGGGACGACGAGTCGTGGCTGGACCGGGTGGAGGTCGTGCAGCCGGTGCTGTGGGCGGTGGGTGTCGCCCTGGCGGCGGTGTGGCGGCACGCGGGTGTGGTCCCGCAGGCGGTGATCGGTCACTCCCAGGGTGAGATCGGCGCGGCCTGCGTGGCGGGCATCCTCAGCCTGGAGGACGCGGCGAAGACCGTCGCGCTGCGGTCGCGGGCTCTGGCGGTGCTGCGGGGCACGGGCACGATGGCGTCGGTGGACCTCTCCGCCGAAGCCGTCGCCGAGCGGCTGCCGGCGTTCCCCGGTGTCGGAGTCGCGGCCGTCAACGGTCCGTCGACCGTGGTCGTCTCCGGGCCGCCGCAGCCGGTGGCCGACCTGGTCGAGGCATGCCAGGCCGACGGCGTCCGAGCCCGGCTGATCCCGGTGGACTACGCGTCGCACTCTCCGGCGGTCCAGGAGGTCGCCGAGCAGCTCCGCACCGACCTGGCCGACGTCACCCCGCAGGCCGGGCACACCCGCCTGGTGTCGACCCTGACGGGGGACTGGGTGGCGCCGGAGACCATGGACGCCGGCTACTGGTACGACAACCTGCGCCGGTGGGTGCTGTTCGACACCGCCGTGCGCGCCGCGATCGACGCCGGGCACACCACGTTCGTCGAGATCTCCCCGCACCCGGTGCTGACCATGCCGGTCACCGCGATCCTGGACGACACCGGCACGACCGGGCACACGCTGGGCAGCCTGCGCCGAGGCGACGACGACCCCGCCCGCCTGCTGACCAACCTCGCCACCGCGCACGCCATCGGCCTGCCCGTCGACCTGGCGAAGGTCCTCGCCGGGACGCCGGCGGTCGACCTGCCCACGTACGCCTTCGACCGGACCCGGTTCTGGCCGACCAGGGCCGACGGTCCGGGGGTGGCGGACACGGCGTCGAGCGGCGTCGACTCGGCGTTCTGGGCGGCCGTCGAACGGGAGGACCTGGCGGCGCTCGCGGAACTCACCGCGCACAGCGCCAGCGAGTCGCGGGAACGGCTGGGCGCCGCCCTGCCCCTGCTCGCCTCCTGGCGGCGTCAGCAGCGGGAGAGGTCCACCCTGGACGACCTGCGCTACCGCAGCGTCTGGCAGCCGTACCCGGGCACGCCCGTGAGCTTCCTGCCGGGTGCCTGGTGGGTCGTCGCGGACGAGCACCGCGCGGCCGCGGGCGAGACCGCCGTGGCCGAGCTGACCCAGCGGGGCGCGGAAGCCCGGCTCGTGCTGCTGCCGGAGCAGCTGGCCGACCGGGCGGCCGTCGCCGGGCACCTGGCCGCCGCGACCCGGACCGACGACGGCGGGCGCGCACCCGTGGACGGCGTGCTGTCCCTGCTCGCCCTCGCCGACGCCCCGGTCGACGACACCCAGCCGGTGCCGCCCTTCCTGGCCCGGTCGCTCGCCCTGGTGCAGGCGCTCGGCGACCTCGACGTGGCCGCCCCGCTGTGGTGCGTCACCCGGGGTGCCGCCGGTGCCACGCGGGGCGGAACCCCGGCCCGGCCGGAGCAGTCGCTCCTCTGGGGCCTCGGCCGGGTCGTCGCCCTCGAACACCCGGAGCGCTGGGGCGGGCTGGTGGACGTGCCGGCCACCCTCGACGGCCACGGCTGGGACCTGCTCTGCGCCGCGCTGGCCGGTCTCGACGGCGAGGACCAGCTCGCCGTCGACGGGGCCACGATCCTGGTACGCCGACTGGTGCGGGCACCCGGTGGCGCCGCCGCTCCCGAGGAGACCGACCACGCCGGTACGACGCTGGTCACCGGCGGCACCGGCGCCCTCGGCGCGGAGGTGGCCCGCTGGCTGGCCTCCCAAGGTGCCGAGCACCTGCTGCTGGCCAGCCGCCGGGGCCCGGACGCGCCCGGCGTGGCCGACCTCGTCCGGGAGCTGACCGACGCCGGTGCGCGGGTGACCGTCGCCGCCTGCGACGTGGCCGACCGGGCCGCGCTGGCGAAGCTGCTCGCCGAGGTGCCCGCCGACGCGCCCTTGACCGGAGTGGTGCACGCGGCCGGGGTCCTCGACGACGGCGTCCTCGACGGCCTCACCGCCGACCGGATCGCCACCGTGCTGCGGCCCAAGGTGCTCGGCGCGCTGCACCTGCACGAGCTGACCGCCGACCTGCCGCTGCGCGCGTTCGTGCTGTTCTCGGCGATGGTCGGTCAGCTCGGCGCCGCCGGGCAGGGCAGCTACGCCGCCGCCAACGCGTACCTCGACGCGCTCGCCGAGCAGCGGCACCGGCAGGGCCTGGCAGCCACCTCGATCGCCTGGGGCCCCTGGGCCGCCGGCGGGATGGCCGCCGCCGACCCGGCGGTGGAGGAGCGCCGCCGCCGCACCGGCGTCGCCCGCCTCGACACCGCCACGGCGTTCGCCGCGCTCGCCGCGTGCGTGGCGCGCCGCGAGCCGGCGACGCTGGTGGCCGGGATCGACTGGGCGCGGTACGTGCCCGGGTTCGTCGCCGTCCGGCCCAGCCCACTGCTCACCGGCGTCGCCGAGGCGCAGCGGGCCGCCGCCGAGCGGGCCGAGGACGCCGGGTCGTCCGCGGAGTCCCTCGCCGCCCTGCTCGCCGGGCAGACCGACGTCGAACGGCGCAAGACGCTCCTCGACCTGGTACGCGGCCAGGCCGCTGCCGTGCTCGGGCACGCCTCGGCGGACGCCGTCGAGCCGGACCGGGCGTTCCGGGAGCTCGGTTTCGACTCGCTCACCGCGGTCGAGCTGCGCAACCGGCTGACGGCGGCGACGGGCGTGCGGCTGCCCGCCACGGTCGTCTTCGACTACCCGACCGCCGCCGGCCTCGCCGAGTACGTCCGGGCGGCGATCGTCGACGGCGGCGTGGTCGGCGTCGCACCGGTCTTCGGGGAGCTGGACAGGTTGGAAACGGCGCTGGCCGGCTCGGCGCCGGACCGCAGCGCCCGGATTCGGATCACGGAGCGGCTGCGGGCGCTGCTGGCCTCCCTCAACGAGGCCGACGCCCCGGCCGGCGGCGGGGACGCCGTCGCCGAGAAGCTCCAGGACGCCACGCCCGACGAGGTCTTCGACTTCATCGACCGGGAGCTGGGGGTGTCCTGACGTGGTCGCTGCGTGCACGGCTCAACACAAGGAGTGGGCGGTCCATGGCTAACGAGGCGAAGCTTCTCGACTACCTCAAGCGGGTCACCGCCGACCTGCACCAGGTGCGGCAGCGTCTGCGCGAGGTGGAGGCCGGCGAGCAGGAACCGGTCGCCATCGTGTCCATGAGCTGCCGCTTTCCGGGCGGGGTACGGTCCCCGGAGGACCTGTGGGAGGTGGTCGCGTCCGGGCGGGACGTGATCTCCGACTTCCCCGAGGACCGGGGCTGGGACCTCGCGTCCCTCTACGACGGTGACCAGGAGCAGGGCGGGCCCGGCACGACGTACACGGCGCAGGGCGGCTTCGTCCACGACCTGCCCGACTTCGATCCGGGGTTCTTCGCCATCTCCCCCCGCGAGGCCCTGGCCATGGACCCGCAGCAGCGGTGGCTGCTGGAGACCTCCTGGGAGGTCCTGGAGCGGGCCGGCATCGACCCGCACTCGCTCAAGGGCAGCCGGACCGGCGTCTTCGCCGGCAGCACCGGCCAGGACTACGGCAGCGTGCTGATGGGCGCCGCGCAGGGCCTGGAGGGGCACCTGATGACCGGCAACGCCGGCAGCGTCGTCTCCGGCCGGATCGCCTACACGTTCGGCCTGGAAGGCCCGGCCGTCACCATCGACACCGCCTGCTCGTCCTCGCTGGTCGCCCTGCACCTCGCCGCCCAGGCGCTGCGCCAGCAGGAGTGCACCCTGGCCATCGTCGCCGGGGTCACCGCCATGTGCACCCCGGCCGCGTTCGTCGAGTTCTCCCGCCAGCGCGGCCTCGCCGCCGACGGCCGGTGCAAGGCGTTCGCCGCCGCCGCCGACGGGACCGGCTGGTCCGAGGGCGTCGGCGTCCTGCTGCTGGAGCGGCTCTCCGACGCCCAACGCAACGGTCGTCCGATCCTCGCCGTCCTCCGGGGCAGCGCGGTCAACCAGGACGGTGCGTCGAACGGCCTGAGCGCCCCGAACGGGCCCGCCCAGCAGCGCGTCATCCAGCAGGCCCTCGCCAACGCCGGCCTCGCCGCCGGCGGCGTCGACGTCGTGGAGGCGCACGGCACCGGCACCCGGCTCGGCGACCCGATCGAGGCGCAGGCGCTGCTCGCCACGTACGGGCAGGACCGGGGCGGCGCGGAGCCGCTGCTGCTCGGCTCGGTCAAGTCGAACATCGGGCACGCGCAGGCCGCCGCCGGCGTCGCCGGTGTGATCAAGATGGTGATGGCGATGCGGCACGGCGTCGTGCCGCCGACCCTGCACGTCGACGAGCCCACCCCGCAGGTCGACTGGTCGGCCGGGGCGGTCGAGCTGGTCACCGAGGCGACGCCGTGGCCGGCGGTGGACCGGCCGCGCCGGGCGGCGGTGTCGTCGTTCGGGGTGTCCGGCACCAACGCGCACACCATCCTGGAGCAGGCCCCCGCCCCCGCCGAGGTCGACGCCGCCCCGGCGGTGGAGCGTCCGGTCGTGCCGGTGACGGTGTCGGCCCGCGACGCCGCCGCGCTCGCCGCCCAGGCGGGCAACTGGGCCGACCGGGTGGCCGCCGACCCGGCCCTGCGCCCCCTCGACGTGGCCTTCTCGTCGGTGACCTCCCGGTCCGCCCTGGACCACCGGGCCGTGGTCGCCGCCACCGGTCGGGACGACCTGCTGGCCGGGCTGCGCGCCCTGGCGGCGGGGGAGTCGTCCGGCGCGGTGGTCGCCGGCCAGGTCGGGGACCGGGGTCCGCTCGCGGTGCTCTTCTCCGGTCAGGGCGCCCAGCGCGTCGGCATGGGTCGGGAGTTGTCCGCGACGTTCCCGGTGTTCGCGTCCGCGTTGGACGAGGTGTGCGGGCAGCTCGATCCGCTGCTGCCGCGTCCGCTGCGGGAGGTGTTGTTCGCCGAGGCGGGGACGCCGGAGGCGGAGCTGTTGGACCAGACGGTGTTCACGCAGGCCGGGTTGTTCGCGGTCGAGGTGGCGTTGTTCCGCCTGGTGGAGTCGTTCGGTGTGGTGCCGGACTTCGTGGGTGGGCACTCGATCGGGGAGGTCACCGCCGCGCACGTCGCGGGGGTGTTGTCCCTGGAGCACGCGTGTGCGCTGGTCGCGGCGCGGGGCAGGTTGATGCAGGCGTTGCCGGCCGGTGGTGGGATGCTCGCGGTCAACGCGTCCGAGGCCGACGTGCGGGCCACCCTGGACGGGCTGACCGGCCGGCTGGGAATCGCCGCCGTGAACGGGCCGACGTCCGTGGTGGTGTCCGGGGCGGTCGAGGCACTGGCTGAGGTGGAGCGGACCTGGCGGGACCGGGGCGCGCGCACCCGCCGGCTCACCGTCAGCCACGCGTTCCACAGCCCGTTGATGGAGCCGATGCTCGCCGAGTTCCGCACCGTCCTGGCCGGGCTGACCTTCTCCGCTCCGACGTTGCCGGTGGTGTCGAACGTGACCGGGGCGTTCGCTGACGGCGAGGAGATCCGGAGCGTCGACTACTGGGTGCGGCACGTCCGGGAGGCGGTCCGGTACGGCGACGGGGTGGCCGCGCTGCGGGCCGCCGGGGTCGACACGTTCCTGGAGGTCGGTCCGCAGAGTGTGTTGACCGCGATGGCCGCCGACATCCTGCCCGGTGACGATTCCGTGCTCGTCGTGCCCGTGCAGCGCAAGGACCGGTCCGAGGTTCACGCGCTGTTGGCGGCGCTGGCCGAGCTGCACGTCCACGGTGTGCCGGTCACCTGGCAGCCGTGGTTCGCCGACGCCGGCGCCACCCGGGTCGACCTGCCCACGTACGCCTTCCAGCACCAGCGCTACTGGCCGGAGGCCGGTGCCGGGTGGACCGGGGACGTCACCGCGGTCGGCCTGCGCCCCGCCCGGCACCCCCTGCTCGGCGCCGCCGTCGGGGTCGCACACGCCGAGGGCTTCCTGTTCACCGGCCGGCTGGCCGGGCGTACCCACCCGTGGATCAGCGACCACGTCGTGTTCGACACCGTGCTGCTGCCCGGCACCGGTTTCGTCGAGCTCGCCCTCCAGGCCGGCGCGCACGTCGGCGCGGACCACGTCCGGGAACTCACCCTGGAGTCGCCGCTGATCCTGCCCGAGACCGGCGGGGTCGACATCCAGCTGTGGATCGGCCCGGCCGACGAGACCGGCTGCCGGTCCGTGTCCCTGCACTCCGCCCCGGACGGCGAGTCCGCCGACGGTGCCCCCGGCGAGCGCGCCTGGACCCGCAACGCCAGCGGCGTACTGGCCAGCGGGCCGGCCGTGCCCAGCGGCCCCACCGGCTGGTCCGACCTGACCGCCTGGCCGCCCGCCGACGCCACCGAGGTGTCCACCGACGACCTGTACCTCAACCTCGCCGCCCAGGGCTACGACTACGGCCCCTCCTTCATCGCGTTGCGCTCGGCCTGGCGGCGCGGCGAGGACCTCTTCGCCGAACTGGCCCTCCCCGAGACACCCGCCGCCGAGGCCGGCGGCTACGGCCTGCACCCCGCGCTGCTCGACGCGGCCCTGCACACCCTCGGCCTCACCCCGCCCGGCGGCGCTCCGACCGGGGCGAACATCCCGCCCGGCTACGGCCGGCTGCCGTTCTCCTGGAACGACGTCGCCCTGCACGCCGCCGGCGCGGCGGCGGCCCGGGTCCGTGTCACGCACACCGGCACCGACAGCATCTCCCTGCTGCTGGCCGACGTCACCGGCACCCCGATCATCTCGGTCGGCTCCCTCGTCCTGCGGCCCGTCTCGGCCGACCAGCTCCGCACCGCCGGTGGTGGTGCCGAGTCGCTGTACCGGATCGACTGGACCCCGCTGGCCGCACCCGCCGGGCCGTCCACCGCCACGTGGGCGGTCGTCGGCGACACCGACCTCGTCGAGGCCGTCGCGGCCACCGGTACCGCCGTCGCGGCGTACCCCGACATGGCCGCCCTGCGCGACGCCATGGACGGCGGGTCGGACACCCCCGACGTGCTGGTCGTGCCGTTCCCCGCGCCGGCACCCGGCCCGGACGTGCCACGCGCGGTGGCCGAGGCGACCCACCGGGCGCTCGCCGTGCTCCAGCAGTTCCTCGCCGACGACCGGTTCGCCGCGTCCCGGCTGGTCGTGCTGACCCGGGGTGCGGTCGCCACCGCCCAGGACGCCGACCTGACCGACCTGGCCGGCGCGGCGATCATCGGTCTGGTCCGCTCCGCGCAGTCGGAGAACCCGGACCGGTTCGTGCTCGTCGACGTGGACGACGTGGCCGGTGCCGCCGCCGCTCTCGTCGCGGTCGCCGACACCGACGAACCACAGGTGGTGATCCGCTCCGGCGTCGCGGCCGGGGCCCGGCTCACCCGCGTACCGACCCCGGCCGAGCCGCCCGTCGCACCGTTCGACGGCGACGGGACCGTCCTGATCACCGGCGCGACCGGCACCCTCGGCCAGCTCATGAGCCGGCACCTGGTGACCCGGTACGGCGTCCGGCACCTGATCCTCACCAGCCGGCGCGGCCGGGCCGCCGGCGGTGTCGCCGAACTCTGCGCCGACCTGGAGGCGCTCGGCGTCACGGTCACCGTCGCCGCCTGCGACGTCGCCGACCGCGACGCGGTGGCCGAGCTGCTCGCCGGCATCCCCGCCGCCCACCCGCTCACCGCCGTCATCCACGCCGCCGGCGTCCGCGACGACGGCGTCATCTCCTCGCTCACCCCCGAGCGGATCGACGACGTCCTGCGGCCGAAGGTCGACGCGGCGTGGAACCTGCACGAGCTGACCGCCGACCTCGACCTGAAGGCCTTCGTCTCGTACTCGTCGCTCGCCGCCACCGCCGGTGGACCCGGCCAGGGCAACTACGCCGCCGCCAACGCCTTCCTCGACGGCCTCGCCCACCACCGCAAGGCACACGGCCGCGCCGCGCTCACCCTCGCCTGGGGCCTCTGGGCCGACCGCAGCGGCATGACCACCGAGCTGGACGACGTCCACCTCAACCGGATCTCCCGCTCCGGCGTCGCCGCGATGGAGGCCGAGGAGGGCCTGGCCCTCTTCGACGCCGCCTGCCGGACCCCCGACGCGGCGCTCGTCCCGGCCCGCCTCGACCTGGCCGCCATGAAGGTCCAGTTCGCCGGCGGCACCATCCCGCCGCTGTACCGGACCCTGATCCGGCTGCCCCGCAGCGCGGCGGCCACCACCGGCGCGTCCCTGGTGCAGCAGCTCGCCGCACTCGGCGACGACGACCGGGTCAACGCGCTCGTCGAGATCGTCCGGGGGCAGGCCGCCGCCGTGCTCGGCTACCCCGACCCGGCCGCCATCGAACCGCGCCGGGCGTTCAACGAGTTCGGCTTCGACTCGCTCACCGCCGTCGAGATGCGCAACCGGCTGAACAACGCGTTCGGCATGCGCCTGCCGGCCACCCTGGTCTTCGACTACCCCAGCCCCTACGACCTGGCCGTCCACCTCGGCACCGAGATCGCCGGGACGCCCGTACCGGTCCGGTCGGCGACCACCACCGTGCCGGTACGCGACGACGAACCGTTGGCGATCATCGGCATGGCCTGCCGGCTGCCCGGCGGGGTGCGCTCCCCGGAGGACCTGTGGCGGCTCGTCGCCGATGGCGTCGACGCCATCTCCGACCTGCCCACCGACCGGGGCTGGGACCTCGACTCGCTCTACAACCCTGACCCGGACGCCTCCGGCACCTTCTACACCCGGGGTGGCGGCTTCCTGGCCGACGTCGACCAGTTCGACTCGGCGTTCTTCGGCATCTCGCCGCGCGAGGCGCTGGCCATGGACCCGCAGCAGCGGCTGCTGCTGGAGACCACCTGGGAGACGTTCGAGTCCGCCGGCCTCGACCCGGCCACCATGCGCGGCAGCAGCACCGGTGTCTTCGTCGGCACCAGCGGCCAGGACTACAGCAACCTGGTCGCGTACGCGGGGGAGGGCACCGAGGGGTACGCGCTGACCGGGCTCACCAGCAGCGTCATCTCCGGCCGGGTCGCCTACACGTTCGGGCTGGAGGGGCCGGCGGTCTCGCTGGACACCGCCTGCTCGTCGTCCCTGGTCGCCCTGCACTGGGCCGGCCAGGCGCTGCGCAGCGGCGAGTGCGACATGGCGCTCGCCGGCGGCGTGATGGTGATGACCACGCCGACCGCGTTCGTCGAGTTCTCCCGGCAGCGTGGTCTGGCCGCCGACGGTCGGTGCAAGTCGTTCGCCGCGTCGGCGGACGGGACCGGCTGGTCCGAGGGTGTCGGCCTGCTGCTGGTCGAGCGGCTCTCCGACGCGCGTCGCAAGGGTCACCGGGTCCTCGCCGTGCTGCGCGGGTCGGCGATCAACCAGGACGGCGCGTCCAACGGGCTCACCGCCCCGAACGGCCCGTCGCAGCAGCGGGTGATCCGGCAGGCTCTCACCTCGGCCCGGCTTTCCACCGCAGACGTGGACGTGGTGGAGGCGCACGGTACGGGTACGACGCTGGGTGACCCGATCGAGGCGCAGGCGTTGCTGGCGACGTACGGGCAGGGCCGTCCGGGGGATCGGCCGTTGTTGTTGGGGTCGGTCAAGTCGAACATCGGGCATGCGCAGGCGGCTGCGGGTGTGGCGGGTGTGATCAAGGTGGTGCAGGCGATGCGGCACGGTGTGGTGCCGGCCAGTTTGCATGTGGATGAGCCGTCGCCGCATATCGATTGGTCGGCGGGTGCGGTGGAGTTGGTGACCGAGGCGCGTGCGTGGCCGGTGGTGGATCGGCCGCGTCGGGCGGCGGTGTCGTCGTTCGGCATCTCCGGCACGAACGCGCACGTGATCATCGAGCAGGCCGACGAATCCCTCGACGAGGCCGTCCAGACCCACGACCCGGCACCGGGCCTGACGCCCGCCGCGGGCGTGACCGTCTGGCCGCTGTCCGCTCGCACGAAGACCTCCCTGGCCGGCCAGGCCGCCCGGCTCGCCGACCATGTCCGGGCGCACGGCGACCTGGACCCGGCGGCGGTCGGCTGGTCCCTGGCGACCACGCGCGCCGTCCTCGACCAGCGTGCCGCCGTCGTCGGCACCGACACCGACACGCTTCTCGCGGGTCTGGACGCCTTGGCGTCGGGGCTGCCGGCGGGGAACGTCGTCACGGGTCTGGCGGGTTCGTCTGCTGGTCCGGTGTTCGTGTTTCCGGGTCAGGGTGCGCAGTCGGCGCGGATGGCGGCCGGTCTGGTGGGTCGGGTGCCGGTGTTCGACGGCCGGCTGGCCGAGTGCCAGCGGGCTCTCGCGCCGTACCTGGATGTGGACCTCGTGTCGGTGTTGACCGGTGACGACGAGTCGTGGTTGGACCGGGTGGAGGTTGTGCAGCCGGTCCTGTGGGCGGTGGGTGTTGCCCTGGCGGCGGTGTGGGAGCACGTCGGCGTGACTCCGGCGGCGGTGATCGGTCATTCGCAGGGTGAGATCGGTGCGGCCTGCGTCGCCGGGATCCTGTCGCTGGAGGATGCGGCGAAGACGGTGGCGTTGCGGTCACGGGCGCTTGCTGTTCTTCGGGGTACGGGTGCGATGGCGTCGGTGGACCTGTCGGCCGACGCGGTCGCCGAACGTCTTCTGTTGTTCCCGGGTGTGGGTGTGGCGGCGGTGAACGGTCCGTCGACGGTGGTGGTGTCGGGTCCGCCGCAGCCGGTGGCGGATCTGGTGGCCGCGTGTCAGGCCGATGGTGTGCGGGCGCGGGTGATTCCGGTGGACTACGCGTCGCATTCTCCTGCCGTGCAGGAGGTCGCCGAGCAGCTCCGGACCGATCTGGCCGACGTCACTCCGCAGCCCGGCACGGTCCGGCTGGTGTCCACCTTGACCGGGGAGTGGGTGGTGCCGGAGTCGATGGGTGCCGACTACTGGTACGAGAACCTGCGGCGGACGGTGTTGTTCGATCCGGCCGTGCGGGTGGCGGTCGAGGCGGGTCACACGACGTTCGTGGAGATCTCGCCGCATCCGGTGCTCACCATGCCGGTGACCGGCATTCTCGATGACGTCGGTGTCTCCGGGCACACTTTGGGGACGTTGCGGCGGGGTGAGGACGATCCGACCCGGCTGATGACCAGTCTCGCCACCGCCCACACGATCGGCCTGCCCGTGGATCTGGGGAAGGTGCTGGCGGAGACGGCGACCGTCGACCTGCCCACCTACGCCTTCGACCACCAGCGCTACTGGGTCGACCTGCCCGTCGGACCCGCTGGGGACGTCGCCTCCGCCGGTCTTCAGGAGGCCGGTCACCCGCTGCTCAGCGCCACGGTGACCTTCCCGGACAGCGAGCGGATGGTGTTCACCGGCCGCCTGTCGGTGCGTACCCACCCGTGGCTCGGCGAGCACCGGGTGATGAACGCGATCCTGCTGCCCGGCACCGCCTTCGTGGAACTGGCCGCCTACGCCGGTGAGCAGGCCGGCACGCCGGTGGTGGAGGAGTTGACCCTGCTCGCCCCGCTCGTCCTGCCCGAACTCGGCTCCCTCCAGGTGCAGCTCACCGTCGGTGACCGGGACGCGGACGGCCGTCGTACGGTGCAGTTCCACTCCCGCCCGTACCGGGACGGATCGGATGAGATCCTCGCCGACGTGGCCTGGACCTGCCACGCCACCGGTCTGCTCGCGCCCCGCCCGGCCGAACCGCCCGCGTTCGACCTCGGGGTCTGGCCGCCGCCCGGTGCGACCGCCGTCGACTCCACCGACTTCTACTCCGGTATCGAGGCGACCGTCTTCGCCTACGGCCCGGTCTTCCAGGGCCTACGCGCCGCGTGGGTACGCGGCGACGAGGTCTTCGCCGAGGTCGAACTGCCCACGGGTCACCACGCCGAGGCCGGCCGGTTCGGGGTCCACCCGGCGCTGCTGGACGGCGCGTTGCAGGCCATGTCCATCGGCGGCTTCCTCGCCCGGATGGGCGACGGAGCCGACCCCGACGCCCCCCGGCTGCCGTTCGCCTGGACCGGTGTCACCCTGCTCGCGGCCGGGGCCACCGCCCTGCGGGTCCGGGTCGCCTCGGCCGGTGAGGTCGGGGTCTCCTTCCAGGTGGCCGACGCCACCGGCGCGCCCGTGCTGCACGCCGAGTCGCTGATCATGCGGCGGGTCACCGGTGACGCCCTCGGGGCCGCCCGCTCCGGCCGTCACGAGTCGTTGTTCCAGGTCGACTGGTTGGCGTTGCCCGTGCCCGCCGGTCCGGTGCCTGCCGCCACCGGCTGGGTGGTGGTCGGCGACGACCTGGCCCTCAGCGCCGCCTGCGAGTCGGCGGGCGTCCGGGTCCGCGCCGACCTCGACCCGGACACCCTCGGGGACCTGCTCGCCGGGGGCGAACCGGCGCCCGGGGCGGTGATCGTCCCGGTCGGGGGTGACGGCGACGACACGGATCCGGCACTCGCCGCGCAGGCGCGTGCCACCACCCACCGCGTGCTCGGTGCGGTACGGGCCTGGCTCGCCGACGACCGGTTCGCCGACGCCCGGCTGGTGCTGGTCACCCGCGACGCGGTCGCAACGGGTGAACAGAACGTGGTGAACCTGCGCCAGGCCCCGGTCTGGGGTCTGCTGCGCGCCGCCCAACTGGAACACCCGGGCCGGCTGCAACTGGTCGACCTCGACGCGGACCCGGACAGCACCGCCGTGCTGGCCGCCGCGATCGGGTCCAGTGAGCCGCAGGTCGCGGTACGAGCCGGCCAGGTGCGCGTCCCCCGTCTCGGACGGGTGCCGGCCGGCGTGGAACTGCTGCCCGGCCGCGTCGACCCGGACGGCACGGTGCTCGTCACCGGTGGCACCGGCGTACTGGGCCGCCTCCTGGCCCGGCACCTCGCCACCACGCACGGCGTCCGGCACCTGCTGCTCGTCGGCCGGCGCGGTCCGGCCGCCGAAGGGATCGACGACCTGGTCGCCGAGCTGGCCGCCCACGGTACGGAGGTGACCGTCGCCGCCTGCGACGCCGCCGACCCCGAGGCCCTGACCGCGCTGCTCGCCGGGATTCCCGCCGCGCACCCGCTCACCGCAGTGATCCACGCGGCCGGCGTCCTCG
Source organism: Micromonospora sp. NPDC050187 (assembly GCF_044459745.1). Taxonomy (NCBI): domain Bacteria; kingdom Bacillati; phylum Actinomycetota; class Actinomycetes; order Micromonosporales; family Micromonosporaceae; genus Micromonospora; species Micromonospora sp. NPDC050187. Next base: position 53,500 of record NZ_JBITJH010000032.1, read on the forward strand.
ACGACGGGGTGTTCGAGTCGATGACGCCCGAACGCCTCGACGCGGTGGCCGTACCGAAGATCGACGCGGCGTGGCACCTGCACCGGCTCACCGCCGACCGCGACCTCGCCGCCTTCGTGCTCTTCTCCTCGGCGGCGGCCACGCTGGGCAGCGCCGGACAGTCCAACTACGCGGCCGCGAACGCGTTCCTCGACGCGCTCGCCGCGCACCGGCGGGCCCGGGGACTGGCCGGCATCTCCCTGGCCTGGGGCCTGTGGGAGCAGGCCAGCGGGATGACCGGTCACCTCGGTGACGCCGACGTGCGGCGGATGGCCGAACAGGGGGCGGCCGGGCTCCCCACCGAGCAGGCGCTGCACCTGTTCGACGCCGCCTGGCGACTGGACTCGGCTGCCGTCGTACCGATGCGGCTCGACGTCGGCACGCTGCGCGGACAGGCGGAGTCCGGGACCCTCGCCCCGATGCTCCGCGCCCTGGTCCGGGTGCCGCTGCGGCGTTCCGCCGACGGCACCGGAGCCGGACCCGGCGGCGTGTCCCTCGGGCAGCGCCTGGCCGGCCTGGCCGAGCCGGAACGGCGCAAGGTGGTGCTCGACGTGGTCCGGGCGAACATCGCCGCCGTCCTCGGCCACGCGGGGGCCGACGCCATCGACCCGGGCCGGCTCTTCACCGAACTCGGCTTCGACTCGCTCACCGCCGTCGACCTCCGCAACCGGCTGAACGGCCTGTCCGGCCTCCGGCTGCCCGCCACGCTGGTCTTCGACTACCCGACGCCGACCGCGCTCGCCGAGAAGCTGGCCGGCGAGATCACCGCCGGGGAGGCCCCCTCCACCCAGCCCCTCTTCCAGGGCATCGACACCGTGGAGAGCCTGCTCACCACCATCACGCTCGATCCGGCGACCCGGGAGCGGTTCACCGCCCGGATGCGGGACCTGCTGGCCAAGGCGACCGGCCTGGCCGACGGTCCCGCCGCCGAGGAGGACCGGCCCGATCTCGAGTCGGCCAGCGACGACGAGATCTTCGACTTCATCAGCAAAGAGTTTGGAATCTCCTGACATGACCGACCCCCGGATCGAGGCAGGTGCGGCCCGATGAGCGACGACGACAAGCTGCGGTACTTCCTCAAGCGGGTGACCGCCGATCTGCACGACACGAAGCGCAAGCTGCAGACCGCCGAGGCCCGCGACCAGGAACCCCTCGCCATCGTGTCGATGAGCTGCCGGTTCCCTGGCGGCGTCCGCTCGCCCGAGGACCTGTGGGACCTCGTCGACGGCGGCCAGGACGCCCTCACCGAGTTCCCCGACGACCGGGGCTGGGACCTGGAGTCGCTCTACGACCCCGACCCCAACAAGCCGGGCAAGAGCTACACCCGGGTGGGTGGGTTCCTCGACGCCGCCGGTGACTTCGACGCGTCCCTGTTCGGGATCTCCCCGCGCGAGGCCCTCGCGATGGACCCGCAGCAGCGACTGCTGCTGGAGACGTCCTGGGAGGCGGTCGAGCGGGCCGGCATCGACCCGCTGTCCCTTCGCGGCAGCCAGACCGGCGTCTTCGTCGGGGTCACCACCTCGAACTACGGGATGGGTCTGCCGAACGTTCCCGAGGGCGTCGACATGTACCTCGGCACCGGCAACACCACCAGCGTCGCCTCCGGCCGGATCTCGTTCACCCTCGGCCTCAACGGCCCGGCCGTCACCGTCGACACCGCCTGCTCGTCCTCGCTGGTCGCCCTGCACCTCGCGGCCACCGCGCTGCGCCGTCGGGAGTGCGACCTGGCCATCGCCGGTGGTGTCACCGTGATGGCCACCCCCGGCGTCTTCGTCGTCTTCTCCCGACAGCGCGGCATGTCCGTCGACGGGCGGTGCAAGGCGTTCGCGGCCGGCGCGGACGGCACCGGCTGGGGCGAGGGCGGCGGCGTGTTCGTCCTGGAGCGGCTCGCCGACGCGGAACGCAACGGCCACCCGATCCTCGCCGTGATCCGGGGCAGCGCCCTCAACCAGGACGGCGCGTCCAACGGCCTCACCGCCCCCAACGGCCCGTCGCAGCAGCGGGTCATCCGGCAGGCCCTCGCCAACGCCCGGCTCGGCACCGCCGACGTCGACATGGTGGAGGCGCACGGCACGGGCACCACCCTCGGTGACCCGATCGAGGCACAGGCGCTGATCGCCACCTACGGACAGGACCGCCCCGCCGACCAGCCGTTGTGGCTCGGCTCGGTGAAGTCGAACATCGGTCACACCCAGAGCGCCGCCGGGGTCGCCGGCATGGTGAAGATGGTGATGGCCCTGCGCAACGGCGTGATGCCGGAGACCCTGCACGTGGACGAACCGTCCCCGCACGTGGACTGGACCGCCGGAGCAGTCTCGCTGCTCACCGCGCGTCGCGCGTGGCCGGAGATGGACCGGCCCCGCCGAGGCGGCGTGTCGTCGTTCGGCGTGAGCGGCACCAACGCCCACGTGATCGTCGAGGAGTACCGGCCGTCCGCCGCCGACCCCGAGCAGACCGACGAGCCCACCACGACCGCGTACCGGCCCGGCCTGGCCGCGTCGGGCGTGACCGTGTGGCCGGTGTCCGCGCGGTCCCGGGACGCCCTCGCCGGGCAGGCGGGCCGGCTGGCCGGGTACGTGCGGGAACACGGTGACCTCGACCCGGCGGCGGTCGGCTGGTCGCTGCTGACCACCCGGTCGACGTTCGACCAGCGGGCCGTGGTCGTCGGCTCCGGTGTCGACGAGTTGCTGTCGGGTCTGGACGCGGTGGCGTCGGGTCTGCCGGCGGGCAACGTGGTGCTGGGTACCGCTGGTGGTTCGTCTGCTGGTCCGGTGTTCGTGTTTCCGGGTCAGGGTGCGCAGTCGGCGCGGATGGCGGCCGGTCTGGTGGGTCGGGTGCCGGTGTTCGACGGCCGGCTGGC
>NZ_JBITJH010000033.1:0-50504 GCF_044459745.1 Micromonospora sp. NPDC050187
GTGGGGGGGGGGGGGGTGGGGGGGGGGGGGGGGGGGGGGCCCGGGGGGGGGGGCCCCGGGGGCCCCCCCCCCCGCCGCCGGGGGGGGGGGGGGGGGGGGCCCCCGGGGGGGGGGGGGGCGGGGGGGCCGCGGGGGGGGGGGGGGGGGCGGGGGCCCGCGTCCGGCGGTCAGCCGCCGAGGCGGGCCAGCTCCTCGTCGACGATCGACGGGTCGAGCTTGCGGAAGACCGGCTTCGGCGCGGCCAACGGCCGGCCCACCTCCAGCGGTACGGGCTCCCAGCGCGTGCCCTGCGTGTAGTCGCCGGTCAGCACCGGGTACGCCGGCCCGCCGTCCAGGTCCTCGACCTCGACGATCGACGGCATCGGGGCGTGCACGCCGGTGCCGCCGAGCAGCTCGTGCACCTTCTGCGCGGAGTGCGGCAGGAACGGGGTGAGCAGCGTGTTGGCGTCGCTGACCACCTGGAGGGCGACGTGCAGGATGGTGCCCATCCGGGGCTTGTCGTCCTCGCCCTTGAGCTTCCAGGGGGCCTGGTCGGAGAGGTACCGGTTCGCCTCGGCGACCACCTTCATCGCCTCGCCGATGGCCTGCTTCTGCCGGTGCCGGGCGATCAGGTCGCCGACCGTGTCGAAGCCGGCGCGGGCCACCGCGAGCAGCGCCTCGTCGGCCTCGGTGAGCCCGGCCGGGTCGATCGGCGGGATCGCGCCGAAGTTCTTCGCGGCCATCGAGATCGACCGGTTGACCAGGTTGCCCCAGCCGGCGACCAGCTCGTCGTTGTTGCGGCGGAGGAACTCGGCCCAGGTGAAGTCGGTGTCGTTGCTCTCCGGGCCGGCGACGGCGATGAAGTAGCGCAGCGCGTCCGCGTCGTACCGTTCGAGGAAGTCCCGGACGTAGATGACCACCCGGCGGGACGAGGAGAACTTCCGCCCCTCCATGGTCAGGAACTCGCTGGAGACGACCTCGGTGGGCAGGTTGAGCCGCCCCAACGCGCCCGGCTCGCCGTCCTTCGCGCCCGCACCGGAGTAGCCGGAGAGCAGCGCCGGCCAGATCACCGAGTGGAAGACGATGTTGTCCTTGCCCATGAAGTAGTAGGCCGGGGAGTCCGCACCGGCGCCGTCGGTGGACCACCACTTCCGCCACGCCTCGGGGTCGCCGGAGCGGCGGGCCCACTCGATCGAGGCGGAGAGATAGCCGATGACCGCGTCGAACCAGACGTAGATGCGCTTGTCGGGGCGGTCCCGCCAGCCGTCGAGCGGGATCGGCACGCCCCACTCCAGGTCCCGGGTGATGGCCCGGGGCTGGAGGTCGTCGAGCAGGTTCCTGGAGAACCGCAGCACGTTGGGCCGCCAGCCCTCCCGGGTGTCCAGCCACTGCCGGAGCACGTCGGCGAGAGCGGGCAGGTCGAGGAAGAAGTGCTCGGTCTCGACGAACTGCGGGGTCTCGCCGTTGATCTTCGACTTCGGGTTGATCAGGTCGACCGGGTCGAGCTGGTTGCCACAGTTGTCGCACTGGTCGCCCCGGGCGCTGTCGTACCCGCAGATCGGGCAGGTGCCCTCGATGTACCGGTCGGGGAGGGTACGCCCGGTGGACGGGGAGATCGCGCCCATGGTGACCTTCGGGACGATGTACCCGTTGCGGTGCATCCCCTCGAAGAGTTCCTGCACCACCGCGTAGTGGTTGCGGGTGGTGGTCCGGGTGAAGAGGTCGTACGACAGCCCGAGACCGTGCAGGTCCTCGACGATCACCCGGTTGTACCGGTCGGCGAGGTCCCGGGCGGTGACCCCCTCCGCGTCGGCCTGCACCTGGATCGGCGTGCCGTGCTCGTCCGTGCCGGAGACCATGAGCACGTCGTGGCCGGCCATCCGCATGTACCGGGCGAAGACGTCGGAGGGGACGCCGAAACCGGAGACGTGGCCGATGTGGCGCGGGCCGTTGGCGTACGGCCAGGCTACCGCCGCAAGTACGTGACTCATGACCAGCAAGCCTAGTGACCACCGGGAACCGGCTGCGAACCAATAGGCCGCACCGGCTGGTCGGCCGGCCCGCGCGCGGGCCGGACGGTCGCCGCACTTCCTGTCCGCTTTGTCGTCGACACGCGGCGTGAGCTGCGCGTCAGCGGCGACGACTCGGTGTCCAATGAACGTCGTGACTGGCAGAGGAGCCGCCCGCGAGCACGAGCAGCCGCCCCCCGGTCGCGCCGACCGCGAGCCCGAGGAACCACCTCCCGGCCCCGCTGATCCCGCATCCGGGCAGCCGTCCCCCGGTCACACCGATCATGAAGCCGGCAGTGCTGCCGGGGATCGACAACCCCGGCAACCCCGTGATCGACGGAGTCAGGGCGGAGGGCCCCCACGGCCCCGGCCACATCCTCCGGAGGATCCACCGCCGGATCGGCCGGACCGCGTACCGGACACCACCACCGCCGGAGCCGGAACGACCACCAGTGGGCCGCAAGCCACGGCCGCCGGAGCGGGGACGACGACCGGCGGGTCGGCGCTGACAGCGGCGGCCGGGGTCGAACCCACCACCGGAGCTCCGATCGGGGCGGTGCCGCACCGGGTACCGGTCCGGCAGCACCTCGGCTGGCCGCGTTCGGACGGGCCGGACGAGGGCGGCACCGGCGCCGACGGGAGCGACTTCTGGCTGCCGATCGAGGAGGTGCACTGGGACGGCACCCCGATCCGGGTCGAGCAGTCGGCCGAGGACGGGCGCGCGGCGTCGGCCGTCCGGGCCCGCGCCCGACGCCGGACGAGGCCCCGGGTGCTCCGGCAGCGGGATCCCCTGCCCGGGTTGGCGGGGCTGCTCGGTCTCAGCCTCCTGGCGGCCTTCTTCGCCTGGGTGAGCGCGGAACCGTTCTGGCTGGCCGTGGGGCATGCCACGACCGGCACGGTGGTAGGCGAGTGCACCGGCAGCGGTCTGACCCAACGGTGCCGGGGCACCTTCGTCGCCGCCGACGGACGGTTCGTCGCGCACGGCGTACGCATCGGCGGGCTCGACGCCGAGGACCAGCCGACCGTGACGGCGGTGCCGGCCCGGATGACCGGGCCGGAGGGCACCACCGCGTACGCGGACCGTGGCGCCACCATGCACCTGCGCTGGCTGCTCGGCTTCGGCCTGGTGGCGGCGTGCGCGACCGGGATCGCCCGGGTGACCGGCACGGCCGGACTGGACGGCCGACGGGCCCGTCGGTGGGCGATCACGGCCGCCGCCGGCGGACCGCTGCTGGTGACCGTGGGCTTCCTGGTCACCGCGTTCTGAACGCCCTCGGTCGACCGAAAAACTCATCGACAGACTTCCCGGTAACGGAGACAAGGCCTCCGCCGGGCACCCGGGCGGCCTACGATTCCGTCGTGACCCAGGCGTCGACAGCGCAGAGCGCGAGCGAAGGTCAGCCGGAGAACGGACCGCCGGAGCGGATCGACGACTCCGCCGGACGGCCCGGGACCACCCCGCCCGGCGACGCGGGGGGTGGTCGGCTGCCGGACTTCGTCCGTCGCCGGCTGGCCACGGTCGACGGCCGGCTGGACGGGCGTTCCTGGCTCGCCACGGCCGTGGTGGTGGCGATCGCCGCGATCCTGCGGCTGGTCGGGCTCGGCGACATCAAGGGCAAGATCTTCGACGAGATCTACTACGCCCGGGACGGCTGGGGCCTGGTCGAGCACGGCGTCGAGTGGAACTTCAAGGACAACGCCGTCTCGTACGTGGTCCACCCGCCGCTGGGCAAGTGGCTGATCGGGCTCGGCGAGTGGGCCTTCGGCTACCAGGACACCGAGCACAACATCTCGGTGCCGGGCCACCTGATGACCACCAGCCCCGAGTTCGGCTGGCGGATCTCCGCCGCCGTCGTCGGCACGCTCTCCGTGCTGCTGCTGGTGCGGATCGGCCGACGGATGTTCCGGTCCACCGCGCTCGGCTGCGCCGCCGGCCTGCTGCTCGCCCTGGACGGCTTCCACCTGGTGCTCTCCCGCACCGCCCTGCTCGACATCTTCCTGCTCTTCTTCGTCCTCGCCGCGTTCGGGGCGCTGGTGCTGGACCGGGACGCGCGCCGGCGGCGGTGGGCCACCGCGCTCGACGCCGGCCTCGACCCGTCCCGCCCCGGCCGGGCCGGCCGGCCGCCGTTCACCGTCCCCTGGTGGCGGCTGGCCGCCGGGGTGCTGATGGGTTGCGCGTTCGGGGTCAAGTGGAGCGCCCTCTACTTCGTGCCCGTCTTCGCGCTGCTGGTGGTCCTGTGGGAGGTCGGGGTCCGCCGTTCGGCGGGGGTTCGTCGCCCGTGGCGGGACGCCCTCCTCGACGAGTTGCCCTGGCTGGTGCTCGCCGGGGTGGCGATGGTCGTCGCCTACCTCGCCACCTGGACCGGCTGGTTCCTCTCCGACGACGGTTACTACCGCCTCGCCGAGCGCTACCCGAACACTCCCGGACTGAGCGACACCCCGGTCCTCGGCGCGTTGCAGAACCTGTACACCTACCACCGGGCCGCATTGGACTTCCACACCGGGCTGAGCACCCCGCACAAGTACCAGTCCTGGCCGTGGCAGTGGCTGCTGCTGGGCCGCCCGGTGGCTTTCCACTGGTCGGGCGAGGGCAACTGCGGCGCGCCGAGCTGCGCCAGCGAGATCCTGCTGCTCGGCACCCCGCTGCTCTGGTGGTCCTTCCTGCCGGCGCTGGTCGCCGTGGTCTGGCTGGGTATCGCCCGGCGTGACTGGCGGGCCGGAGCGATCCTGCTCGGTGCGGCGGGCGGCCTGCTGCCGTGGTTCTGGTTCGCCCTCGACGGGCGGGTGATGTTCTCCTTCTACGCCGCGCCGGCCCTGCCGTTCCTGGTGCTGGCGGTGGTCTACGTGCTCGGCGCGATCGTCTCGCCCGCCGAGGCACGCGCGCCGGCTCCACCGGGATCGACCGCCGCCCAGGAGGCGTACGACCGACGGCTGTTCGGCGGCGTCGTCGCGGGGGGGTACGTGCTGCTCGTGGCGATCTGTTTCGCCTACTTCTACCCGATCTTCGTGGGCACGCTGCTCCCCTACGCCGACTGGTCGGCGAGGATGTGGCTGGACGGCCGCTGGATCTGACCGGCGCGGCGCACAACGAAGCGCGCCCCGATCGCCTGCCACGGGGGAAGCGGGCGATTGGGGCGCGCAAGAGAGAGCTTAACCACCCCTGGTTCACCGACACAACGGGTGCGCCCGGTTCAGATTCCCGCCCCCCGCTCCGCCGGACAAATAGTTTACATCCGGCACATAACGGTCCGTGGTCCATCATGGACGACACGGCCACCCAGCAACCATCGAGCCATCGGCGCACCTCTATCGAACACCGGGCAAAGTATCGATAATTTTCTCTATCAGTTCACGCGGTCAAGGATCCGCCGGCACCTCCGGCGCGTCAAATGACGGCAATACCGCGATCGGATGGAGATGTTATGAACCGCACCCTTCGTTGGGTCGGCGGCCTGCTCGCCGCCGCCACCGCCGCCTCCCTCGGCTTCACCGCCCCCGCTCAGGCGGCCACCGTGTCGGTGCCGCTGCGCACCCTCGTCGCCGACCTCCCCGTCGCCACGGAGAACCGCACCGGCTACTCGCGGGACCTCTTCCCGCACTGGATCGACACCGACGGCGACGACTGCAACACCCGGTACGAGGTGCTGATCGCCGAGGCCACCACCCGGCCGTCGGTCGGCTCGGGATGCCAACTCTCCGGCGGCCGGTGGTACTCGTACTACGACGCCGCGTACTGGACCAACCCGTCCGACCTGGATATCGATCACATGGTGGCGCTGGCCGAGGCGTGGGACTCCGGTGCCCGGAACTGGACCACCTCCCGCCGCCAGTCCTTCGCCAACGACCTGGGGGACGTCCGCTCGCTGGTCGCCGTGACCGACAACGTCAACCAGTCCAAGGGCGACCAGGACCCGGCGAGCTGGATGCCGACCCACGAGCGGTGCCGGTACGTCACCGAGTGGGCGGCGGTGAAGACCCGCTGGCGGCTGACCGTCGACACCGCCGAGAAGAACGCCCTCACCAGCCACGCCGCCTCCTGCTCCAACATCCTGGTCACCGTGACCCACGCCTTCTGACACACCGGCCACGACCGGGCACCCTCCGGGCATGGCGAGCGTGGATCCGACCACCGACCAGCTGTGACATGGGGCACCGGCCGCACCTGCTGGACCGGCCGCCGGGCGTCGACGTGTTCCGTTGACGCCCGGCGGTGCGTCCACGTCAGCCGCGCCGCCGGATGGATCTTTCGATGGTGGCGCACCGGGGACGGGTGGTCGGCACCTGGGAGCAGCGCGACAATGAGCCGGTCGTCGATGTCTGATGCCTGGCCGCCTTCGCCCACCGGGCCACGGTCCTCGGGTCGATCCGGGGTCGCCGCCGGTACGGTGGGACCGGCTCGACGTCGAAGTGGCCCGGCTGCGGTCGTACCTGAAAGGGGAGCCTGATGCGTGACCTGCTGCCACCGCCGGTCGCCGTGGTCGTGGCGGGGCCGGCGGACTTCACCGGCGAGCTGCTCGAAGCCGAGCGGGTCTGCCTCGGCGAACGCGCGGTGGAGAGCCGGCGGCGCGACTTCACCGCCGGCCGGGTGTGCGCCCGCCGGGCCATCGCCGCCCTCGGGCTCGATCCGGTGCCGGTGCCGTCGGCCGCCGACCGGTCCCCGGCCTGGCCGGCGGACGTGGTCGGCACCATCACCCACACGAAGGGCTACTGCGCCGCCGCCGCGGCCCGCGCGGACGAGGTCCGGTCGGTCGGCATGGACGCCGAACAGCACAAGATCCTCGACGCCGGGGTGCGCCGGCTGATCCTCCGGAAGGAGGAGGTGGAGCACTGCGGGCGGCTACCGACCGGTGTCTCCTGGCCTGCGCTGATCTTCAGCGCGAAGGAGACCGTCTACAAGGTCTGGCACCCCGTGGTCGGCACCTGGCTCGACTTCCAGGACGCGCTGGTCGAGATCGACCCGGACGCCGGCTCCTGGGTCGCCCGGATCTCCCCGGCCAAGGTCGAGGCAGCCCGGGAGAAGACCATCGATCCGCCCAGCGTGATCACCGGACGTTTCACCGTGGACGCCGGCCTGGTCCGCACCGCCGCGGTGCTGCCGCACCGCTGACCGATCCGCCGCGGCACGTCACCGCGGACGGCCGAACCCGGGACGGGGTCCCGGACAGGCCGGGTCGGTCAGACCGGACGAATGATCCGTTCAGCCGACGACCACCGGGGCGAGGCAGGGAAGGATGGTTCGGTGCGTCGGCGCACCCGGTCGGGAGCGCGTCGAGCCCTGACCCTCTGCATCCGGGAGCACCGTGAGTCACCCCCCAGGCCCGCCGCAGGATCCCTTCCCGGGCCCGCCTCAGGATCCCTACCAGCCGGACCCTGATCCGTACGCGTACTCCGATCCGTCGTACTACCCGGATCCCACAGCTCCGCCACCGCTGTACCCGCCGGCCGGCTCGTCGTACCCCGGCTACCCGCAGGAGCAGAGGACGCCGGTGCCACCGCACCCGACCAGCGGGGCGCCTGACGCGGGATACCCTCCGGTTTCCGGTGCCCCCGGTTACCCGCCGGTCTCCGGCGCTCCCGGCTACCCGCCGCCCGGCTCGGGCGCTCCCGGCTACCCGCCGCCCGGCTCGGGGGCACCCGGCTACCCGGGCCATCCGCCGGCCTCCGGCGTGCCCTACCCGCCGGGGCCGACGCCGATGGCGTCCTACCCGCCCGGTCCCGCCGGGCCGTACCCCGGCCTGCCTCTGCCACCGTCGACCTCCTCCGGCGGGAAGAGCACGGCGCTGATCGTGGTCCTCGTCGCGGTCGTCCTCGTCCTGCTCTGCTGCGTCGGTGTTGTCGTCCTGGCGCTGGCCGGTGACGACAGCGCCAGCCAGAACACCGGCATCGGCCGGGCGTCGACGCCGGGGAACTCCTCCGGCCCGCTGGTCCGGCCGACCGAGGACCGGCCGTTCGGCGCGACCGTCCCGACCACCGCCGCCCCGCAGCCGAGCAACAGCGGGAAGGACGGCGAGACCTTCAACATGAAGGTCGGCGACACGCTGGTGATCACCGACGACGAGGGCACCGTCGAGATCATGATCAGCCGCTTCACCACCTCGAACAAGGGCTGCCGGTCCTTCGCGCCCGACCCGGACGAGGGAATGTACCTGATCGCCGACGTGACCGTGCGGGTCACCAAGGGCACCGCCTCGGTCAACCCGTTCTACTTCGAGTGGGTGGCCCAGGACGGCAAGACCGCCAACGGACTGGTCGGAGCGCTCTCCGGCTGCGGCACCCCGCTCTCCTCCGGGGTGAACCTGCGCACCGGCAGCAAGCGCAGCGGCACGGTCGTCTTCGACGTGGCCGACAAGAAGGGTGTCGTCGAGTACCAGCACAACTTCGAGGCCGCCGGCTCCTGGAAGCCCTGACTGTCGTACTTCATCGGGGCCGGTCCGTCCGACGGACCGGCCCCGGTCGCGTCCCACGGCGAGCCAACGAGGGGTCAGCGCACCTCGGCGGTCAGGGTCGGCGCGCCTCCCCGGTCACCCCGGCGAGGCGACCGGCGCCTAGACAGCGAGGAACGACCAAACCCGGACTATTACCACAAAAGGCTTCTTTGCCTCCAAAAGGCTAAATTTTCTCATGGCCGTCGGTAGCGTCGCTTCTGCGCCACCCTCCAGCTTTCGACAGGTCCAGGAGACACGATGAGAACGATGCTGACCCGCTCCCTCGCTCTGGGAGCGATCGCGGTCGGACTGCTACTGACGACCGGAACGCCCGCAGCAGCCCAGACGACGATCAACATCAATCCGGGCAACGTGCCCACCACCGCTGCCGAATTCACCCAGGAGTGCGACCCGAACCTCGGCGGCGGTCCCTACCCGGGCGAGGACGTCTGGGTGTTCAACCTGCCCGGCAACCCGAACACCAGCGGCGTCTTCGAGTCGGTGACGGCCACCTTCGACACACCGAACGGGCCGCTGACGGTCACCATCCCGGACGACGGTGGCGCCATCGTGAACGACATGGGGACCAGCAAGGCGTGGATCCGCCTGCCGGCCGGTTTCACGCTGGTGGACGCGACAGCCGTCATCTCCGGCACCGCCGAGTTCTTCGTACTCACTCACACCTGCGCGGACGTGCAGCCCACTCCCACACCCACACCCACACCGACCGGGCAGCCGACACCGACACCGACGGTGACGCCCACCCAGCCGCCGACGCCGACGCCCACCCCGACCGGACAGCCGACGTCCACCCCGACCGGACAGCCGACGCCCACCAAGACGCAACTGCCGGTCACCGGCGTGTCGGGCATGTCGACGTTGGCGCCGCTGCTCACCCTCGGGATCGCGTTCGTCCTGACAGGTGCCGCACTGGTCGGCCTGCGTCGTCGACGCAGCTGACCGGTCCGGACCCGAGCCCGGCGGTGACGATCTGTCGCCGCCGGGCACCCGGCCCGCCGGTGGCCGGCCATGGTTCTCAGGCCCGGGGACGGTTCGCGGTACTCCGGCCGATCAGCGCCATGACCGCCGTGCCGGCGGCCGAGCCCAGCGCCATCAGAGCCGCGCCGATCGGCCAGAGACCGCGTTCGGGGCCGGTGACGGCGGTGACGACGAAGGCCAGGGTGAGTACGGCCGGGATCGCCGTCACCGCCGCGATCACCTGGCGCTTTCGTCCCGCCGCGAACGCCAGCGCCCCCACCACCAGGGCCAGGCCGACGACCTGCCACGCCTCGTACGGCCCGGTCTCGGCACCGGTCACGGGATCCAGGTCCTTCTTCCGGTCCCAGCCAAGGAACGCCAGATAGGCCGCGGCAGCGGCGACACCGAGCCCCACCATCCAGAGCACCGGCCGGGCCGGTCCACGCGACTTCTCGTCCATGCGATCCACTCTGCCGATCCGGAGTCGAACACGAAAAGGGTACGCATACCCAGTCACGGCCGCCCCCATGCGGAAGGAGCCCACCGATGATCGACCAGTCCGGCGTGGCGACGTGGGTCCGGCTTCGACGTCGTCGCGGTCGACGGCCCACGGGCGGTGGTCCGGCTGGAGGTACGGTACGGTCCGCCGGACCCGCAGCATTTCCGCGATCTGTGGATCCTCGACTTCGCCCCCGACGGCCGGTGCCGGGCCTTCGAGGAGTGGCCCTTCCGCTCCAACATCCCGCGCCGCACCGGACACCCTGCTGGGACACCACAACCCTCGATGCGTCAGACGGCGTTCTGATACATCCGAGCCGGTTCTCTGTCACCCTGCGACAAAAAGACGTCTGACGATACGTCGCCTGTTCTGCCGGCCCGCCCGCCTCGGTAGATTCCGGAAACCCATCCGAGGCCATCCACTCGACCAGCGAGTGTCGGACCGGCCTGAGCAGAAAGAGGCTTGGAGATGGATTTCCCGCGCAGAGTGCCCCTCGTCCGGTCCCGTCGGCGTGGACTGGCGGTCGTGGCGGTCGCCACCGCCACCACGCTGGTCGCCGCCGTCCTCGCCACTCCGGCCGCCTCGGCGCCCGGGCCCGACCGGGTCTCGGGCCCCGTCGGGGAGATCCTGGGGGCCGAGGGCCCGGCCACCGTCCCCGACAGTTTCGTCGTCGTCGTCAAGGACAGCGCGGTCGGCGGGCCCGCCGGCACCCGACAGTCCGTCGTGTCCCGGCTGGCCGCCGACGTGACCAGCCGGTTCGGCGTCCGGCCGGACCGGGTGTGGGGCGACGCCCTCAACGGCTTCTCGGTACGGACCTCCGACGCCGTCGCCCGCCGGATCGCCGCCCACCCGGCCGTGGCCCACGTCGAACGCGACCAGACCGTCCAGATGGCCACGACGCAGCCGAACGCACCCTGGAACCTGGACCGGCTCGACGCTCCGGTCGGGCTCAGCAACACCTACACCTACACCAGCGAGGGCTACCCCGCCCGGGTGTACGTCGTCGACAGCGGAATCCACGTCACCCACCAGGAGTTCGGCGGCCAGGCGTACCACGGCTACGACGCGATCGACGGCACGTTGCCGGCCGAGGACTGCTCCGGACACGGCACGCACACGGCCGCGACCATCGGCGGAACGACGTACGGGGTGGCCAAGAACGTCGTGCTGGTCGCGGTCAAGGTGGTCGGGGACTGCACCGGAATCCCCAGCACGCTCGCGATGGTGATCAACGGCATCAACTGGGTGGCCGCCGACCACCAGCCCTGGGATCCGCCCGCCGTCGCGAACATCGCGCTGCTGACCGGTTCGAGCAGTGCGGTGGGCACAGCGGTGGCGAATCTGGTCGCCGACGGCGTGACGGTGACGGTGGCGGCGGGCAACTCCAACGCCAATGCCTGCAACTTCTCGCCGGCCTCGGTACCGACCGCCCTCACCGTCGGCGCGACCCAGTCGAACGACGCCCGGGCCAGCTTCTCCAACTTCGGCACCTGCCTGGACCTCTTCGCCCCCGGCGTGAACATCGTGTCGGCGGTGCACCTGTCGAACACCGCCACGACGCCGCTGAGCGGCACGTCGCAGGCCTCCGCCCACGTCGCCGGCATGGCCGCCCGGGTGCTGAGCAACAACCCGACGTGGACCCCCGCCCAGGTGAACGCCTACCTGACCAGCCTCGCCGTCCCGGTCGTCACCAACCAGGGAAGCGGCTCGCCCAACCTCCTCCTGCACATGTCGCCCCTGCTGTGAACCGGCCGAGCCGACGACCGACGGGCACCACCGTCAGACGACCGCCGAGCCTGGCCGTCCGACGACCGCCGAACAGCACCGTCACGAGTACCGGGACGACCTAGGCGGTTGGAGGTCCGGTGTACGTCATCGACTCCGGGATCCACATCGCCCACCAGGAGTTCGGCGGCCAGGCTTCCTTACAACTACGGTGGCCCACCGGTCTGCGGACCGCACGGCACGCACCTCGCCGGCACGACGTACGGGGTGGCCAAGGACGCCACCCTGATCTCGGTGAAGGTGACCGACTGCGGCACGTGCCTGGACATGGTCGCCCCCGGCGTGGGCATCGCCTCGGCCTCGAACACCTCGGACATCGCCATCATGACGGCGAGCGGCACGTCCCACGCCTCGGCGCACGTGGCCGGGCTGGCCGCACGCGTGCTCAGCAACAACCCGCTGTGGACACCCGCCCAGGTGCACAGCCACCTCCTCAGCGTCACCACCCTGGGCGTCGTGACCAGTCCGGGTACCGGCTCACCGAACCGCCTCGCGCACCTGTCGCCGACGTACTGAACGATCCGCGTCGCCCCGGCGCGTCAGGCCCCCTCGTCGGCCTGGCGTGCCGGGTTGGCGTCCGTGGCGGCCCGGACGAACTCCCGGACCCGGGCCGTCGTGTTGCTCTCCAGCCAGACCAGGCCACGGTGGATCGGCGGCGCGTCGTGGATCGGCACGTACGCGACATCCGGGCGCGGGTTGTACCGGCGGGTGTTCTCGCCGACCGGCAGGACGCCCCGCCCCAGCGCCACCAGGGAGATCATCTCGGCGAAGGTCCGGCCCGCCGGTCCCTTCGGCACCGGTCGTCCCGACGGGGTCCGGTCCGGCGTACGGTCGCGCTTGAACGCGGCCGACGTGACCGCCGGATACTGCACCACCGGGTGGTCGGCGAGCACCTCCAGGGAGACCGACTCCTTCCCGGCCAACGGGTGGTCGGCGGGCACGGCCAGCAGTCGACGCTCCGCCAGCAGCGGTGGACCGCACGCCATCCCGTCGAACGGGAACGAGGCGATGAGCAGGTCGACCGAGCCGTCCACCAGGCTGGCCCGGGAGTTCGCGAGCTGCGCCTCGTGCACCTCGACCGCGCACTCCGGATGACGCCGCTCGAAGAGGTTCACCGCCCGGAGCAGCGTCGGGGCCGTCCACTCGCCCAGGAACGCCACCCGCAGCCGTCCGGTGACGCCCCGGCCAGCTTCGACGGCCCGGCGTACCGCCTCGGCCATGCCGGCGACCAGCGGCGTCAGGTCGTCCGCCAGTTGCCGGCCGATCGGGGTGAGCCGGACGACGCGGCTGGTCCGCGCGAAGAGCGGTGCGCCGATCCGGCGTTCCAGCTGCCGCACCACCTGGCTGATCCGGCCGGTGGTGACCCGGAGGCGTTCGGCGGTCCGGCCGAAGTGCAGTTCCTCGGCGAGGGTCAGGAAGATCTCGACCTCGTGCCGCTCCAGGGGCAGCCCGCCCGGCACGGTGGTGCCCGGGTCCCGTCCCGCACCGCCCTGCGTTTCTCCCGCGCCGACGCTCATCATCGCCCCATCGTTGACTCTCGCTAAACAATCGTAGCGTGATCGTGTCTTGGTACCCGGCCGGGCAGGGCGAACAGTGGAACCCGTCAACCCGCCGAATTCGGATCGGCCCCGCCAGAGGATCGGCGGACCGTCCCAGGCCCGGAACGGAAGCCATCCATGGACGAGAGACGAGGTAGCCCCATGCTCCGAGTGACGGCGTTCGACCACCTGGTGCTCCGCGTGCACGACGTGGAACGTGCCCTGGACTTCTACTGCGGACGACTCGGACTGGAGCCGGTCCGGGTCGCCGAGTGGCGGGCCGGCACCGCCCCGTTCCCGTCGGTCCGGGTCAGCGCGGAAACCATCATCGACCTGGTACGCGGCAACGGCACGTCGACGCTCGACCACCTCTGCCTGGTGGTGGAACCGCTCGACTGGCGGGCGGTGGTCGACTCCGGCCTGTTCGACGTCGTCGACGGCCCCGGTCCCCGGTTCGGCGCACGGGGCAACGGCGAGTCGCTCTACGTCCGCGACCCGGACGGCACCATCGTCGAACTGCGCTGGTATCCCCGGGACCGGCTCCAGGACGAGAGCAAGGTCCTCGAACACTGAACACCGACGAAACCCATCGCACGGTTGGTCGGGGACCGGGCACACTGCATCGATGACCTCCGCCAATGATCTCGCCGCCGCGCGTTACGCACACCTGCGGTGGAACGCACCGTTGTCAGAGGACCACGCCACCCTGCTCCTCGACCGGCTCGCCATCCCCGACGGCGCACGAGTGCTGGACCTCGGAAGCGGATGGGGCGAACTGCTCCTCCGGGCGGTCACCACCGGCAGCCCGTCCGGCACGTCCTCCACGACAGGCACCGGTGTCGACACCAACGACGCAGATCTCGCGCGAGGCCGCGCGCTCGCCGCCGAGCGGTCGTTGGACACGAGGGTGACCTTCGTGGAGCAGGACGCGTCCACCTGGCGGGAGCCGGCCGACCGGGTCCTGTGCGTCGGCGCATCGCACGCCTTCGGCGGCCCGGCTGCGGCCCTCGGCGCGCTCACCGGACTCGTGCCTGCGGGCGGACGCCTCCTGTTCGGTGACGGATTCTGGGAGCGTCCGCCCACGGCCGAAGCCACGGAGATCTTCGGCGACCAGACCCTGACGCTGGCGGACCTCGTGGACCAGGCTCGGACGCTGGGCTGGCGGGTGCTGCACCTCAGCACCGCCGACCAGCGGGAATGGGACGACTTCGAGGCCAGGTGGCGCGCGGGCCGGCAGGAATGGTTGCTGGGGCATGCCGACGACCCCCGGGCGGCCGAGGTCCGCGACGAACTCGACACCCAGTTGCGCCAGTACGTGGGCGTCTACCGGGGTGTTCTCGGTTTCGCCTATCTCGTCCTCGGTCACTGACGCGGCCACGGCCCGTTTCCGCGCCCTCAGGGCTTCGGAAGCAGCGATCACCTCGTCCTGTGCGCCCGTGGCTCGGAGCCCGGGACCCCTAGGATGCCGCACATGCGACGTCGTCTCGGGGTGACGGGAATGCTGTTGGGCGTGGGACTGACGGCCGGCTGCACTGTGGACGACCATGATGCGCCCCGGCCGCCGGAGGAGATGTCCCGGGACCGGACGCGG
The DNA here is from genome assembly GCF_044459745.1 of Micromonospora sp. NPDC050187. NCBI lineage: Bacteria > Bacillati > Actinomycetota > Actinomycetes > Micromonosporales > Micromonosporaceae > Micromonospora > Micromonospora sp. NPDC050187. The sequence continues at coordinate 14,805 of NZ_JBITJH010000033.1, forward strand.
GCGGTGATCCTGGAGGTCGCCGCCGACGCCGTACGGAAGCACTTCGGGGCGCTGCCGGCACCGCAGCGCGAGTCGGAGCTACCTTGTGACAGCGCGCGATGGTTCGACGTCGACCGCGCCTACGTCATGCAGGTCGTCTGGGAGCTGCCGCTGGCGCCGGAGGACCACGAGCGGACCCTGCGCGCGCTGTACAACGGTTCTGGACCTTTCACCGAGCTTGGCGACGGCCGGTTCGCCGTGTCCGGGTACGACCCGGAGAAATCGATCGGGTACGCGGTGACGAGCGGCGAGCCCCCGAACGCGGTCCAACTGTCGGCCAGCTCACCGTGCCTCCTGGACCCGGAGTGACAGCCCAGCCGCTGGCACTGACGACCGGGATCGAGATCACTGCGGATCTGGTCCGGGATCTTGTGCGTGACCAGCACCCCGACCTCGCCGATCGCCCGGTTCGGCTGGGCGCGCGTGGCTGGGACAACCAACTGTGGCGGCTCGGTGAGGACCTGGCCGTCCGGCTTCCCTGGGCGACCGGTACGGCGGACGCGCTGCTGCGCAAGGAGTACTCCTGGCTGTCCACGCTTGCCCCGCGCCTTCCGCTGCCGATCCCCGTCCCGCAGCGATTCGGCGAGCCCTCCGAACGGTTCCCCCGGCCCTGGCTCATCACCACCTGGGTTCCGGGCACACCCGCCGACCGGATCCCCGTCACCCGCGCCGTGGACGCGGCCGAATCCCTGGCCGCTTTCCTGACGGCTCTTCACCAACCCGCTCCCGTCGGCGCGCCCGCAGGCCGGGACCGTGGCGGGCCACTGGCCGACCGCGCCGACCAGTTCGCCCGGGGGCTCACCTCCGCCACCGAGCGAGGGTTGATCGACGACCCGGACGCCGTCCGCGCCGTCTGGCACGACGCGGTCACCGCGCCTCGATGGACGGGCCCGGCGCTGTGGATCCACGCCGACCTGCACCCGGCCAACGTCCTCACCGCCGACGGCACCCTCTGCGGCGTGATCGACTTCGGCGACCTCTGCGCGGGCGACCCGGCATACGACCTCGCCGCCGGGTGGCTCCTGCTACCGGACGACACCACCGACCACTTCCACGCGGCCTACCAGCCGACCCCGGGCACCGCCACCATGCGCCGCGCCCGAGGCTGGGCGACGGCACGCGCCCTCGGCGGCATCCTCATCGGCGACGACGGCGTCCACGGCCGCCCCGGCGGCAAGCCCACCTGGGGCCCACCCGCCCACGCCGCCCTGCGTCGCCTCATCGCCACGATCCGCTGACCCGGCGGTCGCCACCGCGCCCGACAGACGGCGTGATCGACCACGCGCACACGAGTCACCCCCTCCGCGAGGTGGGCTGGGTTCTCGTCGCCTGGTCGCGTAGCTTTCGGGCGTGGTTGCGACAGGCGTCGATGATGTCGGGTCGGAGCAGGTGGCCGAAGCCGGCGTTGTCCAGGCGTAGTGCGATCCCCTGACGGTCGGTGCCGAGGGCGGTGGCCGTGGTGTCGAGGTCCCAGTCATGGGCGGCGAGTTGGGACAGCAGGTGACCACGGCGGGTCTGGGCGGCCGACAGCCGGAACGTCTTGAGGTACGCGAGTCGGCCGGTGTCGTCGGTGATCCTTTCGCCGATGTGGTTCTCGGCGTCGGGGTCGAAGGCCGGCAGGAAGCGGGACAGGGTGAAGCGCCCCATCCGGTATACCGGCGTGACCGTGAGGCGCTCTGCCGCGAGGAGCCCGCCGGCCATGACGGTGTGGAGGGCCGCCCAGTCGGCGCGGGCCCGGGCGAGTTGCGCGCGCAGGTCGGCGACGCTGGCGATGGCGGTGTCGTCGAGACGGGTGGTGAAGCTGGGCGCGGCCGGGAACAGGTGGGCGTACTGGAAGATCAGCTCGCCGTAGAAGTCCTGCAACAGGGTCGGATGCAGGGCGCGGTAGTCGTCAGGATGGCTGACGACGAACGCCGCGGCGAGGGTGTCGGCGACGTAGAGCACCATTCCGCACTGGTCCGGGTGGATCTCGAAGATGCGCAGCGCATCGTCGAGGCCGGGAATGGCGGTACCGGTGTAGCTGGCCTCGACGCGCGGGGACAGGCCGCGCGTGACGGCGTGGCCGGTCCATTCCTGCCAGGCGATGGGCGGCCCGCCGAACTGCAGGGCGAGATAGCCCTCCATCGCCAGGTGCAGCGGCAGGAAGCGGAGCCGCTGCTTGCTCTCACGGCGGGCCATGCGTCGCCGGAACGCCAGCCGGATACCGGTGGGGGCGCCGGACGCGGCGGGGTCGCGTAGCTGGGTGCCGTAGGCGGCGGCGGGCGTGTCGTCCGTGGTCCAGCTCGCGACGAATGCGTGTGGCACGTAGGAGACGTATGCGCTGCGCGGCCCGGTGTGGACGATCGACAGCTCGTCGGGGTCGTAGAGGCGGGCGTGCAGGCGCAGATCCGTGATGGGTACGGGCCGCAGCAGCGGCACCAGGCGTACCGCGCCCCACGTCTGGTCGGGGGCGACGGTCAGCCCGGTCAGGTCGATCCCGTCCACGGTCGTGGCGGTGGTCATGGTGACCCCTCGATGCCGGCGTCGTCGGTGAGGAACCGGTCCACCCGGTCGGCGAGATGGCGGCGCAGCTCGTCGAAGCCGGCACCGCCGGTGGCGAAGCGGGCCAGCTCGACGAGGGCCGCGACGTCCTCGGCGTCGCGCACGCCGACGGTGGCCACACCGGGGGCGAGGCGCCGTACGTCGAAGGTGTCGGCGTCGTAGACCGGGTTGAGATGCACGATGCTCGTGCGCCGGTGGAGGTCGAGGCGGGTACCCCAGACCCGTAGCACCTCGGCGGCCTGTCCGGGCGGGGCGTTGTCCCAGCCGTCGGAGACGACGACCAGCCGCTCGGGTCGCTGTTCGAGGCCGTCGAGGATGCGCTCACCGAGCCCGGTCGCTCCGACGGGGTGCACCAGCAGCGGGTCGCCCCGGTGGTTCAGCCACAGTCCGGTGTACTCGGCGGCGAGCGCCTCCAGCAGGTAGTGGGTGGCGAGGGCGACGGCGAGGGGCCGGCGGCGTTTCACCCCGGAGCCGGAGGCGGAGTAGCTGTCGTCGAGGACCGCCACGACCCGGCCCCACGTGCCCGCCTGTCGACGGGTGGCGCGCCGGGCGGCTGCCCGCAGCGCCTCGGTCAGCTCGTCGCGGCGGCGTTTCCGCTCCGGCCGGGACAGCGACAGCGCGTAGACGGCGAGGCGGGTCAGTGGCACCGTGGCAAGATCCATGGCGACCGCGACGACCTTGTGCCGCGTGGCAGCCGACTGTAGCCGCAGCCGTTCGCCGTCGGTGAGCTTCGGCGCGATGCCGGTCAGGAAGCGGGCTCGGTCGATGCCACGCTGGGCGGCGAGGCCCTCGGCGACCGTGTACGGCAGCTCGTACAGCGCGCGCTGTTCGTAGTGGGCGCGCCGCCACGCCTCCAGGATCGGCGTGTCGTACCGCTTGGGGCGACGCCAGTCGAACAGCGCGGTACCCACCTCGCCGGGCAGCTGCAGGTGGGCGTGGCGGGCCGCGACCGACAGCGACCGGCGGTACTTCACCGCGTCGAACGCCGGATCCGGCCGGCCAGCCACCCAGTCGCGCACGATCGCCCTGGTACGCCGGTTGTTGACGCCCAGCCGGCGTAGTTCACGGAACACGGAGTACACCCGTTGGGGCGGCAGCAGCCGCAGCCGCGCGGCGATCAGCCGCCCCTCCACCGCCCGCTGCTCGGGGCTCGCGGTCGACGCGGTGCGCAGCAGGTTCGTCACGACCATCGCCGCGTTCAAATGGTTGATGTCCAGGGCCGCCGTCGCCGCGTAGAGATCCCGGTAGTTGCCCAGCACGTACTCGTGCAGGAACCCCAGCGACATCCGCTGCGCGCTCGCGCGACTGTGGAACTCGCGCTGTGCCGTGGAGGCGATCGCCGCGTTGACGAACATGACCACGTCCTCGCACGCGACCTGCTCCGACAGCGACACGACCGCGACCCAGCTTTCCCGGAGAGTGGCAGAGAGGCCGGCCGGGGAATGAAGGCACGAACTGCGAAGCATCGCTTCAGAGGCGGGTTCCGGAAGTCGCACCGAAGTCCCGCGGCCGGCCCGGCCACCATACAGTCACGATCATCACGGACGCCACGAGTAATCGCCGCAGCGGCGGGACCTATCCGGCTGTAGACGCCGCCAGCCGCCCGCACAGCGGAACCACCGCAATTCGGGATGGCGATCGAGGTCCTGAGCCGCTGCTACACAAGATCGATCGCGCCGGCAGCCGGTTTGTCGTCCGTCGACTGATGCGCGGCACTCGTCCGTCACTCCACTTGCGACGGCCGGCGCACGGAACGCAGCATGAGCGTGCACGCCAGGCGACTCGATCGGCGGCAGGCGTCGCAGCCAGGTACCTCGGCGGGCTGCGGCGAAGCGGGAAAGATCGACCGTGAGGTGGTTTGCGTGCGGAAGCGACTGCGGCAGATGCGAATCGGTACACGGACCTTCGTGTGGCACGCGGAGATCCGGCATGTACAGGGCAGCGGTGATTGCCACCGGTGCATTCGGCTCCGGGTGTGGGGCGCCGGGAAGACGAGCCGGGCCAGCTCGCCGGCCAATTGGCACCCAGACGACAAAACTGCCGCAGATCAGTTGTCGGATCGGAAAAGGCCGTCTCCGCTAGTCGACCCGATGCGCTCGCCCGCGCCGAGCCGGAGAACCCACACCGTCACCGCGGATTCCGGGGTGGCCTCTCCGCACTCGGCGTCCGACTGCGCTCGACCGGCCACCGCCGCCGGAGTCAGCAGGGAGGCGCACACCACGGCCACCGCCACGGCGGCCACCACCGGCCAACGTCAACGTGGCCGGAACGGCTCAACCCGCTGATCCGGCACGCTCGCCGGTACGCCCTCCCCCAAGGTCATCCGGGCACGATAGATCGACTAGCAGGCGTCTCTGCCCCGACCCCTGCGGACGCCGCCACAGCAGCGCCTTTGACTGACCAGGACCGACTACTGAGTTGTCCCAATCGCGACAGATCAGGTCGGACGCGGAGGTTTGTAGCCAGACTGATGGTTATCCGTGCCAACACTCACCCTGAGAGGCCTTCGTGAAACGACACCTCACCGCTCTCATCACGTCAGTTTTCCTCACTTTCTCCGCCGTCATCGCAGGAGCAGCGCCCGCGAGTGCTGCGGACTGCGGAACCACCTTCAACCCAGCATCACCCGACGGTGGACCAATGATCCAAACCTACCGCAATTGCGACCCCCATTCCACGCCCTACGTCGCACCCTTCTACCGAACACCCTCCAGAACCGTGGTCTACCTGAACAACTGCACCACGGTCGAGACCCAGAAGGAGATAACATGGCAATTCTCCACCACAATTGCCGGAGCAGAATACGGAACAGCAACGTGCCACAATGGCCTTCTCATCATCGATAAGCGGATCACCGACAGGGAAGCGTTTATGGGCTGCGAGACCAGCCTCTGGTTCTACGGCCCCCTCATAGAGCAGATGTACCCAAACTGCAAAACCGTGGGCCAGGACGTAGCCGTCGGCTCAACGATCGACGGGCAACTTCTCGCCCCGTCAAACAGCAGAGTTTGGCTTAACCCGGATGAGGCAGCCGTGTGGTTGATCCACTACCATGTTGAGGCAACTTTCGAGACTGTCTTCGTACACGGCGCGACTCTTCCCACCGTGAGCCCTCAGCCGTGACGACACTGCGCATCCTGCAGTCGAGAACCTGCTAGTGCCGCATCAGGCAACGTCTGCCCTGGGTCTGCGACGATGGAGCCATGGACGAGGAAGTCATTCCCATTCTTCGCGTCGAGGACGCTGCGGCGGCGGTTGCTTGGTACGGGCGACTGGGCTTCGTCAAGCAGTGGGAACACCGGTTCGAACCGGGACTTCCCGCGTTCGTCGAGGTTGCCCGGGGCGGGGTGCGGTTGTTCTTGTCGGAGCACAAGGGAGATGCCCGCCCCGACACGTTGGTCTATGTCCGCGTTCGTGACGTCGAGGCCATCGCCTCCGAGTTCGATGTGCAGGCGAAGGACGCTCCGTGGGCGCGTGAGATTGAGCTGCGCGATCCTGACGGCAACCGGCTTCGGATCGGCACGCCGATGGAATGACACTCGCCGGCCAGCGCGGCGGGGAAGCTGTGCTGGTGGCTGAGCGAGTACGTGTCCGCGAGATCGATGACGACGAGGGGCAGCGTCTGCTGCGGATCATCCGCCGGGGCACCGGGTCGGTGGTGACGTGGCGGCGGGCGCAGATGGTGCTGCTGTCCGCGCAGGGCATGCCCGTGGCGAAGATCGCCGAGGTGACGTTCACCAGCGTGGACCGGGTCCGGGATGTGATCCACAATTTCAACGCCGACGGCTTCGAGTCCCTATACCCGAAGTACAAGGGCGGTCGGCCCAGGACATTCACCCTGCCCGAGCGACGCGAGATCAAAAAGTTCGCCAAGTCGAGGCCGGCCGAGCACGGTCTGCCGTTTTCGACCTGGAGCCTGGCCAAGCTGGCCGCTTCCTGGTCGCCGAGGGCTTCACCGGGTCCTTCGCCGTGCGAGTGATTTTCTGCAACCGCTGACCCTCGGCCATCGACACCTGCCGGACGAACACCTCCGGCCGTCTACCCACCGGCCACCACCTCCCAAGGTCGAACCGTTGGGAGACAGCCTGCCCGACAGATCCTCAGAACCAGCGGATTACACGATCAACGTTCCAAGACGAGGCACTAGTTGGCTCCCTGCCCCGCCCCCTGCGGACGCCGCCACAGCAGCGCCTTTGACTGACCAGGACCGACTACTGAGTTGTCCCAATCGCGACAGATCAGGTCGGACGCGGAGGTTTGTAGCCAGACTGATGGTTATCCGTGCCAACACTCACCCTGAGAGGCCTTCGTGAAACGACACCTCACCGCTCTCATCACGTCAGTTTTCCTCACTTTCTCCGCCGTCATTGCAGGAGCAGCGCCCGCAAGTGCTGCGGACTGCGGAACCACCTTCGACCCAGCATTACCCGACGGCGGTCCAATGGACCAAACGTATCGCAATTGCGACCTCCAAGATTCCTACGTCGCACCCTTCTATCGAACACCTTCCGGAACCGTCGTCTACCTGAACAACTGCGTTACGGTCGAGGCCCAAAAGGGGATAGCATGGCGATTCTCCAGCACAATTGACGGAGCAGAATACGGAACAGCAGGGTGCTACAGTGACCTTGGCCCTGTCTTAAGTGTGCGGATCACTGACAGAGAAGCGTTTATGGGCTGCGAGACCAGCCTCTGGTACTACGGCCCCCTTCTGGAGCAGATGTACCCAAGCTGCAAGACCGTGGGTTACGGCGTAGCCGTCGGTTCAACGATCGAGGGGCAACTTTCCGTCCCGCCAGGAAGCAGAGTTTGGCTTAACCCGGATGAGGCAGCCAGGTGGTGGATCAATCACGAGGTTGGAGCAACTTACGAGACTGTCTTCGTACACAGCACGACTCTTCCCACCGCGATCCCTCAGCCGTGACGACACTGCGCGTTCTGCAGTCGAGAACCTGCCAGTTGGCTCTCGTGTCACGGGCCCTGCCCCCGGCGGACACCGCCCCCATGCTTGGGGCTTGCCGGGCGAGCCTTGCGGGACATTCTCGGCGCTGCGCTCCGGCGGCGGTCGGTTCCAACTCCTGCTGCGCCGTGCGCCGGGGCGTGACCGGCCGCCAGGCCGCACGCGCGCCCCGGCGCGACACGGCGGCGGGCCGCTTGCTGCCCGCCCTTGACCAAGTAAAGAAAGTCTGAACACACTACGCTCCGGCCATGGTTGGCAGGAACAAGCAAAGTGCCCGCCGGCATGAAGGCATCCGACGGGCACGCACGGGTAACCACCTATTGCGGCAATCCCGGGCTGAGGTAAGAAACAAGAGCGTTGACCCTTGCAACGACAAATTCGTGCCGCCTCTGCCGCTCCACTATGTCGTCATGTTAATGCTGAGCCGTAACCTGCGCTTTGTGCTTCCGGTAAAGAAGACTCGGCTCCTAAATGAACCATCCGTCAGCAAGGGCGTTAGCCGCGACGAGCATTCCAGTATCCTCGGTGGATATCGTCGCCATCCATCCGCCAACCGCTAGCAACAGTTCCCGCCGGATACATGTCGTAGTCGGGTGAACTGGCAGTACCCAATCATTGGCCTGCCACTGCCCCAAGATCGATCCTCGGACTAGACGCCCCTCGGAGGGGTCTACCCGCTCCCAGCTCTTTACGCTGCCGTCTGGTCGCTGCCGCACCCAGGTACCGACTCCCTGCCGCTTCTCGACAAGACCCTCCGCCGCCAGCATGTCGGCCGGGGCAAACGCTGGCGGGTGCGCTACACCGACGCCGCTGGCGAACCCCGCGAAAGGCTGTTTGAGCGCAAGGTCGACGCGGAAGCCTTCGACCTGGACGCCCGCGCCGGCATCGCGGAAGAGACCAAGGTCGATCAGGCCGAACGGCAGGTGACTTTCCGTGAGTACGGCGAGCGGTGGCGGCTCTCGCGTCAGATCGGGCAAGCCCTCGACTACCAGCGCCACACGGAGTCACGCCTTCGGCACCACCTCTACCCGCACGTTGGCAAGCGACAGATGCGAGCACTCACGGTCACGGACGTGCTGGAATGGGTGGCGCTCCTGCTGCGAAACAACGTGGCGCAATCCTCGGCAGAGACGTACTTCGATCTGCTTAACGCTGTCATGAACGCCGCCGTTGCAGACAAGGTCATCTCCGACAACCCGTGCAAGGCGGTGCGGCTGTCGGCGATCCTGCGGGGCTTCTCTCGGGCACCGAAGTGGGTTCCCACCGATGAGGACATGCTCGCTCTGGTCGACGTCGTGCCCGACCGTTACCAGGCGGCCATCTGGTGCGGCGCGGGTGAAGGGCTGCGCCTGGGTGAAGTTCTCGGCTTGGAGGACGGCGTGCGGTGTGTCGACCGGCCTCGCCAGGAACTGCATGTGGTTCAGCAGCTCCGCTTTCACAAGAGCCAGTACGGCGGGTTCTACCTCGCTCCGCCTAAGGCTGGCTCGGTCGGTGATGTGGACCTAGACGACCACGTGGCGTTGGTGCTCGCGGAGCACGTCCGGAAGTACCCGCCCGCGTTGGTCGAGCTGCCCGACATCACGGCGGGAACTCCCGATCCGGGGAAGCCGGCAAAGCGGCGGGCGGTTCCGCTGTTGTTCACCGACGAACAGGGCAAGCCGATTCATGATCAGCGTTGGTCGGACCTGTGGCGTGGATGGCGCAGGGCGGCGGGGTGGCCCGATGAAGGCACGTTCCACTCCCTGCGGCACTACTTCGCAACTCGCCTGATCACATCGGGTGCTGACCCCACCGACGTGCAGAACGCCCTACGGCACTCCAGCCTGCGGATCACGCTGGAGACGTACGTGTACTGGTGGCCGAAGAAGAACCGGCGTCAGCACGGCGCTTCGGAGGCTGCGGGTAGCCGCTCTGGGGTGAGGCTTCCGGGCTGAGTTGTGCCGGATCTGTGCCCAATGATCAATGGCCAGCGTTTCCGCTGGCCATTGACGTTGTGGGTGGAGCTGAGGGGATTTGAACCCCTGACCCCCTCGATGCGAACGAGGTGCGCTACCGGTCTGCGCCACAGCCCCTCCGCCGGCGAACCGGCTTCGGTCCCACCCGGCATTCACCGGGCGGGCCGGCGACAAGGCTAACAGGTTCCCCGCCCCGAGAGCGAATCGCCCCACCCCTCCCGGACGGAACCGTGGCGGGAAGCGTCCCCAGAGGGCCGGAAGTCACCACGGTCCCAGGACAACGGCCAGCGCGGGCCGGTGCCCCGTCTGTGCGGGCAGCTCCAAAGGGCGACCTACCCGACCACCCGCCGCCCAAGACAACCGCCCAAGACAACCGCCCACGCACACCCGCCCACGCACACCCGGCCACGCATACCCGCCTCCGGCCATGCCTGCACCCGGCAGCCACCGCGCCACCAGCAGCCGCACCCTCCCGTCGGCCGCCGGGCCGTCAAGCAGCGCCGTTCCCGGTTCCGGTCGGCCAGCACGGCGGAAGGCACGGAGCACCACCGGCAACGACCGGAGCGGCCCCGCCGGGCAGGAAAAGCCCAGACGAGCCAAAAGGCCACCACGATCCGCGCAGCGACCCTAGCGGCGGGACTGGTAGGGGCGGCCCCGCAGGCCGCCGGTGCGGCGGTAGGAGACCGAGCCGCCTCCGCTGGCCGCCGCCGGCAGGTCGTCGGGGCGGTCCAGGCCCATGGCGGTACGCCGTACCGACTCGCGCTGGGCCGCCAGGCGGCGCTGCTGCTCCCGGCGGGCCGCCGCCCGGCGGGCCTGCTCGCGGCGGACCTCGGCCTGTCGGGCGGCCAGCCAGGCCGCCTCCCGGGCCCGCGCCCGCCGCCGACGACGCTCGACCACCGCCCGCGCCCGCAGGTGGACGACGTACGCCACGAGCAGGGTGCCGGTGACGGAGACACTGATCCAGAATCCGGGGCCGGCGACGACCACGCCGATCAGCTCGACGAAGTTCAGCAGCAGTAGCGCGGCGAGCACCCGGCGGCGGCGGTAGACCACCGGGGCGTGCTGCCGGCGCGGCGTGCGGCGGCGGGGGCGTCCGGGGGCGGGGGGCACGGCGCGCAGCCGTCCGGACCGGCGGCCGGATCCCCGGCCAGGCGTCGTACCCGAGGGGTCGGCGGCCGGGCCGGTGGCGGGCGATCCGGCGGCGGCCGGTCCGGCGTTCGACGCGGAGCGGGCGGTGGTGGTAGTGGTGGTCCCACCGGCGCCGTCCGGACTAAGCGTGACCACCAGGGAACGGGACGGGTTCACCGGACGTCGTCCGGGCACAGTACGGCGCCGCCGGCGGCGCTGGAGCACCCGCGCCGTCGACTGCGCCCGCTCCGCCACCAGCCGCTCGGTGGCGTCGTACCGGCGGACGAGTGCCGGGGCGAGAGCCAGCAGGCCGGCGGCGGCGAGGACGGCGAGGAGCACCGAGGTCGGCACCCTCACCCCTCCCGTCACCGAAGTTCGGGCATCCGCGCGCCGGCCGCAGGATCTTCGACCGGACATCGCCCGTTCCGCCGATCATGCGGCCACCGCAGCGCTTGCCACAGCTTGCAGTTACTTGAGGTTACGGGCGACCGAGCAGGAAGATTGTGCGCCGCGCCGGATTACCGACGGTGGGACAGATCATCCGGCGGCGGCGCGTATCCGGTGCCAGCGGGCCAGCAGGCCGCCCTCGGCGGCCACCTCCTCGCTGGTCATCGCGTAGCCGATGTGGTCGCGCCACGCACCGTCGATGTGCATGTACCGCTGGTGGTGCGCCTCCTCGCGGAAGCCGAGTTTCTCCACCACCCGGCGCGACGGCCCGTTCTCCGGGCGGATGTTCACCTCGACCCGGTGCAGCCCGCCGGGGCCGAAGGCGTGGTCGACAGCGAGCGCCATCGCGGTGGGGATCACCCCGCGTCCCGCCACCCGGCTGTCCACCCAGTAGCCGACGTAGCCGGAGCAGAACGCCCGCCGGACGATGTTGCCGATGTTCAGGTGCCCGACCAGGCGCTCACGCCCGTCCTCGAGCACGCAGACCGCGAACGGCATCCCCTCGCCGACCCGCGCCGACCGGCGCTGGTCACGGTGGACGTAGCGGAATGCGGCGGGCGAGTTCATCTCGTTCCAGCGGCCGGGCACCGAGGACTCCCAGGGGGCCAGCCAGTCCCGGTTCGCCCGGCGCACCTCCGACCAGGCCGCCGCGTCGGAGCGGCGGTACGGCCGCAGCGTCACCGGACCGTCGGTGAGGACAGCCGGCCAGCCGGGGGCGTTGCCGAACAGCATCCCGATCATCGCCCGGTCCACCCTCCGCTCACGACCGTCCGGCTGGCGGGTCCCCCGTCCACGGCCACTTCCGAAGACCCACCGTCCACGCTCACCGGCGACGGTCCAGCAGCAGCACGTCCACCGTGGAGCCGGCCGCGGCGGTGGTGACCCGCTCGCCGAGCACCATCAGGCCGTTCGCCTCGGCCAGTCCGGAGAGGGTGAACGGGCCGCCCGGCAGCGGCTGGACGGTGTAGCCGCCGCCGCGCCGCTCGGCCACGTGCGCGGGGCGGAACTCCCGCAGCCCGCCGGGGGACGTGATGGTCTCCAGCAGGTGGGCGCGGACGCTCGGCCGGAACACCGGTTCCGCCCCGGCGAGCAGGTTGATCGCGGGACGGGCCAGCACCTCGAAGCCGATCATCGCGGAACCGGGCTCTCCGGGCAGACAGACCACCGGCACCTCCTCGGCCCCGACCGTACCGAATCCGAGGGCCGTGCCGGGATAAAGGGCGACCTCGGTGAAGGTGACCGGTCCGGCCCGGCCGCCCTCCCGGCGGGTGAGGATCCGGCGGACCATGTCGCCCGGCCCGGTGCCGGTGCCGCCGGTGGTGATGATCAGATCGGCCCGCAGCGTCTGGTCCTCCAGCAGGCCGCGCAGCGCCTCCGGGTCGTCGTCGCAGATACCCACCCGGTACGCCAGCGCGCCCACCTCGGCGGCGGCGGCGGTCAGCGCGTGCGAGTTGGCGTCCACCACCTGCCCCGGCTGGCTGCCCCGGCCCACGTCGACCAGCTCGTCGCCGGTGGCCACGATGACCACCCGGGGGCTCGGCCGCACCACCACGTGCCCGAGGCCGGTGGCGGCGAGGACCGCGACCAGGGCCGGGGAGACGTACGTGCCGGCGCGCGCGAGCAGCGTGCCGGCGGGCAGTTCCTCACCGGCCCGGCGGACCCCGTACCCGCGCTTGGGGACGCGGAAGATCTCGACGGCGGCCATGCCCTGGTCGGTCCACTCCACCGGCACCACCACGTCCGCGCCGGACGGCAGCGGCGCGCCGGCCGCCACCGAGAAGCACGAACCCGGGGTGAGCCGGACCGGCCGCCAACTGGCCGCGCCGAGGTCACCGACCACGTTCAGCCGGACCGTACGGCCGCTCGGCGATCCGGCGCGCCCCGGGGCGTACCCGACGCCCCGGCCCGCACCGGATCCGATGTCCTCCCAGCGGGCCGCGTACCCGTCGACCGCAGCCTGGTCGAAGGCCGGGTACGAGTGCGGCGCGACGACGTCCTCGGCGAGGACGTTGCCGTACGCCTGGGTGAGGTCGAGGTCGAGCGGAGGCAGCGCGCGTAACCTGCGCAGCACGCTGCCCAGGTAGTCGGCGAGCGGCGTCAACTCGTTCGCGGCCGCCTCGGCGTCGGCCGTCGCGGTCATGTACTAGGACCGCCCGACGCGTCGGAGGCCACGAACTCCCCCAGCCACTTGCGGAACTCGTCGCCCAGGTCCTCCCGTTCGCAGGCGATCTGCACGACGGTCTGGAGGTAGCCCAGGGGCATGCCGGTGTCGTAGCGGGTGCCCCGGTAGACGATGGCGTGCACCGGTGTGCCCTCGCTTCGCAGCAGCTCCATCGCGTCGGTGAGCTGGATCTCCCCGCCGCTGCCCGGCCCGGTCCGGCGGATCGCGTCGAAGATCGTGCCGGGCAGGACGTACCGGCCGAGGACGGCGAGGTTGCTCGGGGCCTCCTCCGGCTTCGGCTTCTCCACCATTCCGGTGACCCGGACGACCTCGCCGATGTCGGTCAGCTCCGCCTCGGCCGGCTCCACCGAGGCGATGCCGTACCGCTTGGTCTCGGCCGGATCGACCTCGAAGAAGGCGAGCACGATGCCGCCGGTGCGGGCCTGGAGCTCCAACATGGCCGGCAGCAGCGGCTCGGACGGCTTGACGAACTCGTCGCCGAGGAGCACCGCGAAGGGCTGGTCGCCGACGTGGGACTCGGCGTACCCGACGGCGTGGCCGAGGCCGAGCTGCTCGGGCTGCCGGCAGGTGTAGATCTCGGCCAGCTCGCTCGGGCGGCGGACGGCGGCCAGCCGCTCGGCGTCGCCCTTCTCCTCCAGCCGCGTCTCCAGGTCGGGGCGGCGGTCGAAGTGGTCGACCATCGAGGTCTTGCCCCGGCCGGTGATCAGCAGGACGTCGCCGATCCCGGCTGCGGTGGCCTCCTCGACGATGTACTGCAACACCGGCCGGTCGACCACCGGCAGCAGCTCCTTGGGCACCGCCTTCGTCGCAGGCAGGAAGCGGGTGGCCAGACCGGCGGCCGGGATGACGGCCTTGACCGCCCTCCGGCGGCCGGTCGAGGTGGGCGCCGTTGAAGGATTCGCTGGTTGCTCCGACATGTCGCGAGACTATCGGCCACGGCTCTGCCGTGGCGGGTGTGGCCCGGAAGACGCGCCGCCGTCGGCGGCGTGACGCGCGCCTCCACCGGCACCGGCGCGGGGCATCCCGTCCTCCGGCGGGACCGCCGCCGCCCGGACCGTGATCTCCTCGGCGGTGGGGCGGACCGGCACCGGGGCGACCCGGTAGGTGTCCCGGCCGGCCGCCTTCGCCGCGTACAGGGCGTCGTCGGCGGCGTCGAGCACCTGCTGCGCGGTGCTGCCGTGGTCGGGGTAGACGGCGATGCCCACCGACACGGTCACCGCGATCCGCACCGGCGCGGCCGCCGGCACGCCCGAGTGCGACTCGGCCTCGAACGGACCGTCCCGGACCACCGCCCCCAGCCGTTCCGCCACGATCGCCGCACCCCGGGCGTCGGTCTCCGGCAGCAGCAGCACGAACTCCTCGCCGCCCTGCCGGAAGGCGAGGTCCACCTCACGGATCTCGCCGCGCACCCGGCGGGCGAACTCGACCAGCACGGCGTCGCCGACGGCGTGCCCGTACGTGTCGTTGACCTTCTTGAACAGGTCCAGGTCCAGGGCGAGGACGCTGAGCATCCGGCCGAAGCGGCTGGCCCGTTCCACCTCCCGGCGGATCGACTCGCGCAGGTAGCGGTAGTTCCAGAGCCCGGTAAGCGGGTCGGTCAGCGAGAGCCGTTGCGCCTCCTCGTGCACCCGGACGTTCTCCACTGCCACCGCCGCGTGCCCGGCGAACGTCCGCAGGGTCACCAGGTCGTGGTCGTCGAACCCGTCCGCGCCGAGCCGGTCGTAGAGGACCAGCACGCCGAGCGTGCCGGGAGCGGCCTCGCCGGGGGGAGCGGACCGCCAGGGGACGTCGGCCGTCGCACCGGGAGCGGCGAAGGGCACCGCCACGTACGTCCGGCCGTCCGCCCCGCCGGGCGGCCCGTCGCCCGGTTCGACCCGCCCCCGCCGGGGCTCGCCGGTGGCCGCCACCGTCCCCACGACGCCACTGCCGACCGGCACCCGCAGGGCGGCCGGCTCCGGGACGTCGTCGCCGTCCGGACCGGTCGCGCACCGCCCGACGAGGACGCCGTCCTCCTCCACGAGCAGCACCGTGCCGGTCCGCGCGCCGGTCGCCGCGATCGCGCTGTGCAGGATGACCCGGAGGATGCGGTCCAGGTCGTGGGTGCTGGCGAGGGTGTCGCCGAGCACCGCGAGGTGGCCGCGCATCTGGTCCCGGCTCCTGGTCAGGGCGGCCACGTAGGACTGGGTCTCCCGGGTCATCCGGTTGAACGTGCCGGCCAGCCGGCCGATCTCGTCGGAGCTGCGCACCGGCACCCGGGCGGTCAGGTCGCCCCGGGCGACCCGCTCGACGGCGTGGGCCAGCTCGGCCAGCGGCCGGGTGGTCACCCGGGCCAGCCGCGCGGCGGCGAGCACGGCGAGGAGCCCGGCGAGCAGCACCGCGGCGACCAGGGCGGCGTGCAGGCCCGGTGACTGGTCGCCGGGAACGGAGAGGAGCAGGGGCAGCGGCTGGCCGGGGGCCGGTCCGGCGCGGCGGACGTACCGCCCGTCCCCGGTGCCGGTGATTCGGTCGTCGCCGACCGGGGCGGCGGCGGCCAGCACCTCGTCGCGTGCCCCGCTCGCCTCGGTGGTCTGCCCGATGCCGGCGTCGCCGGTGAGAAGGGTGACCTCGACCCCGGTGACCGCGGCGAGCCGGGCCACGAATCCGGGGTCGACGAGCTGGGCGGCGGCGACCCGGCCCAGCACGGCCCCGGCGCGGTCGCGCAGCTCCACCTCGGCGGTGAGCGCCCGGACCGGGCCGTCGAGCCGGCGGGTGCCTGCGCAGTCCAGCCAGGGACGCTCCGGCGCGCCGGGCGTGGTGTAGGCGGTGCGCCCGGCCACGTCGGTTACCAGGACGGCGGCGGCGAGTCCCCGGCCGACCACCTGGGTGGCGGCGCCGGCCCGGCCGACCGGGTCCGCGCCGCTGAGCGCGACCGCGTCGGCGGCGGCACGCAGTTGCTGGCAGAGGGCGTCGACGGAGGTCCGGACGGCCCCGACGGCCAGTTCGAGCCGTTCGGCGGAGCGCCGCTGGTCGACCGTGGCCAGGGTGGTGCCGACGAAGAACGCCCCGAGCAGGACCGGACCGAGCACCACCGTGAGGAAGGCTGCGGTCAACCGTCCGCGTAGCGTCACTCTTCCCCCTGGAAGTCCCACGCCCGATGCTGCGATGCTGACACAGCGGCACCGTTGGATGAGCGTTGCGTCAGGAGTGTTGCGTGACGGATTTTTCTGATGAAGCGGAAGCGACCCCCGGGACGAAGCGGCAGACCCGCGCTGACCTGCTCGCGCGCCGCCGGGCCCTGGGCGTCGCCGAGCGCGCCACCGCCGCGACCGCCGTCGGGGTCGCGCTGGTCGATCTGGTACGCCGGCTGCGCCCGCGCCGGATCACCGGGTACGTGCCGGTGGGCTCCGAGCCGGGCGGCGACCTGCCGGAGGTGCTGCGCGCGGCGCTTCCCCCGGGGGCGGAGCTGCTGCTGCCGGTGCTCCGCGACGACCTGGACCTGGACTGGGCCGGGTACACCGGCCCGGGCGGCCTGGTCGCGGCGGGCCGGGGGATGCGGGAGCCGGCCGGTCCCCGGCTGGGGCGGGCGGCGGTGGCCGGCGCGGAGCTGGTGGTCGTGCCGGCGCTGGCGGTGGACCGGCGCGGGATCCGCCTCGGCCGGGGCGGCGGATCGTACGACCGGGCGCTGGCCCGGGTGTCCGCCGGGACTCCGACGGTCGCCCTGCTGCACGACGGTGAGCTGGTCGACCGGCTGCCCGCCGAGCCGCACGACCGGCCGGTCCGGGCGGTGGTCACGCCGACCGGCGGGTTGCGGGAGTTGACCACGGCTTGACCACACCGGCTGGACGAACCCGGGTCGGATGACGCACCATTGGCACTCGAATAGGTCGAGTGCCAACAGGCCGTGCCAGATCCGGAGGAGAACGTGCCCACGTACCAGTACGCCTGCACCGCGTGCGGCCACCAGCTCGAGGCGGTGCAGTCCTTCTCTGACGAGCCGCTCACCGAGTGCCCGGCGTGTGCGGGTCGGCTGCGCAAGCTGTTCAACTCGGTCGGCATCGTCTTCAAGGGCTCCGGCTTCTACCGCACCGACTCGCGCTCCTCGGGTGCGGACTCGCTGACCGGTGGCAAGGCGGGCAAGTCCGACTCGTCGTCGAACGGGTCGTCCGGCGGCGACTCCGGCTCCTCGTCGTCCTCGTCGTCGTCCTCTTCGACGGCCGGCGGCAACGGCTCCGGCGGCTCGTCGGGCAGTTCCTCGGGCGGCTCGTCGGCGACCAAGGCCCCCGCCGCCAGCTCCTCCTCCTGACCGTCCCCGCAGCGGTGGCCCTGCCATAGCAGATCCACTCCGCCGCCGGGCGTCATCCACAGGCACGCGGGTCGTCCACAGGCGGCCCGCGTCGCCGTTTCCCACCGCCTAGCCTGCTGACCCGACGCGTTTCCGCGCGTCGATCCGGCGTCGACCGGGGCCAGGGCCAACGGACCGCCCCGACGCCGTCACCACGGGTGAGGGAGGCGGGCATGGGCTTCGGCCGTACGGTCGGCGAACGGTCACTACGTCCGGTCCGGTGGCGGGGCCGGCCCGGTGCGGGCCCGCTGCTGCGGGCGGGGCTCGTCGCCACGCTCCTCGGTCTGGCCGCCACCGTCCTGTACGCCCCGCCCGGCTGCGGTCCGGCCCCCGGTGCGGCTCCCGCCGGGACGGCCTCCGCCCCGGCCGGTCCCGCCCCGGCCTCCTCCGCACCGACCGGCCCGCCACCGGCGGCGGCCGACGGAGGGGCCGGTGACCGGGCCGGTGGGGCGCTTCCGCTGCCCGGCGGCACGGTCGGGGTGCCGGTGCGCCTGGCCGAGCCGGCCGCCCTCGCCGTCGTCCGGCCGGGAAGCCGCGTGGACCTGCTGGCGCTGCCCGCCGCCGGTCCGGCCACGACCGTCCTGCTCGCCTCCCGGGCACTGGTCCTCGACGTGGTCGGCGCGGGTGACCTGGACGGCTCGTCCGCGCTCTACCTGGCGCTCGCGCCGCCGCAGGCGGAACGGGTGGTCGGGCAACCGGAGGGCAGCCGGTTCGCGGTCATCGTGCGCGGCTGACCGCAGCCCGCCCGGGTGTCAGTCCCAGTGCGGCGGGCGCTCGGCGAGCAACCGGTCGTCGTTGTCGCCGCTTGACTCACCCCAGCCCCGGTCGGTGTCGTCGGTGGTCTGCTCGGGAAGCACCACGAAGTCGTCGCCCAGGTCGACGACGCGGTCGTCGTCGCCGGGCGTGTGCGGCAGCCGATCCTCCGTGCTCACGAGCAAAGAGCGTAGCCGAGCGCGGATCGGCCCGGTGCCGGGCGGGCGACCGCCACGGTCGTCTGCGCGAGCCGCGTCCCGGTGCCGCGTGCCGGCTCCCGGTAGCGTCGGACGGCGTGACGACGCCCCAAGGTTCCGAGGACGACTACTGGCGTCGGCCGCCGGACGGCGAGCCCACGCCACCACCGCCCCCGCCGCCGGCCACCCCGCCGGCCGGCGGTTACGCCGGTCCCCCGCCCACCACCGCGCCCCCGCCGGGTTGGCGTCCCCCGCTGCACCTGCAAGCTCCGCCGCCGCGCCGGCTCCCGTCGCAGGACGCGGACGCGCTGGACGCCGCCGAGCAGCGGGCCCAACGGGTCACCCAGGTGGTGGGAGCGGTGGCCGGGGTGGTGCTGCTGGGGGTGATCTGCCTGATCTGCTCGCGGGTGCTGTTCTGAGCGGCACCCGGCGCGACAGGTCCAACCCGACCGTGCCCGGTGCGACAGGTCGAGCCCGGCCGCGCCCGTTGCGACAGGTCGAGCCCGCGCCGGTCCGGGTGCGACCGGTCGAGCCCGGGGCCGGCCCGGACGCCGACTCCGGTCAGACCACGCCGTCCCAGACCGCCCGGGCGCCCGTCTCGCCGGTCAGGTAGACGTAGATCGTCGCGAGCACGGCCAGGCCGACCACCACGACCGTCAGCACCACCGGCAGCCAGGACGGCAGCGCGCGGGCACGGGCCCGGCCGCTCGTCGCCAGCAGCAACGCGATCGCCGCGACGGCCAGCGCCACGGTGGTCCAGAGCAGCCGGTCGCCGTACGCGGCATGAGTCTCGACCTGGGAGAGGATCTCCGGCGGGTAACCGCCGTCCCGGAGCACCCGCTCGAACGCCTCGCCGGACTCGGTCGCCACCCAGGCGACCACGGGCGTCACCACGGCCAGCGCCGCCACCGCCCAGCCGAGGCGGTCACGCCACCGGGGCAGCGCCCCGTAGGCGACGGCCAGCAGCGCCAGCAACGGCACGAACACCACGACGGCGTGCACGACCAAGACGTGTCCCGGCAACCCAGCGACCTTCTCGAACACCCGCCACCTCCGATGGTTCCGCGCCCCGCCAGCGTACGTCGCACCCGGGTCCCGCCCGAACACACGCACTCCGGCCGGATCCGGTTCAGCGCCACCGGTAATGACCTGGGCTGTGGCCGGGGCCACGTGTCCCTGGAGGCCGGTCGTCGCCCCCCGGGCGGCGTGCTGTGATGGATCCATGTCCCGTGCCGAGGAGCTGCTCAGGTCGAAGGGCCTGCGGGTCACCCGACCCCGGCTCGCCGTCCTGGACGTCCTCGCCGCCGGCGGGCACCTCGAGGTCGAGGAGGTCACCCGGCGGGTCCGCGAGCGGCTGGACTCGGTCTCCACCCAGGCGGTCTACGACGTCCTCGGCGCGCTCTCCCGGGCCGGTCTGTCCCGCCGGATCGAGCCGGCCGGCAGTCCCGCCCGGTTCGAGGCACGGGCCGGGGACAACCACCACCACGTGGTCTGCCGGGGCTGCGGCGAGATCGCCGACATCGACTGCGCCGTGGGCAGCGCCCCCTGCCTCGATCCGAACACCGCCCACGGCTTCGAGGTCGACGAGGCCGAGGTGACCTTCTGGGGGCTCTGCCCCGCCTGCCAGGCCCGCCGCCGCGCCGACGTCTGACCCGCAGGGGGCGCGACACGTCCCCGGGCGTGGCACTCTTGATCGGTGGAATCCGATGACCTCGGCCTCTTCGGTCCCGCCTCGGTGACCTGGAAGGTGCACGAGGAACCCGTCCTGCTCGTGGCCGGCCTGCGGGCGCTCTACCTCCAGGCCCTGCACCCCCGGGCGATGGCCGGGGTGGCGCAGAACAGCAACTACCGCCGCGACGCGTGGGGACGGCTGCTGCGCACCTCCACCTACGTGGCGACCACGATCTACGGCACCACCGCCGAGGCGGAGGCGGCCGGCCGCCGGCTGCGGGCCCTGCACGCCCGGCTCCGGGCGGTCGACCCGGTCACCGGGGAGCGGTTCCGGGTCGACGAGCCGGACCTGCTCCGCTGGGTGCACGTCACCGAGGTCGAGTCGTTCGTCACCACCGCCCGACGGGGCGGGCTGCCGTTGACCGACGCCGAGGTGGACGGCTACTACACCGAGCAGCGCCGCGCGGCGGCCCTGGTCGGGCTGGACCCGGACACCGTCCCCGGCACCGCCGCCGAGGTGGCGGGGTACTACCGGCGGATCCGCCCGGAGCTGCGGATGACCCGGGAGGCGGCGGAGACCGCGCTGTTCCTCACCGCCCCGCCGCTGCCCGGGAGGTTCAGCCTGCCGGTACGGCTCGGCCTCACCCTCGGTCCGCCCCGCTGGGCCTACTTCGGCGTCGCCGGTACGGCGCTGGGTCTGCTGCCCGGCTGGGCCCGACGGCTCTACGGCGGTCTCGGACTGCCCACCACCGCCCTCTCCGCCGAGGTGGGCCTGCGGGGGTTGCGCCTGGCACTGGCCGCCGTGCCGCAGCGCTACCGCGAGGGCCCGATCCAGCAGGCCGCCAAGGCCCGCGCCGCCCGGCTCGCCGCCCCGGCCCTGCCGCGCTGAGGAACCCGGTGACGCCCGCGTCCCGTCGGGCTGGTCTCCGGGAGCGGCTTCCGCCAGGTCAGTCCCCGGGGGCGGCCTCGGTGAGACGTTCCACGGCGGACCACGGCTCCCGACCGGGGACCCGTGCCCCGTCCGGGCA
This sequence comes from Micromonospora sp. NPDC050187, assembly GCF_044459745.1. Taxonomy (NCBI): domain Bacteria; kingdom Bacillati; phylum Actinomycetota; class Actinomycetes; order Micromonosporales; family Micromonosporaceae; genus Micromonospora; species Micromonospora sp. NPDC050187. The sequence continues at coordinate 36,027 of NZ_JBITJH010000033.1, forward strand.
GGTCCGCCGGTAGTCGCACCAGCCGCAGTGCGTGCCGGGGAGGGTGGGGAACGCCTCGTCGGGCTCGGTCCCGTCGGCGACGGCCCGCTCGGCGGCCATGATGTCCCGCGCGGTGTCCTCGGCCCGGCCGACCTGTCGGGCCAGGGACTCGGGGGTGTGGTCGTGCGCGGCGACCGTGCCGGTCGGCAGGTGGTGCAGCTCGACCCGGTGGCACGGCCGGCGGAACACCCGCTCGGCGGCGTACGCGTAGAGGGCCAGCGCCTGGGAGCCCCGGGCGTCGTCGGGGTCCTGCCCGGCGCGGCCGGTCTTGTAGTCGACGATGACCAGCTCGGGGCCGTCCGGGCCGGGACGGGAGTCGATCCGGTCGGCGCGGCCGTTGAGCGCCAGCACGGCGGTCTTCGCCGCCACCGTCCGTTCCACCCCGACCGGCTCGTCGGCGGGGTCGAGGGTGTCGACGTACGCCTCCAGCCAGGACAGCGCCCGGCGGTAGGCGGTCCGTTCCTGCTCGTCGTCGCGGTAGCCGTCGCGGACCCAGGTGCCCTTGAGTAGGGCGGCCAGCGCCTCCGGGCGACGCCGGTCGGCGGGCAGCGCATACCAGTTCTTCAGGGCGGTGTGCACGCTCGCGCCGAGGGAGTTGTGCGCCCACGGCGGCCCCTTCGGCGGGGCAGGACGGTCGACGTAGGAGTAGCGGTAGCGCCGGGGGCAGTCGGCGTACGCCCCGAGTTTGCTCGGTGTGCAGACGAAGAGCCGCTCCGGCATGCCGGCGAAGCCGAGCTGCTCGGGCTCACCGGCACGGGGGCGGGGGGCACGGCCTCCGGCGGCGCGGCCGGGCCGGTCGGCTGGGGAACGTCGCACCCCGCGATCCTGCCATCCCGGTACGACAGTCGGGTAACCCGGCGAGTCAGGCCAGATTGGCGTACTGCGTCACGAACGCGGCGATCGCGTCCGCGATGAGCTGGACGGCGATCGCGGCCAGCAGCAGACCGGCGATCCGGGTGAGCACCTCGATCCCGCCGGGGCGGAGCACCTTGACGATCCCGCCGGAGAAGCGGAGCACGATCCAGACGGTGATCATCACCGCGACGATGGCCGCCGCGATGGCGCTGACGTCGGAGGCGCCCTCCGCCTGCTGCACGAAGAGCATCGTCGCGACGATGGCACCCGGGCCGGCCAGCAGCGGGGTGCCCAGCGGCACGAGGGCGATGTTCGAGGTGGACTGCTGGCTGGGGTCGTCCGCCTTGCCGGTGAGCAGTTCCAGAGCGACCAGCACCAGCAGCAGCCCACCGGCGGCCTGGAGGGCCGGCAGGTCCACGTGCAGGTAGTCGAGGAGGGTCTGCCCGGCCACCGCGAAGACCACGATCACGCCGAGGGCCAGCGCCACCGCCTGCCAGGCCGCCCGGTTGCGGTCCCGCGCCGACATCGGGCCGGTGAGCGCGAGGAAGATCGGCATCATGCCCGGCGGGTCGGTGATGACCAGCAGGGTCACGAAGACCTCTCCGAACAGCTTGGCGTCCATTCGATCACCGTAGCGACGCCCCGGGCGGGCCGCAGAGGGGTCAGTCCGAAACGACCGGGCCCACCCCGCCGGCCTGCGCGACGATCCGCTCGTACGCCTGCGGGCCGGTGGTGTGGGCGCCGAGCCGGACGGTCTTGTGCGTGCCGTGGAAGTCCGACGAGCCGGTCACGATCAGCCCGAGCCGGTCGGCGAGGGCCCGGACGTGCTCCCGTTCGGCCGGCGAGTGGTCCTCGTGGTCGGCCTCCAGACCGGCCAGGCCCGCCTCGGCCAGCTCGACGATCAGCTCGTCCGGCACGATCCGGCCCCGCCGGCTGGCCCGGGGGTGGGCGAAGACCGGCACGCCGCCGGCCGCCCGGACCAGCTCCACCGCCCGGAAGACGTCGATGTCGTCCTTGGGGACCCGGTACCGCCAGCCCAGCCACTGCGGGCCGAACGCCTCGGTGGTGGTCGCCACCAGCCCGGCCCGGATCAGTGCCGCCGCGATGTGCGGGCGGCCGATCGAGCCGCCGGCCGCGGCCGTGTGGATCTCCGTCCAGTCCAGCTCTACCCCGTCGGCCCGCAGCAGCTCGACGATGCGCTGCCCACGGATCTCGCGGGCGGCCCGGACCCGGGCCAGCTCGGCGGCGAGCGCCGGGGAGTCCGGATCGAAGAGGTACGCGAGCAGGTGCAGCGACACGCCCGGGCGCACGCCGTTCCAGAGGCAGGAGATCTCCGCGCCCCGGACGAGCGTGAGTCCCGACGGCAGGGCCCGCAGTGCGGGCTCCCACCCGGCGGTGGTGTCGTGATCGGTGATCGCCACCACGTCGAGTCCGGCGTCGGCGGCGGCCCGCACCAGCTCGGCCGGGGTCAGCGTGCCGTCGCTGGCCGTGGAGTGGGTGTGCAGGTCGATCCGGGGCGGGGCGGACGAGGGTCGCGGGGTCACGGTCCGGACGCTACCGGCTGCGGTGCGGCGGGCGGCGGTCAGCGGGCCGCTGCGGTGACCAGCGCGGGGCGCTGGCCCGCCGGCAGTCCCGGCACCAGCGCCGCCGTAACCCGCACCGGGTTCCGGTCGAGCTCGAACCGCACCAGCGTCCCGTCGACCGCCGGGTAGGCGACCTCGGCCTCCGGCCAGGCCGCCGGGCCGGCCACCGCCGGCCCCACGGGACGGGCCACCGGCTGGGTGCCGAAGGCCTTGGCGAGGTCGACCAGCAGGGCGGTGGCGTCGGCGGACCGGCTGCCCGTGGCGGCGTTCACCAGCAGCCACCGCCCGTCCGGGGAGACCGACCCCGGCCCGTCCCCGATCGCGGGCACCGCGCAGCCGGTGGCCGAGACGGCCAGGGCGCGGGCCGGGTCGAGCAGGGCCAGGCACGGCCGGGGCGACGCGGTGACCCGGGCGACCAGCCGTCCGTCCGGCAGTTGGCCGTAGACGTCGAGGACGGAGCGGTCCGCGCCGGCCTGGAAGGGGCTGCCGTCGGCCCGCCAGAGGGCGAAGCCGGCCCGGTCCGGGCGCACCCGGACCAGGATGTCGTCACCGACGAAACCGACCGGCGCGGCCGACTCGGGGGCCGGGGTCCGCAGCCCCGGGAGCAGCAGTTGACCGTTGACGATCGACGCGACGAGGAGTTCGGTCCCGTCCCGCCAGGCGAGACGCCGGCCGGTCGGGTCCACGGCCACCGCGTCCGCCCCGGCGAGCAGCACCCGCGAGGTGCCGTTGCCCGCCAACGCCCAGACCGTCCGCCCGGCCGCCCCGGGGGTGCCGACGAACAGCCAGCCCTCCCCGGTGCGCAGCCCCCGCTCGACCGGACCGATCCCACCGAGGTCCGTTCCCTGGCCGTCGACGACCAGGGTGGAGCCGGCGACCAGCGACAGCCCCGCGAAGACCGGCCCGTCGAGGCGCACCGCTGGCACGGTCGACGTGGCGGGTGGCCCGGTCGGGTCGCCGAGCACCACGGTCGGGCTGGTGTACCGCGCGGTGTCGGTGTCCAGCTGCGCCATGCCGGTGCTGACCGCCACGGTCGCGACGGCGGCCAGGGCCACCCCGGTCAGGGTCCGTCGCCGTTGCAGTCGCTCGGCACGGCGTACCGCCTGACCGGCCGGGTCGACGGCGAGCGGCCGGGGCGCACTGACCTGCCGGGCCAGGGTCTCCCGCAACGCCTGCTCCAGGTCCTCCCGCGCCACACGGAATGGACGCTGCGGACCGCCGTGCGGGTTGTCGGGGCGGTTCACCGGTGTTCCCCGGTCGACGCGGGAAGCCGGGTGGCGAGCACCGGCGGCCGGGCCGGCGCGGGGACCGGCCGGGACTCGACGCCGGGATCCGCGCCGGCCCCGGTGCCGGCGGCGGGTCGCGGTGCCACCGGCCGTACCGGGGTACGCGGCACCGCGCGGGCCCGTGCCGCCGAGGCGGGCGGCCCGGCGGGTGCCCCGGTGTCGTCCGGGGTGGCCGCCCGGGCGGACAGGTCGAGAGCTTCCTCGGTGCCGAGCCGGCGGCGCAGCGTGTTCAGGGCCCGCGAGGTCTGGCTCTTCACCGTGCCGACGGAGATGCCGAGCAGTGCCGCCGTCTGCGCCTCGGAGAGGTCCTCGTAGTAGCGCAGCACCAGCACCGCCCGCTGCCGGACCGGCAGGGCACGCAGGTGCCGCCAGAGCAGGTCCCGGTCGAGCTGCTGCTCGATCTCGTCGGTGGCGGCCCGTTCGGGGAGCACCTCGGTGGGGCGTTCACCGTGCCAGCGGCGTCGCCACCAGCTCGTCGAGGTGTTCACCAGCACCCGCCGGGCGTACGGCTCCACGGCGTCGATCCCGCCGTTGCGCTTCCAGGCCAGGTAGGTCTTGGTCAGCGCGGTCTGGAGCAGGTCCTCGGCGGTGGCCCAGTCCCCGGCGAGCAGGTAGGCGGTACGCAGCAGGGCACCGGAACGGGCCGCGACGAACTCGCGGAACTCCTCCTCGAGGCTGTCCCTGTCGGTCACCGCTCACCTCCCGCCCCTGTAGGTGGCAGGCTGCCATGCCCGGAGAGCCGGGTCGACGGCAAATAGGTGCGTGTTCCTCCGATGTTCGGACGAAAACCTACGCCCCGTCGTCCGCCTTCGCCTCGTCGGCCTCCTTGCCCAACCGCGCCTCGACCGCCTGCGGTTCGTACATCTCCTCGACGACGCGCAGGTAGAGCTCGTTCGGGTTGGGCAGGTTCTTGATCTCGCGGAGTGCCTGGTCCTGGCCGGCGGACTCCAGCACGAAGGTGCCGTAGTTGAGAGCCCGGCCGGTCGGGGTCTGCTCGTACTTCATGTCGGTGACCCGGGCCAGCGGCATCATCGCGACCTTACGGGTGATGATCCCGTTGACCACCATGACCCGCTTGTTGGTCAGGATGAAGCGGTCGTACCACCAGTCCGCGACCTTCCACGCGACCCAGCCCATGACCGCGAACCAGAGCAGCACGGCGATGGTGGTCAGCGGGCCGATGTTCCGGTTGGCGAGCGCGCCGGAGAGGTAGCCGAGGACGAAGGTCGCGGCCACCCCGATCAGGATCGGCGTGGTGAGGTGGATCCAGTGCCGTTTCCACTCACCGCGGTACCGCTCGGTGGGGAAGAGGTAACGGGCCACCAGCGAGCTGGGCTCGTCCTCCAGGGGCAGCACCCGGCGCGGCGCCGAGCCGGCGGCGTCCGCCCGGAGACCGGCCAGCTCGTCGTCGGAGAAGACCGGCGGCTGGTACTCGGCCTCCGGATCGCGGACCCAGGTGCGGCCCGAGCGGGCGTCGTCCGGATAGGGCGGCCCGTCGACCGGGTAGCCGAGGTCGTCCGGATAGGAGGAGCGCTCGCCGCGCTCCGGGCCGTAGCCCGGCGGCGGGTCGTCGTCCGCGCGATACCGGGGGATGGGCTCCGTGTCGCGCTCCCGGCGCTCCCGGTCGGGATCGTCGGGGTCGGGGGGCAGGCCGGAGGGGCTTCCCATCGCTGGCTAGGCGAAGAGGTTGGTGAAGAAGTCGCCGAAGCCCTGCGCAATGTCCATGATGCCCCCGCCGAGCGACTTGAAGACGTCAGCGGCGGAGTTTGGCTGGAACGCGATGAAGAAAATCAAGAACGCGACTCCGGCCCAGGTGAGGACCTTCTTGACCATGACGGGCCCATCCTCTCGCGCGGTGCCGGGTCCCATACCGCAGCGGCACCCAGAGTATCAGTCAGGTGTCGTACGGTGAATACTGCGTCAGTTCTCCGGCATTCCGGGAGACTTGTCAAGCCTCACTGCTTGTCAAGCCTTCCCGTGCAGGTACGGAGAGGGCGCACCGTACACGAGCTCGGGCGGAGTCCACTCGGTCAGGTCGTGGAGGACGACGTCTTCCGCGAGGAGGTAACCCGCGCTCGCCGGCCAGGCTATCGCATGGAGCCACATTCCCCGAGCCTCTCCGGCGTACGCGCTTCGATCTGTCGAGGAATCGACAAGCCACAGTGGAGTGGGATGGCCCCCCACCCGGATCTTCGCGGTGGCGACGTGCCCGGGGTGCCCCGGGCCGGGATCGGCCAGCGCCTCGGTCAGCCGGGGTCCCGGATCCGGACCGGGTGTGCCGGCGAGTCGGGTGCCGAGCCCCACGCCGGGCTCCTCGGCGACGAAGACCACGTCGGCGGGGCCACCACCGAGCGGGGCGGGACCGGCGCAGGCGACCACGGTGGCGCGGACCCCGGTGCGGTCGTCGCCGGCCCAGCCGACCCCGGTCACGGTCCAGCCGGGCGGCAGCGGCCACGGGGACCAGAGCGGGACCGCCGGGGCCTCCCCGGCCGGACCGGCCATGATCCGTTCCACCACGCTCGACACGATCTCCGGGCCGATGTGCTCCGGGACGTGCAGCGGGGGGACGGGCCCGCAGGCCAGACAACGCGACTCGGTGTGCATCAGGTCCGGCCCCCGTACCGGTCCGCCACACCGCGGACAGCTCACCGAAACACTCATATCCACACGGTCACCCCGGATCGTCACCCCGTCAAGCGGAGCGGCCTTTTCGGTCACGTCCGGCCCGTCACCTGGTAACGGACGGAGAAAGCACAGGTCAGGCCGGGGGCGGGCCGGCGTGCTCCCGGATCCAGGCGTGCATGGCGACGCCGCTGGCCACCCCGGCGTTGATCGACCGGGTCGAGCCGTACTGGGCGATCGAGAAGAGCTGGTCGCAGGCGGCGCGGGCCGCCTCGGAGAGGCCGGGTCCCTCCTGGCCGAAGAGCAGCACGCAGCGCCGGGGCAGCGTGGTGGTCTCCAGCGGACAGGACCCCGGCAGGTTGTCGATGCCGACGACGGGCAGGTCCCGCCCGGCCGCCCAGGCGACGAACTCCTCGATCGTCTCGTGGTGGCGGACGTGCTGGTAGCGGTCGGTGACCATGGCGCCGCGCCGGTTCCAGCGCCGCCGCCCGACGATGTGCACCTCGGCGGCGAGGAAGGCGTTGGCGTTGCGCACCACGGTGCCGATGTTGAAGTCGTGCTGCCAGTTCTCGATCGCCACGTGGAAGTCGTGCCGGCGGCGGTCCAGATCCTCGACCACGGCCTCCCGCCGCCAGTAGCGGTACCGGTCGACCACGTTGCGCCGGTCGCCCTCGGCGAGCAGCTCCGGGTCGTAGCGGGGGTCGTCGGGTGGATCCCCGGGCCACGGTCCCACGCCGACGTCGAGCTGGTCACCGGTCACGCTGGCACAGCGTACGGTGCCCGCCCGTCGCCTCAGCGCAGACCCAACGCCACTCCCAGCCGGTCCAGGAGACGCTGGTCGACCGGGCCGAGCGGGCACCCGCCGGGGTCCGCCCGGCAGACCCGGGCCGCGATCGACTGCACCCACTGCCGGTACACCGCCGAGTCGGCCGGGTCGGCCCGACGGCGGAGCACCCGGGTGGCCGCCCGGCAGTCGGCGAGCAGTTCCACCGGGTCGGTCGGGGCGGATCCACGGCGGCGACGCCCCCAACCGGCCCGAGCGGGAGGGGTGGGTTCGTCGTGCCGGGCGTAGATGGTGGCGACCACCGCGCGCACCAGGTCGCTGTCGAAGGCCCGTCCGGCGGCCACCGCCTCCAGGCCCGCGAGCCCGGCGGCGACGCCACGGTTCGGTCGGCCGGCGGCCGGGGCGGCGGCCACGGCCACGACCCGACCGGGCAGTCCGGTGAGCAGGTCCCACTCGGCGGCGGAGTAGACGGCGGTGGTCAGCGGTGCGGCGCGACGGCCGGCGGCGGGCGGCTCTCCGGCGAGGGAGTGGCTCATGGGAACCTCCGGCGCCAGCATATGCCGGCCACCGGGCGACCGGACGCCGGACCTCCCCGTTACGGCGCGAACCCGGCGCCCGGCCCGGGTCAGCGGGGCTCGGGGAAGCTGGGTCACTCCGGGTCGACGCCCTCCGGGACGGCTGCCAGCGCGTACTCCCGCTTGGGGATCATCACCCGGCGGCGGAAGACGCAGACCAGGGCGTCGTCCTGCTTGTAGCCCCGGGTCTCCACCGAGACCACACCCCGGTCGGGCCGGGACGTCGACTCACGCTTGTCGAGCACGGTGGTCTCGCCGTAGATGGTGTCGCCGTGGAAGGTGGGAGCGACGTGCCGCAGTGACTCGACCTCGAGGTTGGCGATGCGTTCCGCCCGAACTGGCTCGCGGTCTCCGCGTAGTGCGCGTCCGTGTGCAGCGGGTGTGGTTCATGGTGAGCAGGCAGAAGAGGTGGTCGTCGTACTCGGTGACGGTCTTGCCGGGCCAGTGCCGGTACACCGCGCCGACCGCGAACTCCTCGTAGTAGCGACCGAACCACATCCCGGCCCCTTAGGTGAGGGCGACGACGTTCGGCACAGCATGCCTTATCGATGGTTAAGGCAGCTCCGAAGGGGTCCGGACGCAATGAGCGGCGGGGCCCTCCCCGGCACCCGCCGCCCACGCTCTGATGGGAAAGATTCTGCCCCACGAGATGTAACACAGGACAGAGACGCAAGTCACATTTACCCTTTCGTTACAGTGCGGAGAGTGACGGAGATCCACTGATGGAGCGATCACCGCAGCTGGGATCCCCCCTTGTCAAGGGGGCGTCGATCGCACGACGAGCGACACGGCCGTCGATTTTCATGGAAACGCTCCCATTACGGCTTGTCACGCAAGTGCAGGCTGCAAGTGCAGATGGCACACGACGTGTTAACAGACGTACTTCGATCCCCCTGATGAGCTGCGGAGTTTCGGGGCCGCACTCGCGGGAATTCGGAGTGACCCCATCGGGTTCCACCTGGCGTACGTAATCCGCGCTGATCGGAGACTGGAATGGCAACCGTTGAGCTGACCACGGCGAACTTCGACGAGGTGACCGGACAGGACGGCATCGTCCTGGTCGACTTCTGGGCGGAGTGGTGCGGCCCGTGCAAGCGGTTCGCCCCGGTCTACGAGCGCGCCTCCGAGAAGCACCCGGACATCGTCTTCGGCAAGGTCGACACCGAGGCGCAGCAGGCCCTGGGCGCACAGTTCGACATCCGGTCGATCCCGACGATCATGGCGATCCGCGACGGGGTGATCGTCTTCGCTCAGCCCGGCGCGCTCCCCGAGTCGGCCCTGGAGAACCTGATCGAGCAGGTCCAGGCGCTCGACATGGAGGACGTCCGCAAGAAGCTGGCCGAGCACCAGCACTGAGACAGTTTCACACGGCTCCGGCCGGAGCCATCGGGTCCGGCCGGAGCCGCGCTCGCTCGGCACACATCCCGCGCCGACATTGGGACGGGCCCGCCGAGCCCGGCAACGCGGATCACCGCGTCATGGTTGGTGTCGGCGGGGCCGAAGCAGAGTTGGTAGAACTGTCCGCTGACGCGGAGATCCGCTGGTTGCGGGGTACGGCGAGGACGTAGCCGACCGCTGCTGCTGCAAGCAGGTGCGGAACTTCGGGTCCTGGCCATATGCCGCGTCGGCAGTGGCCCGCCGCGCTGGCAGCCCCGGCGGCGACGGCCCGGTCGAGCATGCCGCACCTTGGCGGCCGGGCGGGCCGGCAGAGTTAGAGTCGACGGGTGCGTACCGCCCAGCAGATCCTCGCCGACGCCGCCGTGATCGCCGTCGTGGGCGCGTCCCGCGATCCCCGCAAGGCCGCGCACAGTGTGCCGGCCCAAATGCAGCGGTACGGCTGGCGGATCATCCCGGTCAACCCGACCGCCGACGAGCTGTTCGGCGAGCCGGTGTACCGGTCCCTGGCCGACATCCCGCACCCGGTGGACCTGGTGGACGTCTTCCGTCCTGCCGAGGACGCCGTCGAGGTGGTCCGCGAGGCGGTCGCGATCGGCGCGCCGGCGGTCTGGTTGCAGCTCGGGATCGTCTCGCCCGAGGCCCGTCGGATCGCCGAGGAGGCGGGCATCGACTACGTCGAGGACCGGTGTCTGATCGTCGAGCGGGCCGCCGCCGGTCTCACCCGCCGCTGAACCACATCTACGCGAGAGGCGGCACCGACGCGTCCGACCTTTGGGCCACCGGAGCCGAACCCGGCCTGTAGCGGGACATGGCCTGCCGGCCCTTTGGAGTTGCCCCGTCCATCGGACCACGCAGCCGGGTGGTGCCCGGCCCCGCATGCGGCGGGACATGGCCTGCCGGGCCCTTTGAAGCTGCCCCGTCCATCGGACCACGCAAGCCGGGTGGTCCCTCCGCCCGGGGTGCCACGCCCCTCGGTGCAGTCACCCGGATGGAGCTCCGTCCGGGCGGACCTGCCCCACCTGGGTCCGACCGTCCGCCGCTGACGCCCGGACCTGCACCGGAACGGAGGTGGCCCTGTCGACCGGTGCGAGGGCAGGGTGCCCCGTCTGTGCGGGCAACTCGACAGTGTCCGGTTAGGAACATCACCGGGCCGCGCCCCAGCCAGCAGGTGAGGGCGGATCAGAGCCCGTACTCGCGGAGCAGCCCCCGGGAGATGATGGTCTTCTGGATCTCCGAGGATCGACCGCTGCACGTCGGTCAGGCCGGCTGTCTGGGCGAGTCGGACCATCTCCGCCTGCGGAATCCACGGCCTACCGAGCGGTGACTGAAGGTTCGGTCAGCATCTGCCCGGCATGCGGCCGGGCCAAGGCGACCGGTCCACACATCCCTGTGAAAAGCTCCACCGCTACTGTTAGCGTCCGGCAAAGAAGACGTTCCGCCAACGGGCGGCGAGGAGGGAAGTCGTGAGTTACCCGCCACCGTCCGGTCCGGGTTGGGGCGAGCAGCCGCACAAGGGCGGCCAGCCGCACTGGGGCGAGCAGTTGCCGTACACGCCGCCGCCCGGGTACGGGCAGTACGGCCCACCGCAGCCCGGCAGCGGAAGCATGAACGTGATGGCCATCCTCTCGCTGGTCTTCGCGTTCGTGTTCGCCCCGGTCGGCATCGTCCTCGGGCACATGGCCCGCCGGCAGGTCCGACAGACCCACGAGGACGGCGCCCAGCTCGCCCTCTGGGGCCTGATCCTCAGCTACGTCTTCACCGGGCTCTATCTGCTGTTCTGCTGCGGGTGGCTCGGCCTGGTGGTGTGGGCCGGGACGAACAGCGGCACCACCACCTGACGTCAGCGGAACTGCGCCTCCCGGACGCTGTTCCCACCGTCCACCACGAGCATCTGCCCGGTGATGTACGAGGCGGCCGGTGAGCAGAGGAAGACGATCGCGGCGGCCACCTCGTCGGGCGTACCGGGCCGGCCGACCGGGGTGCCGAGGCCGTGTCTGATCTCCGCCACGGTCGACGCCGCGGTGTGGATGGTCCCCGGGGCGACCGCGTTGACCGTCACCCCGTCGGCGATCATCTCCATCGCCAGTGCCCGGGTCAGTCCGACCACCCCCGCCTTGGCCGCCGAGTACGCCGCCTCGGTCGGCAGGGCGTTGACCGCCCCGGCGGTGGCCGCGAGGTTCACGATCCGCCCCCAGCCGCGCTCGGCCATCCCCCCGATGAACGCCCGGCTGCACAGGAACGCGGTGTTCAGGTTCCGGTCGATCTCCGTACGCCACTCGTCGTAGGTCAGCTGCGCCACCGGACGGAGCACCTCCGGGCTGGCCCGGCTGGCCAGACCCGCGTTGTTGACCAGCACCTCGACCTCGCCGAGCTGCTCGGCGACGGCGTCGGCCAGCGCGCCGACCTCGGCCTCGTCGGTGAGGTCGGCGACGAATCCGGTGGCCCCGAGCTCACTGGCCCGCTCGTGGATCCGCCGGGTCGTGGAGACGACGGCGACCCGGGCACCGAGATCGGTGAGCCGACGGGCCGTGGCGTACCCGATGCCGTCCGGACTGCCGGCGCCGGTCACCAGCGCCACCCGCCCGTCCAGTCGCATGGTCACCGGCTCGGGCAGGGGCACCGGCTCGTCCTGGTCGGTCAGTGCCGCCGCGAGGGGGGCACGGCTCCGTCGGGCCGCCCCCGGGCGGCTCACGTCCCGACGGGATCGGCCGGAACGGTCCGCGGCACGCGCGTCAATCGCCATGCCGCGATCCTGCCCGCTCGGCAGGGTCCGGGCAACGCGGCACCCGGTAACGCGATGTTCCGCTTTCGCCCCGGGTGACTACCCTGACGGCGCAGCCAGGACACGACGGAGAAGAAGACCTGATGACATATCCCCCGCCCTCGCAGTGGCAGGACCCGGCCCGGTCGGACCCCTCCTCCGCCCCGCCGGTCGACCCGACCCGGTCGATGACCGACCCGCCCGTACCGGCGCAGTCGACCGGAACCGACCCGTACGCCCCGGCGGAGCCGGTGCCCGGTCAGCCGGTCGCCGACGCGTACGCGGCGCCCGCCTACACCGTGCCGGCGTACCCGGCGGCCGGCTACCCCCCGGCGGGTTACCCGCCTCCCACCGGCTACCCGGCGTACCCGTACCCGCCGATCCGCCAGACCAACAGCCTCGCCCTGGTGTCGCTGATCCTGTCCGTGATGGGGGTCGCCTCCTGTGTCACGGCTCCGATCGGCGCGATCCTCGGTCACGTCGCTCGACGGCAGATCCGGGAACGGGGCGAGGACGGCGACGGTCTGGCGAAGGCCGGGATCATCGTCGGCTGGGTCCTCACCGGCCTCATCGGACTGGCGATCGTGGGCTACATCCTGCTCATCGTCTTCGCGGTGTCCCAGTCGAGCAGCAGCACCTACTGATCGGGGGCGGGTGCCGGCCCGGCGCGTCCGGGCGGCACCCGCCGACCGCTCAGCCGGTCGGCGGGGTGAAGGCGGAGGTCCGGGTCATCCCGGCGGCCCGTCCCTTCGCCGCGATCACCAGCGCCATCTTGCGGGACGCCTCGTCGATCATCTCGTCGCCGAGCATCACCGCGCCGAGCCTGCCCCCGGCCTCCGAGGTGCAGTGCTCGTACGCGTCGAGGATCAGCTCGGCGTGGTCGTAGTAGGCCTGGGCCGGGGAGTAGACCTCGTTCGCGGCGTCGATCTGACCCGGGTGCAGCACCCACTTGCCGTCGAAGCCGAGCGCGGCGGAAGCTTCGCCACCTCGCGGAAACCGTCGACGTCGCGGATCTGGAGGAAGGGCCCGTCAATGGCCTGCCTGCCGTGCATCCGGGCGGCCATCAGGATCCGCATGAGGATGTAGTGGTACGGGTCGCCCGGGTAGTCCGGGATGAGCGGCGTTCTGCACCTTGGGCAGCATGACGCAGTCCAGGTTGGCGCCAGCTCCCTCGACCACGTCGATCACGTCCCGGTACGTCCACGGGGTGGTGAGGTCGTTGACCCGGACCACCCGGGTCTTACCGGCCCAGTCGCCCTCGTTGAGCGCGGCGACGACGTTCTTCCGGGCGTCGGGCTTGGCCAGCGGGGCGACCGCGTCCTCCAGGTCGAGAAAGACCTGGTCGGCCGGGAGCCCCTGCGCCTTGCCGAGCATCTTGACGCCGGAACCCGGCACCGCCAGGCAGGACCGGCGGGCACGCCCAACTGCGGCCATCGACTGCACTCCTAATCCCGTCCGGCGACGACGGCGGACGGGACGACACGGGGGCTCGGCTACGACACGGGGGCTCGGCTACGTCACGGTAACCTCGCGCCATGACGCGGGAGAACGCACCTGTGGAAGATGTCACGCGACGGCGACTGGTGGTGGTGACCGGTGCCAGTTCGGGCATCGGTCTGGCCGCCGCCGTGGCCCTGGCCCGCCGGGGTGACCAGGTGGTACTGGTCGGCCGCGACCCGGCCCGGCTGACCGCCGCCGGGGAACAGGTGCGGGAGGCGGGCGGGGAACAGCCCGAACTGTTCCGGGCCGACTTCGCGGTGCTGGACGACGTGCGCGGGCTGGCCGAGCGGCTCCGCGCCGCGTACGACCGGATCGACGTGCTGGCCCACAACGCCGGTGCCATCGTGTTGCAGCCGGTGACCACCATCGACGGTTTCGAACTCTCCGTCCAGGCGAACCACCTGGCCCCGTTCCTGCTGAGCAACCTGCTCCGGGACCGGATCGGTCGCATGGTGGTGACCGCCTCGGCGGCGCACCGCAGCGGCGCGCTCGATCCGGACGATCTGAACGCCGCCCTGCGCCGGTACCGTCCGATCCGCGCGTACGGCACCAGCAAGCAGGCGAACATCCTGTTCACCGCCGAGGCCGCACGCCGGTGGCCGGAGGTGCCGGCGCACTGCTTCCACCCGGGCATGGTCCGGACCCGCTTCGGCAACGAGAGCCGGCTGGTGGCGTGGGGCATGCGGATGCTGCCGTTCCGGAGCCCGGAGCGGGGCGCGGACACGCTGGTCTGGCTGGCCCACGAGGACCCGGCGCGCCTGGTCGACGGCGGTTACTACGTCGACCGGCGGCCCCGCCGTCCACTGCCGAAGGCCGCCGACCGCCAGCTGGCCGCCCGGCTCTGGGAGACCAGTGCGCGGGCGGTCGGCTGCGGCTGAGGTGGTCGTGGTCGTGCGGTGAGGTGGTTGCAGGGGACCCTTCCTACCGTTTGGTGATGAGGAAGGGCCCCCTGCAACCAGTTGTCAGGTGGTTTCGACGATCATGGCGGCGGCGACGGTGCGGTTGGTGGCTTCGTCGATGATGATGAAGCCGCCGGTGGTGCGGTTGCGGCGGTATTCGTCGGCGAGCAGGGGCA
>NZ_JBITJH010000034.1:0-49198 GCF_044459745.1 Micromonospora sp. NPDC050187
ACCACCAACGACGTCTACGTCGGACTCTCCACCGGCACCACCTTCCAACCCGGAACCAAATGGCACGACTACTTCGGCCTCAACGGCGAAACCACTCTCTGAGCCGACGGCCGTCGTCCCCACCGGGTCCGGTGGGGACAACGGGCGGGTCCGACCACGGCCGACCGGAGCGGGGTGAGGGCCCGCACCACCGGAACACGCCGCTGCGGGACGCGCGGGAGGGGCCACGAAAAAAGGGAGAGGCTGTGAAAAGGGAGAGGCCGCCACGGGGGGAGCGGCCTCTCCGCAAACTACGGTACTCCGTCGCGGGCCTTCTGTCCTCCCGCACCGGGCAGGTTTTCCACCCGGGATCGAGGGCGACATCTCAGTCGCGGGTGTGGTGGGGCGGCCCCGGGGCGCCCCGCCCGCCCCCCCCCCCCCCCCCCCCGGCGGGGGGGGCGGCCCCCCCCCCCGGCCCCCCCCCCCCCCGCCGGCCCCGGCCGCACCCCCAATGCAGCCCGGCGGCGGGGGGGGCCGTCGGCCCCGCCCCCCCGGGGGTGGTTCCCCCCCGGGTAGGGTGGGCCACCCCGCCGGGGGGGGGGGGGGGGGCGGGCGGGGGCCCCCCCGCCCCCCCCACCACCGACCGACCACGGGAGTCGGGCGTCCCGCGCGGACCGGGCCACTATCCCCTCGTCGGCCCGGTCAGGCTCCCGAATGGACGCCGTCCGTTCGGGAGGACCGGTCACCCGGGCAGACGCCTCGACGCCGGCCCGGGTGCGGTGGGTCAGCCGTTCGGGAACAGGTGGCCGTAGTCGGCGTACGCCATGGCGACGTCGGCCTGTGCCCAGAACCGGTGGTAGTTGAACGTGGGCTCCGGGCCGCCCTTCAGGTACGCCTCGACCTTGGGCCAGTCGGGGTCGTTCTTGTAGAAGGACCGGATGTCCACGAAGCTCTTGCCGGGGGCGATCACGTCACCGTTGGCCATCTTGCCGGTCCAGCCCTGCGGGACGTAGAGGCCCTGGCCGGTGCTGGCGTCGTAGACGTCGTCGAAGCGCCGGTAGTCGCCACGCTTCTCCGGCATCGAGACGCCCTTGGCGTCGCTGGCCGCGTGCAGCGCGTCCAGCAGGCCCTTGGCGGTGTTCTTGGCCGCCACGTTGCCCGACTTGGCCGCGTACGCGATCAGCGTGCGGGCGTAGGCGGCGGCGACGCCGACGTCCTGACCCTTGACGGTGACCTCGACGTGCAGGTTGGTGTTCGGCTGCGGGCTGGTCGGGTTCCAGTTGTTCGGCTGGCCGGTCCACTTCATGTCCGACGGGATCGACCAGTTGGTGCCGACGGTGGTGTTGGCGATGGCCCACGGCACCCACTTGTCGAGCAGCGCCTTGGCCTTGGTGTTGCCGGTGACCAGGTACAGCTCGGCGATTCGCTGCATCGACCAGGCCTGCATGCCGAACCACTGGTTCGACGGCGGGTCGTTGTAGACCGGGTCGACATCGTAGTACATGCCGTAGAAGGTGGCGGTGCCGGCCGGCGGCTGGCCGTAGTGGCCGCCCCAGCTGTTGGTCGCGCCACCGGCGATGCCGCCCTCGGCGGACTGGAGCCAGGTGTAGAACTCCAGCTGCCGCTCGAAGCTCTTCTCCCAGTCCGTGGTAGCGGTCGGGGACTTCGGCTTGAGCTCGTTGACGTTGGTCAACGCCCAGGCCGCGAACGGGTTCTGGTAGCCGAAGTGGTTGTGGCTGGAGCCGATCCGCCACGACCAGTTCTGGTTTGCCTCGTACGCGCCGCCCCAGGCGTAGTACCAGGACATCAGGTAGTGCGCCGAGTCCTTGCCGGAGCCGGCCGGGCAGGTGGAGGCACCGACGCAGTTGCCGATCTTCTTGAAGTACTTGTCGAACATGGAGTACCGCAGGTAGTCGCCCATCTTGGCGGCCTTGGCCACGGTGGCCGCCACGTCGGCCGCCTTGCCCTGCTCCTTGGCCCAGGTCAGGGCCCAGTACGCGGCCTGCACGGCGCGGGCGTCGGCGTCCGGCGCGTTGGTGTACTTCCACTGCTTGGCCGGGGCGTTCTGCTCCTTGACGAACAGGTCCAGGTAGCCGTACTGGCCGCCGTGCTTGAAGGTGTCGCAGGACGGCTGCGGGACGGTCTCCCAGACCGACTCCTGGGTGCCGCGCTGGAAGGTGTTGATGTACGCCGGCTTCGTGGTGCCGTCGCCGCACCGGCCGTAGCCGTAGACGTTGTCCACGTCGAGCAGCCAGTGCATGCCGTAGATGTCGCCGGTGCCGTAGGTGGACTGGAGCTCGCCCCGCAGCGGATCCTGGCCGACCGGGACGTTCGGTTCCAGCGCCGACGGGTACTGGCTGGGCAGGTCGTGCTCGGCGGCGTACTGGGCCGTGCCGGGCGAGCCGGCGGTGGGCTGGTCGGCGTGCGACGGGATGATGTACTTCTCCATCACCGTCCAGGCGTTGTTGAACGGGGCCCAGTTCTGGGTGACCCGGCCGTAGTTGGCCTCCAGCCAGAGCCAGAAGCTGAACGCCTCGCTGGTGGTCTCGTGCCCGTGGTCGGGCGCCTCGACGATCAGCGTCTCGATGGAGTGGTACGGCACGCCCTCGGGGCTGAAGTACCCCGAGTTCTTGATCTTGCCGTACTGCTCGAGGAACCGCGCCACCCAGGTGTTGTCGCCGCCCGGGGTGTCGTTGTCGATCTCGGTCGCGGTGATCGCCAGCGGGGCGTAGCCGGTCGCCGAGGCGGTGATGGTGGCGGTGCCCCCGGCGGTGTCGGAGTCCTCGGCCGCGCTGACCGCGACGTTGACGCCGGTGTTCCAGTTGCTCGGGGTCAGCGTCACCGAGGTCGGGGCGACGCTGACGTCCGTGTCGCCGGTGCGGGTGAGGGTCACCGGCACGTTCGCCGACGGCAGGCCGCTGAGCTTGAGGTTGACCGAGGAACTGCCGCCCTCGTTCACGCTCACCGCCGACGGGGTGGCCACCAGCACCGGGCCGCTGCCCGGGGAGACCGTGAACGCCTTCTCGGCGGTCGCGGTCAGGTTGGCGTTGTCGTACGCCTTGGCCTGGACGGTGTAGCTGCCGACCGGCAGGTCCTCCAGGGTGTAGCCGTACGGGGCGGTGGTGTCGGTGTTGACCAGCAGGCCGTTGCGGTAGAACTCGACCTTGCTGATGGTGCCGTCCGGGTCGCTGGCGGTCGCGGTCAACGGCACGTCGGCCGGGGCCACGAACGGACCGGACGGCACGGACAGCGCCACCGTCGGCGGCTGCTGCGTGGTGCCGCCACAGGTCACCCCGTTGATCGAGAACGAGGTGGGCTTGGTGTTGGTGCCGGTGTGGGTGCCGTTGAAACCGATGCTGGTGGATCCGCCGGTCGGGATGCTGCCGTTGTACGACTCGTTGACGGCGGTCACCTCGGTGCCGGACTGGCTCCACCGGGCCGACCAGCCCTGGACGAGCTGCTGACCGGAGGGGAAGTTGAACTTCAACGTCCAGCCGTTCATCGCGTCACCGAGGTTCTTGATGGTGACGTTGGCGGTGAAGCCGTTGTTCCAGTCGCTGGTCGCGTAGACCACGTCGCAGGCCGGTGCGGCCTGCGCGACGCCGGCCGGCAGGGCGACCCCGCCGATGGCCAGCGTGGTGGCGGCGAGCATCGCCGTGCGGCGACGTCTGGCCAGTTGTCTCATGTGCGCGATGTCTCCTCGGACCAGGCCGGGGCCGGTGGGCCCGCGGCGGGCGCCTCCACGCGACGGGTGCGCGGGGGGTGGGAGGCGCGGTGATGGGGGTCGGCCCGCCCGGACCGGGCTGCGGGGACGACGAGCTGCTCGCTCGACGTGCCCCGTCGGGGTGCCGTCCGGTCGAGAAGACCGGCTGCCCTCGGCGACCCGCACTCGCGCGTTCTGACTCCGCGGTAGTCGCAGTCTGGCATGGGAGCGCTCCCGTAACAAGACCGGGAGTGAACGCCCGATGACCGGGTCGCGTCGCCGCAGGTAGACGGCCCAAAATGTTTCGATCTCATTTTGGGTCTTTCACAAACCGGTGACGGGCGTTACAGTCGGCAGCATCATCGATGGGAGCGCTTCCATCGATGATGCTCACGCACTACTCGTCCACTCCGGACCGTTCTCCCGGGAACGGACCGGTGCCAGCCCGGAAGGGCTGACGGCGGGCCAGCCCGGACTCCGCCGTCAGCCGAATCCCATCCACTGTGAAGGGAGGTGGAACCAGAGCCACTCGCGTGGCCCGGCTCCCGCGCGGCACGTACGACAGGACGCCCATTCCGCTCGTACGTGCACATGCACCAGATGTGGGGACGGGGGTTGCCCTCCCCGTCCCCACACACTAGACCCACACCCACCAAGGGAAAAGAGGCCGACGGGACTGGCGCTTGCGCCGCCCGGACGGCCTCGTTCGCTGTCGGCGCCCGGATCCGCCCCGCACGACCCGGTGACGCCGTGATCCCCGCCCCGCCCCCGCCCGCCGCGACCAGCACCGGAGCCCCCGGACCGCAGCGCGGCCGACTCACCCTGCCCTATGCTGGGAGCGCTCCCGGCCGCTCGGTGGCGGGGCCCGCATCCACGAGGAGAACGTCCTATGTCGATAGTCACGCAGCGCCCGTCACACGGCGCCGCCCCCACCGGCGCCGCCGGAGCCGAGCTGACCGCCACCCCGGTCACCCCGGCGGCCACCGATCCCGCCGGGGACGCCCCTCTCCCGGATGCCGCCCCGGGCACCGCCACCTCCGTCGGTGGCCGCCCGATCCCGCACACCGCCGCCGACGCCCGGCTCGGCCTGGAGTTCCCACCGGACTTCGGCTGGGGCGCGGCGACGTCGGCGTACCAGATCGAGGGCGCGGCCAAGGACGACGGCCGGGGCGAATCGATCTGGGACACCTTCAGTCGCGCCCCCGGCCGCACCCACGGCGGCGACACCGGCGACGTCGCCGCCGACCACTACCACCGCTACCCCGCCGACCTGGACCTGATGCGCGACCTCGGGCTGCGCAGCTACCGCTTCTCGATCGCCTGGCCGCGGGTCCAGCCCGACGGCACCGGGGCACCCAACCAGCGTGGTCTCGACTTCTACCGACGTCTCCTCGACGGCATGCACGAGCGGGGCATCGCCCCGATGGCCACCCTCTACCACTGGGACCTCCCGCAGGCGCTCCAGGACACCGGCGGCTGGGAGAACCGGGACACCGCCCTCCGCTTCGCCGACTACGCGCGCACCGTCTTCGACGCGCTCGGCGACCGGGTCCCCACCTGGCTGACCGTCAACGAGCCCAAGACCGTGGTCCAGAACGGCTACCTCATCGGTCACCACGCCCCCGGCCGGCAGGACAGCGACGCCGCCTACCTGGTCGCCCACCACCTCCAGCTCGCCCACGGCCTCGCCGTCCGGCAGCTGCGCGCCACCGGCAGCGGCAGCCGGATCGGCCCCGCGCTCAACCTGCACCCGTGCTACCCGGCCGACGACTCCACCGCCACCGCCACGGCGACCCGCCTCTACGACGGGTACGAGAACCGTCTTTACCTCGACCCGATCTTCACCGGCAGCTACCCGGCCGACGTCCTGGCCGACCTCGGCCCGGACAGCCGGCTCGTCCGCGGCATCCGTGACGGCGACCTGGAGACCATCGCCAGCCCGGTGGACCTGCTGGCGGTGCAGTACTACACCCCGATCTACGTCACCGCGACCGGCGGCACCGAGCGGCGCTGGCCCACCTCGGTGGCGGCCTGGCAGCAGATCTTCCCCGACGGGATGTACGACATCCTCACCCGGGTCACCCGCGACTACGGCCCGGTGCCGATCACCGTCACCGAGAACGGCCTGCCCACCCCCGACGCCCTCACCGCCGACGACACCGTCGACGACGCCGGTCGGGTCTCGTTCCTCCGGGACCACCTCGCCGCCGTCCACCGCGCCATCGCCGCCGGGGTGCCGCTGGAGAGCTACCACGTGTGGTCGCTGATGGACAACTTCGAGTGGGAGCAGGGCTACGCCCAGCGGTGGGGCCTGGTCTACGTCGACTACCCCACCCAGCGGCGCGTCCTCAAGCGCAGCGCCCACTGGTACCGCCAGGTGATCGCCGACAACGCGATCTGACCGCGTGCCGTGGGGACGGGCCCGGCGGAACAGGCCGACGGGCCCGTCGTGGCGACCCCGCCCATGGCCGCCGGGCCGGCGTACGGCACGAGCACCGACCCCGGCCACGGCCACCGGGCCGGCGTACGGCACGAGCACCGACGCCGGCCCGCCGCCCGTCAGCGCGGCAGCGCCTGCTGCAACTCCGCCCGCAGCGCCGGTGTCAACATCTCCCCCGTCTGCTTGGCCAGCCGGGCCATCTCGTACCCCACCACGCCGATGTCCGCGTCCCCCGCCGCCAGGGTGGCCAGGATCGAGCCGTCGCGGATCTGCATGACGAGGAAGTAGCCCCGCCCCATCTCCACCACCGTCTGCTTGACGATGTCGCCGTCGAACATCTGGGCCGCCCCGGCCGCGATGCTCATCAGCCCGGAGGTCACCGCGGCCAGCTTGTCGGCGTGGTCCCGGGGCAGGTGGTCGGAGATCGCCACCAGCAACCCGTCGGAGGAGACCACGATCGCGTGCGCGACACCCGGCACCCGCTCTGTGAACGCGCTGACCAGCCAGTTCAGGTCACGTGCCTCTTGACTCAGCGTCATCGATGTTGCTCCCCTTCGCTGCGTAAGCCGGGCGGGGGCACCGGGATCTCCCGGGTGTCGTCCGGCATGGTGATCTCCCTGGTGTCGTCCTCGGCCTCGGCCCGGCGTACCCCGCTGTAGAGCCGGGACAGCATGCCGCCGACCGCCTCCGGATCCGGTTCGTGCCGCGGCGCCGGCGCGGCCGGCTGCGCCGACCGGGTCACCGCGGCGAGCTGCGCCATCGGCACCCGCACCGGTAGACCGCGCGCGTTGACCCCACCGGTCACCGGGGTCGCCGGCGGCGCGGGCTTCCCCACCCCCGACGCGGTGGCCGGCGGACCCTTCCGTGACCACCAGCTGCTCGTCTGCGACGCCGCCGAACCGGTCCCCGGGTCGAGGACGTCCTCCGCCCGCGTCGGCACCGGCCGCGGCCCGGCCGGCTGGTCCGGCCGCCGCCCCGCGACCGGCAACCCGACCCGACCGACGGCGTCGGCGGCCGTACCCGTGCTCGCACCGGCCCGCCGGGCCATCGGGCCCGCGCCCACCGCGCCGGCCACCGCGGCGGTCAGCATCCGCCGTGACGCCGGGGCGTGCACGTCCCGCTCCGGTGGCGGCGCCAACAGCACCGCCGGCAGCATCACCCGGGCGACCAGTCCCTCCGGCGCGCCATCGCAGAGGCGGACATCGATGTCGTGCCGGGCCGCCAGGTGCCCCACCACGAACAGTCCCATCCGCTCGGACGCCGCCACGTCGGCCGGCGGCGGACTCGCCAGCAGCCGGTTCGTCTGCGCCAGCACCGACGGGCTCATGCCCAGCCCCTCGTCGGCGATCTCGACGACCGCGCCGCCGGCCACCGCGCGGACGGTCACCCGCACCACCGTGTCCGGCCGGGAGAAGGCGGTGGCGTTCTCCAGCAGCTCGGCCAGCAGGTGCACCAGCTCCCCCACCACGTGCCCGACGACGTACAGGTCGGCCACGGAGTCGTGCCGCACCCGCTGGTACTGCTCGATCTCGGCACCGGCGGCGAGCAGCACCGACCCCAGCCCGACGGGCCGGTTCCACCGGCGACGGGTCTCCGAGCCGGAGAGCACCAGCAGGCTCTCGTCGTTACGGCGCATCCGCGCGGCAAGGTGGTCCAACTTGAACAGGTTCTCCAGCTGGTCCGGGTCGCTCTCCTCCCGTTCCAGCTCGTCCAGCAGCTCCAACTGCCGCTCGACCAGGACCTGGCTGCGCCGGGCCAGGTTGACGAACATGGCGTTGACGTTGCGACGCATCGTCGCCTGTTCCATCGCGACGCTGACCGCGCTCCGGTGCACCGCGACGAACGCCTCGGCCAGCTCGCCGATCTCGTCGAGCGAACGGACCACCGCCGGGGCGACCTCGATCTCGGGGACCCCACCGCTGACCGTACGCAGGCGTTCCAGCGTCTCGGGAAGTTCGAGCTGGGCGATCCGCAGCGCCTGCCCCCGCAGCAGCCGCATGGACCGGGCGATCGACCGGCCGATCAGCATCGAGATCAGCAACGCCACCAGCAGCACCGCGGCGATCCCACCGAGCACCAGCAGGGTCTGCCGCAGCTGCGCGCCACGCGCCTCGTCGGCCTGGGTCGCCGCGTCCTCCAGCACCCCCGCCTCGACCTGGCGCAACAGCTCGTGGCGCTGCTCGCTGGCCGCCCACCACTGGGTCGGCGGCAGGACGGCCGGGTCGGCGCCACCCACCGGCAGGCTCTGCTCCTCCAGCCGCGTCGCCGACACGAACGCCGGGTCCAGCGAGGTCTGGTCGTACCGGCGGATCTGGTCCGCGGTCGCCACCACCCGGAAGGCGCCCAGCGCGGTGAGCTGCTGGGCCCGCAGGTCGGTCAGGAGGACCTGGTCCTCCGGGCCGTACCGGCCGGCACGACCGGCGACGTAGAGCTGCGCCCGGATCCGGGCGGAGAGCTCCTTGACCCGGGCCAGCTGCACGTAACGCAGCACCGCGTCGCTGAGCGCGGGCGCGTCCGGACCCGGCGACGGCTCGGCCAGCAGGTTGAGCAGCTCGTCGATGAGCCGGTGGTAGTTGCCCAGGATCGTCCCGCTGCTGAGCACGCCCGGGGCGATCGCCGAACGGATGTAGACCACCTGCTCGTAGGCCTCCAGGACCTCCGAGTACGTCACCCGCCACGCCGCGTCGGCGTCCGCCAGCGGTTCGGCGGCCAGCCGGAGCCGCTGCATCGCCGCGTCCGTCGCGGCCTGCAACGGCTTCAGCGTCGCCACCGGGTCGCTGCGCACCGTCTCCGCCCCGGTCACCCGCATGCCGGCCAGCTCACCGGCGGTGCGGTCCCGTTCCTGCTGGAGCTGGTGCGCCACGTCGGTGATCTCCCGACCGATGGTCACCTGCTCGGCGAACCCGTTGAGCACACCGGCCTGACCGACCAGGCCCCGGGTCTGCACCCCGGCCAGCACGAGGAACGCCACCGACGGGATGAGCAGCACGGCGGCGAGCTTGCTCCGCATCCGCCAGTCCCGCAGGCGGAACGGGGATCGACGCCGGTGCGGTACCACCCGAACGTCGAGTCGGCGGCGGCGGTGATTGGACACCGCGCTCTCCGCCGGGTGCGGCCCCGTCCCCACACACGCCTCCTAGGTGCCTCGCGTCCGCCGCGAGCCGGGGAGCGGAGTCCATCCAACCAGGCCAGAACATACTGTCAACGGTCCAGCCGAACGACGGACTCAGGGACGTGATCCTCCTGCCGGCCCCGGTGATCGCCGATCATCCGTCCGGCCGATGACCGTCGGGTCGGCCGGATCCGCCAACCGGCCGAGGGCGACCAGGGCAGCGCCCGTCGCACCGATCTCCGGGTTCGGTTCGTGCCCCACCGGACGGGGGGCGAGCGCGGCGGCGAAGGCCCGCCGCCACCAGGCCGACGCGGTCACCGCTCCCCCACCGAGCACCACCTCCACCGGGCCGTGCACAGTGGACTCGATCTCGCCTAGGTCGCGGGCGACCTGGGCGCAGACCCCGACCATCAGGCCGGCCAGGATCTCCACCGCCGTGGTCGAGAAGGACAGTCCGTGCAGCGTCCCCGTGCCGGCCGGGGCGAGGCCGGGCGGCCGGTCACCGCCGAACCGGGGGTCGGCCGGCACGCCGCCGCCCGGCGGCAGCCGGTCCAGCGCGGCACCCAGCTCCGCACCCTCCGGCAGGCGCAGCTCCCGGCTCGCCCAGGCGAACAGGTTGCCACCGGAGGAGTACGCGGCACCGGTCACCACGTGGTCGTGGTCGACCCGGTAGCGCCACAGCCGCTCGGGCAGGGGCGGCAGCGGTGCGCCCGCCGGGATTCGCTGGACCAGCCGCACCGCCGCGGACGTCCCGACCGTCACCGCGGCCCGTCGCGGGTCGACGCAGCCCGACCCGACGTTGGACGCCGCGCCGTCACCGATCGGCGCGCTCCACGCCGCCCCGGCCAGCCCCGGCCAGCGCCGGGCGAACTCCGGCAGCAGCCGCCCCCGCCAACCGGCCGGGGCGAGCGCCGGCAACTCCCCGGGCCGGACCCCGGCCAGCTCGCACGCCTCGGCGTCCCAGACGAGACCGCGCAGGTCGAGCAGGCCCGTGCCGGACGCCTGCGACACGGACATCGGCACCTCGCCGAGGAGCGCGCCGAGGACGTACTCGGCCAGCCCGACGAACCGGGCCGCCGGCGCCCGGTCCCGCAGCCAGGGCAGACGCACGGTCCAGTAGCAGCGGTGCCACCAGGTGCCGGTGCGCTGGTGGAAGGCGTCGGCGTCGGTTGGCCCCGACCGGCCCACGGCCGGCTCCGGACGGGTGTCCAGCCAGGTCAGCACCGGCCCGAGCGGCTCACCGGCGGCGTCCAGCGGCAGCACCGAGTGCCACTGTGCGGAGATCGCGACCAGACCGACGTCGCGCAGGTGTCCGGCGGCCTGCAACTCGTCCAGGCACTCGACGAGGCAGGCCAGGTAGCCGGGGCCGTCCAGCGTGCCCGCGCCGTCGTCGTCGACCGCGAGCCGCAT
Organism: Micromonospora sp. NPDC050187; assembly: GCF_044459745.1. Taxonomy (NCBI): domain Bacteria; kingdom Bacillati; phylum Actinomycetota; class Actinomycetes; order Micromonosporales; family Micromonosporaceae; genus Micromonospora; species Micromonospora sp. NPDC050187. The sequence continues at coordinate 10,645 of NZ_JBITJH010000034.1, forward strand.
CTTGCGTCGGGCCAGCGCGCCGGGCAGCGGGACGGTCCGCTCGTCGAGCACGAGCCCGCGCACCGACGAGGTGCCCAGGTCCAGAGCGAGAATGTTCATCGCCGGTCACCGTACCCAACCCGTCACCTGCCGAAGCCCGTACGGGACGCCCCGCACCGTCCGTCCGACGTCCCGTCCGTGGGGCGGCCCCCCCGGCCGCGCCCCGCCGGGTCGCCGGAGCCTTCCCCGCCGCCCCCGCCAGCGCGTAGGCTGACGGACGTGACCGCGCACCTGACCTCCTGGTGGCCCGCCGACCCGGCGGTCCCCCAGCGCGGATAACTTCCCGTGGCCGCCCCCGAGGCGGCCACCGGTGCTCCCGCCGGCCTACGGACGCCCACGGGCGGCCACCCGGCCCGAGGAGACACCACCGATGACCGACCTCACCGCCCTGACCGCCGTCGTGGCCGCCGGCGGCGATCCCGGCCCGTTCGCGCTGCTGCGCCGCGCGGACGGCGACCACCTGGACCTGTTCACCGGCACGGTACGCCCGGTCGGGCGGCTCGCCGACGTCCCGCTGCCCGACGACGGCCCCGGTCCCCGCACCCTCGCCCTGGTTCCGTACCGGCAGGTCACCGAGCGGGGCTTCGCCTGCGTCGACGACGGCACCCCGCTGGAGTGCCTGGAGATCACCGGACAGGGACGCAGCACGCTGACCGAGGCGCTGCGCGCCCTGCCGGACGCCCCGGTGGTCACCTCCGGGGCGGCCTTCGACCTCGACGACGAGGAGTACGCCGCCATCGTCGAGCGGGTGCTGCGCGAGGAGATCGGGCGCGGCGAGGGGGCGAACTTCGTCGTCCACCGCACCCTGCGGGCCCGGGTGCAGGGACCGCCCCTGGTGGCGGGGCTGGCGGCGCTGCGCCGGCTGCTGGTGGCCGAACGGGGCGCGTACTGGACCTTCCTGGTGCACACCGGCACCCGGACCCTGGTCGGCGCCACCCCGGAGCGGCACGTCAGCGTGGACGACGGGCTGGTGATGATGAATCCGATCAGCGGCACCTTCCGCTACACCGGCGGGATCGCCGACCGGGACGCGCTACTGCGGTTCCTCGCCGACGACAAGGAGGTCGAGGAGCTGTACATGGTGCTCGACGAGGAACTGAAGATGATGGCCACCGTCGCCGAACAGGGCGGCCAGGTCGTCGGGCCGTACCTGAAGGAGATGACCCACCTCGCGCACACCGAGTACCTGCTCGCCGGCCGGGGCACCCGGGACGTCCGCGAGGTGCTGCGGGAGACGATGTTCGCGCCGACCGTCACCGGCAGCCCGATCGAGAACGCCTGCCGGGTCATCGCGCGGCACGAGCGCACCGGCCGCCGCTACTACGCCGGCGTGCTGGCGCTGCTCGGCCGGGACGCCACGGGACGGCAGACGCTGGACGCGCCGATCCTCATCCGGACCGCCGAGATCACCCCGGACGGCGAGCTGCGGGTGCCCGTCGGGGCGACGCTGGTGCGCCACTCCACGGCCGAGGGTGAGGTGGCCGAGACGCACGCCAAGGCCGCCGGGGTGCTCGCCGCGCTCGGCCTGCGCCCGGAGGCGCCGACGCCCAACCCGGAGTCGGTGACCCGCCTCGCCGACGATCCCGACGTACGCGCCGCGCTGGCTGCCCGCAACGACCGACTGGCCCGCTTCTGGCTCGACCAGCGTGCCCCGGCTCCCGTCCCGCCCCGCCACCGGGCGTTGATCGTCGACGGTGAGGACACGTTCACCGGCATGCTCGCCCATCAGCTCACCGCCCTCGGCCTCGCCGTCGAGCTGCGCCCGTGGCACCGGCCCGGCCCGCTCGACGGCCACGACCTGGTGGTGGTCGGCCCCGGCCCCGGTGACCCGCGCGCCGACGGCGACAAGATGGGGGCACTGCGGACCACGCTGCGCACCCTGCTGGACGCCGGCCGGCCGACCCTGGCGGTCTGCCTCGGCCATCAGCTCCTGTGCGGCCTGCTGGGGCTCCGGCTGCACCGTCGCCCGGCCCCCTACCAGGGCCTCCAACGGGAGGTGGCCCTGTTCGGCACCGTCGCGCAGGTGGGGTTCTACTCGACCTTCACCGCGCTGGCCGACACCGACCGGCTGGACACCGCGTACGGGCCGGTGGAGGTGGCCCGCGACGGGGCGGACGGGGCCGTGCACGCGGTACGCGGCCCGCACCTGGCCGGCGTGCAGTTCCACCCGGAGTCGGTGCTCAGCGCCGACGGCCTGACGGTGCTGGCCGACCTGCTCGGGCACCTGCTGCCGGCACCGGCGCATATGTCGCCGCGACGGGGGTAGGGCAGGACCCGACCGGTGGTTCCGGACGGGCCGAGAGCCCCCGTCCGGGCCACCGGTCGCCGGTCAGCCCGCCGTGCCCTGCCGTAGCCGGGTGGCGATCTGCACCGCGCGCTTCGCGGTCAGCGCCGTCGCCGCCAGCGCGACGTGGTCCGGGGCGACCTCGCCGTTGTTGCTGGTGTGGGAGGCGCCGTAGGGGTTCCCGGAGACGAACTGGCTGGGGTCGGTGTAGCCGGGGGTCACCACGATCCCACCCCAGTGGTAGAAGGTGGTGTACAGCGACAGCAGGGTGGCCTCCTGGCCGCCGTGCGCGGTCGCCGTGGTGCAGAAACCGGTGTAGACCTTGTCGGCCAGCGCGCCCTGCGCCCAGAGCGGCCCGGTGGTGTCGATGAACTGCTTGAGCTGCGCGGCGACCATGCCGTACCGGGTGGGCGAGCCGAAGATCACCACGTCGGCCCAGGAGAGGTCGTCGAGCTGGGCCTCGGGCACGTCCTGGGTTTCCAGGTGGTGGGCGTGCCAGCCGGAGTTCGACCGGATCGCCTCCTCGGGCGCCAGCTCGCGCACCTTGCGCAGCCGCACCTCGGCACCGGCCTCACCGGCGGCCTCGCACGCCGCCTGCGCCATCTGGTAGGTGATGCCCGTCGCGCTGTAGTAGATCACCGCGACCTTGACCTGACCGTCCATCGGGGACCCCCTCCTTCTGCTGATCAGCTCCGGCGACTACCCGGTGGTTGCGGCGTAAAACACCGCGCGGGTCACCGGGTCGGGCTGGCATGCTCGACGCCGTGCTGATCAGGGACGCCACCCCCGGGGACTGGCCGCAGATCTGGCCCTTCCTGCGGGAGATCGTCGCGGCCGGGGAGACGTACACCTGGCCCCGCGACGTGACCGAGGAGCAGGCCCGCCCGCTCTGGATGCCGCCGCCACCCGCCCGGACGGTCGTCGCGGTCGACCCGAACGGCACGGTGCTCGGCTCGGCCAAGCTCCTGCCGAACCAGGGCGGGCCGGGCACACACGTGGCCAACGCCAGCTTCATGGTCGCCCCGGCCGCCGCCGGTCGGGGCGTCGGCCGGGCACTCGGCGCGCACGTGCTCGACCTGGCCCGCGCCGAGGGCTACCGGGGCATGCAGTTCAACGCGGTGGTGGCGACCAACACCCGGGCCGTCGGGCTGTGGCGGTCCCTCGGCTTCGAGGTGGTCGGCCGGGTACCGGAGGGTTTCCGGCTTCCCGACGGCCGCTACGTCGACCTGCTGGTGATGTACCAGCGGCTCTAGTGCACAACCAACCTTGACCGTCATCGATGGATTTGTGCTCAAGTTTTCCGCAAGTTCCGCCCCGGACGACGGCTGGCCGACCGCTCCGGCGTGATGCTGCTTCCATCGGTGCCGGTCGACGTCAGTCACCGACCGGGTCGGCGAACCTGAACGGGGGATCGCGCTCCGTCAGCCCCAGTGCTGGCGTAGCGCGATCAGGGGGCACACCGCGCACACGGCACCGCCCCGCATGTCCACGCTCAGGTCCGGGTCGGCCGGAGCGTGGGCCGGTTGACCGGGCCGTCGACGGCCGCCATCGCCAGGCCGATGGCGAAGAACATCACCGACAGGTTGATGTCTGTGTAGCCGTAGAAGGGGGTCACCCCCAGGGCCACCACGGGCACCGCGCTGAGCCAGACGCCCCCGGGCGACACGGCGGTGGCCAGCCGCCGGGCCACGACGAGGAAGAACAGCACCAGCGCGAGGAACGCCGGGACGCCGTGGCTGTACATGATCAGCCAGATCTGGCCCTGCGTACCGAGCGGTTCCGCCACCTTGATGGTGTCCACGAACTGCGGGGCGCCGTATCCCAGCAGCGGTGACTCCGCGACGGCGGCGAGCGTGCGGCGGTAGATATCCAACCGGTCGGTGGTCGAGTCGGTGTTCTCCACCCGGTTGCTGATCAGGTCGCCGACCGGCACGAAGAACGTCACCAGGACGGCCAGGACCCCCACCGCCCCGATGGAGGCGATGATGCGCACGTCGCCCCGGAGCAACGCGCGCACGCCGACGTAGCACAGGCCGATGCCGACTCCCACGAACATGCCCCGGTTCAGGGTGAGGAAGGCCGGCACCAGCGCCAACGGCAGCGACACGATCAGCGCCGTCCGCATCAGACCGCGCCGGAAGGACGTGATGTACGCCAGCACGCAGGGCACCATCACCGCGAACCCGGTGCCCCAGTTGTTGGTGTACGGGTACGGCGCCGCCGTCCGGTAGTACGGGTTACGACTCAGCGGATTGTGTTCGGTCGCCTTGACGTGGGTCAGGGCCTGCACCATCCGCTCCCCCGAGATGCTGCGGGGCAGCAGCATCTCGACCGGGGTGGTCAGGGAGAGCTTCGGGGCGATCACCGCGAGCCACCCCAGGGCCACCACCGTCAGCCAGAACAGGCAGAACGGGTGGAACAACGCCTGCCACGACACCCCGCTCCGCGCGGCGTTGTAGACGTAGAGGTACACGATGAACGCCGCCACGACGAACCCGAACCGCAGCACGTAACCGACCAGCCCGTTGCCGCCGAGCCGGAGGAAACTGAGCGCCATGAGCGCCACCAGCAGGATCCACAGCGCGGACCCGCTGGGCAGGCGCACCCGGCCGTGGACCAGCAGGACCGCCGCCAGCACCACCGCCAGCGGCGCCCAGAGGAGGTAGAGCCCGCCGAGCAGCCACCAGACCAGCGCCAACCCGAACATCAGGTACAGGGGCCAGACCGGCAGGCCGGGACGGCTGGCCGGGTCGGCGTCAGGGTCGACCGGGGGCCGGGCCCCGAGTGGTGGCGTCGGGCGGGGAGCGGTCACAGGAGGCAACCTATCCCGTCCCGGACGCCGCGACGACAGGGCCGCCCGCCGGGTGGGGCGGTGCCGGCCCCCGGCTCAGCGGGGCAGCTTGTCGCGCAGGTCCGACACCCGCTGTTCCAGCCGGTCGACCGCCCCCTCGTTGTTGACGAAGGTGCTGATTCCGGCGGCCAACGCCAGTCCGAGCAGCACCGCCAGGATGCTCAGCACCAGGCCACCGATGGCGACACCGCGCCCGGTCACCCCGGGTCGGGTGGCCATCCGCAACCCGACCACGCCGAGCACGATGCCGATGATGCCGAGCACCAGGCCGACCGACGCGAGGATCGCGGTCAGCACGCTGATCAGGGCGGCGACGCCGAAGACCAGGGCGAACGTCGCCGCGGCGCTGGTCTTGGCCTCCGTCGGGCGACCGCGCGCCGACTGGTCGGGGGGCGCGGTGGTGTCCCGGACAGGACGCTTGGAGGTCGTCATGACAGTCCCTTCCTCGCACACGTCACGAACATGTCGGTGCGGCGAGTCCCCGCTCAGGCCACGCTCATGCCTCATCGGGGCCCCCGGGGCACACCGCCCCGCCGGCGTGCCGGCGGGGAAGGTGCGGATCCGTGAACCGGACCGGCGGCGGTGGGTGTGGCCCGGGGCCCCTCGGGTACGCGGGCCGTGAACCCGAGAAGGAGGACGACCATGAATCTCACCGAACAGCAGATCCGCTCGCTGTACGGCCAGGACGTCCAGGACCGGGCGGGCGCCCGCATCGGCAGCGTGGGCCAGGTGTGGGCCGACGCCGCCGGGGAGCCCACCTGGGTCAGCGTGAAGACGGGTGTCATGGGGCAGCACGAGTCGATGGCCCCGCTCACCACGGCCCGGATGGAGGAGGGCCGCCTCTCGGTCCCGTACGACAAGTCGACCGTCAAGAGCGCGCCGACCGTCGACACCGGCACCGACCAGCCGCTGGACGCCGACCAGATCGCCCAGCTCTACGCGCACTACGGCATGGGCCAGCAGCCGACTCCCAAGCCGCAGCCTCCGCCCCGACCGCAGGGGCGCCGGCAGCCGCAGGACCAGCAGGACCTCGTCCGCTCCGAGGAGCGGCTGCGGGTCGGCACGGAGAGCGAGCCGGCGGGCACCGCCCGACTGCGCAAGTACGTCGTCACCGAGGACGTGCACACCACCGTCCCGGTCGAACACGACGAGGTGCGGGTGGAGCGCACGCCGGTCACCTCGACCGACCGGGACGTGCGCCCGGACATCGGCGAGGCGGAGCGGGAGCTGACGCTGCGGCGTGAGCACCCGACGGTACGCAAGGACCAGGTCCCGGTCGAGCGGGTCCGACTGGCCCGGGACGAGGTCGTCGAGGACCAGCCGATCGACGAGCGGGTACGCCGGGAGCGGATCGACGCCGACGTCCCGGAGCCGGCCCGCCGACGCGCCTGAGCGCTTGAGCGCCCGAGCGCTTGAGCGCCCGAGCGCTTGAGCGCCCGAGCGCTTGAGCGCCGGGAGAGTTGTGAGGAGGGGCCCCCTGTTACCGCTTTCTGAGTAGCAGGGGGCCCCTCCAGGCACCTCAGCCGCTGAGCGCGCCGGCCGAGCGCCCCTCGTGCAGGGTGAGGTTGCGCCCGTTCGTGGGGTCGAACAGGTGGATCTTCTCCAGGTTGAACCAGACCCGCCGGTTCTCGCCCTCGGTCACCGTCGACTCGGCCGACAGCCGGGTCACCAGGCTGGAGCCGGCCCCCGCGAAGTCCGCGCCGGTGTCGGCGGCCAGCTCCTCCAGCTCGGCCGCGCTGGCCCGCTCCCCCTCGACGGTGAAGTAGACGTACTTGTCCGAGCCCATCGACTCGACGATGTCGACCGGAGCCTCGAACTCCATGCCCCGCCGACGGGTGTCGTCGTCGACCAGTTCGGCGTCCTCGAAGTGCTCCGGCCGGATGCCGAGAATCAGCTCCCGGGGGGCGTCGGCACCCTCCAGCTCCCGCCGCATCCGGTCACCGAGCGGCACGTCGCCCAGCGCCGTACGCAGCCCGCCGTCCTCCACCGCCGCGTGCAGGAAGTTCATCGACGGCGAGCCGATGAACCCGGCCACGAAGAGGTTGCGTGGGTGGTCGTACAGCTCCTGCGGCGGCCCCACCTGCTGGATCGCCCCACCGCGCATGATCACCACACGGTCGCCGAGGGTCATCGCCTCGGTCTGGTCGTGGGTGACGTAGACGGTGGTGGTGGCGAGCTGCTTCTGCAACCGGGAGACCACGGTGCGCATCTGCACCCGCAGCTTGGCGTCCAGGTTGGACAGCGGCTCGTCCATCAGGAACGCCTTCGGCTGCCGGACGATGGCCCGGCCCATCGCGACCCGCTGCCGCTGGCCGCCGGAGAGGTTGGCCGGCTTGCGGTCCAGCAGGGCGGTCAGCTCCAGGACCTTCGCCGCCTCCTCGACCTTCTGGTCGATGGTCTGCTTGTCCAGCTTCGCCAGCCGCAGCGGGAAGGCCATGTTCTCCCGGACGGTCATGTTCGGGTACAGCGCGTACGACTGGAACACCATCGCGATGTCCCGGTCCCGCGGGGCCTTGTCGTTGACCCGCTGGCCGCCGATGCGCAGCTCACCGGAGCTGATGTCCTCCAGCCCGGCGATCATGTTGAGGGTGGTGGACTTCCCACAGCCGGAAGGACCGACCAGGATCACGAACTCGCCGTCGGCGATCTCCAGGTCGACGTCGGAGACGGCCACGGTGCCGTCCGGGAACTTCTTGCTCACCTTGTCGAGCACGATCTCAGCCACGAGGAGTTCACCTATCCCTTGACGGCGCCGTTGGTCAGGCCGGAGACGATGCGGCGTTGGAAGAAGAGGACGAAGAGGATGATCGGAATGGTGATCATCACGGCGGCGGCGCAGATCGCCCCGGTGGGGTCCTCGAACTGCGACTCGCCGGTGAAGAAGGAGAGCGCGACCGGCACCGTACGGGACCGTTCGGTGGAGGTCAGCGAGATGGCGAAGAGGAAGTCGTTCCAGCAGAAGATGAAGACCAGGATCGCCGTGGTGAACAGCCCCGGCGCGGCCAGCGGGGCGATGACCCGCCGGAACGCCTGGGCCTGCGTCGCACCGTCCATCTTCGCCGCCTTCTCCAGGTCCCACGGGATCTGCTTGAAGAACGCCGACAGCGTGTAGATCGCCAGCGGCAGCGCGAACGTGATGTACGGCAGGATCAGCCCCGGCCAGGTGTCGAAGATGCCGAGCTGCCGTTCGATCTCGAACAGCGGCGACACCAGGGACACCTGCGGGAACATCGCGATCAGCAGGGACACCCCGACCAGCAGCCGCTTGCCCGGGAAGTCCAGCCGGGAGATCGCGTACGCGGCCATCGCGCCGAGAACCACCGCGATGAACGTGGCGATCAGGGCGATCCCGATCGAGTTGATCAACGCCCGGACGAACTGGTCGGTCTGGAAGATCGTCCGGTAGTTCTCCAGGGTCCATTCCCGGGGGATGAACTTCCCGTCGGTGAGCGTCGCCGGGGTCTTGAACGACAGCGACACGATCCACAGCACCGGGATCAGCGCGAAGACGACGACGAAGACGTCCAGCAGGCCCCAGCGCAGCTTCGCACGGGTGGTGGTGTCGACCATCTCAGCGCCTCTCCCCCTCGTCGCTGCCGGGGGCAGCGGTACCGAACAGCTTCACGAAGACGAAGGCGATGACCGCCACGGTGAGGAAGATCAGCACCGACATCGTCGATCCGATGCCGAGATTCAGCCCCCGCATCAGGTTGTTGTAGGTCAGCATCGACACCGACGAGGTCTCGTTGCCGCCCGCGGTGAGCACGTAGATGTTGTCGAAGACCCGGAACGCGTCGAGCGTGCGGAACAGCAGGGCGACCAGGATCGCCGGCTTCATCACCGGCAGCATCACCTTGGTGAACCGCTGCCAGGCGGTCGCGCCGTCGGTGGAGGCCGCCTTGAGCAGGTCGTCCGGCACCAGCGCCAGACCCGCCATCAGCAGCAGCGCCATGAACGGCGTGGTCTTCCAGATCTCGGCGAGCATGATGATCGCCAGCGAGCTGGCCCGCTCGGTCAGCGGCGCGCCCTCGCCGAACAGGTTCGCCAGGTAGCCGGTGCCGGGCGTCCAGGCGTACCGCCAGGAGAACGCGGCCACCACCGTGACGATCCCGTACGGGATCAGCGCGGAGGTCCGGACGATGCCCCGGCCGACCAGCGTCCGGTGCATCAGGATCGCCAGGCCCATACCGAGCACCAGTTCGACGGCGACCGTGACCACCGTGATCAGCATGGTCACCCCGAACGCCGTCCACCAGAACTCGTTGGTCAGCACGGTGGCGTAGTTCTCCAGCCCCACGAACTCCCGCTCGTCCGGGAACCGCAGGTCGAAGCGCTGCAACGACAACCAGACCGAGTAGAGGATCGGGTACGCGGTCACCGCGATCATGACCAGCGCGGCCGGGGCGCACAGCAGCCAGCCGAGTTTCCGTTCGGCCTTCTTGTTCTCGCTCAGCGCCGCCCGGCCCCGGCGCCCGGACCGTCCGGGATCGGCCGCGTGTCGACCGGTCTTCCCGGCGACCACCTCCGCGCCGGCCGGCGTGGTGTTGACGCTCATGCCGTCACCTCCCTGCGGTCGGCGCCGTCATGAGGTGCACCTGCGCCTCCAGTTCGCTCGCTGCGCTCGTTCACGCCGTCACCCCCCTGCGGTCGGCGCCGTCATGAGGTGCACCTGCGCCTCCAGTTCGCTCGCTGCGCTCGTTCACGCCGTCACCCCCCTGCGGTCGGCGCCGATCTGCCGCTCGCTGCGCTCGTTCACGGCAGCACCCCCTTGGACTCCAGGGCGTCGGAGACCGCCCCGCGCAACTCGTCCGCGGTCCGCTCCGGGTCGATGGCCGACGGCGGGGAGAGGATCGCCGACATGACCGTGGAGATGCTCTGGTACGCCGGGGTGAGGGGCCGGGTCGACGGCTCCTTCAGCTCCTCCAGGATCGTCTCCTTCATCGGGTACGCCTCGGCCATCTCCGGGTCGTCGTAGACCGCCTCGATGGTCGGCGGCACGCCGTCGTTGACGGCGGAGAACTTCTGGTTCTGCTCGTTGCGGATGCACTTGGCCGCGTCGAAGGACTCCTCCGGGTACTTCGAGTAGGCGCTGACCGCCATGTTGACCCCGCCGATGGTGGCCCGGCTCGGCGTGTTCGGGTCGACCCCCGGGTACCGGGCCCACTTGACCTGCTTGGCCAGCTCCGGGTCGGCCTCCTGCAACGCCGGGTAGACGAAGGGCCAGTTGACCTGGAACGCGCCGTTGCCGGACTGGAACTCCAGCCGGACCGGATCCTCCGTGGCGTTGCTGAACGACGGGGAGACCACCCCGGAGGTCGCCAGCCGCTTGAGCTGCTCCAGGGCGCGCACCGCGCCGGCGTCCATCACGGCCTTCTTGCCATCGGAGCTGACGATCTCGCCGCCCGCGCTGGCGACCATGGTGTTGTAGAGGACGACCAGGCCCTCGTACTGCGCGCCCATGGTGAGCACCTGGTGCGGCTTGCCCTGGTCCTTCAGCGCCCGGGCCTGCTCGATCATCTCGTCCCAGGTCTTCGGTGGCTGCGGCACCAGGTCGGCGCGGTACCACAGCAGCTGGACGTTGGTGTTCTTCGGCGCGGCGAAGAGCTTGTCCTCGTAACGGGCCGTCGCCAGCGGGCCCTCCAGGGTGCCCTGCTCGACCTCGGTGCGGTCCTCGCCGGTCCACTCCCGGATCCAGTCCGCGCTGGCGAACTCCTGGGTCCAGGTCACGTCGAGACCGAGCACGTCCATGCCGCTGTCCTGCGCGGCGAGCCGCCGGACCATCTGCACCCGCTGCTCGTCGGCCTGTCGGGGCAGCACCTGGTACGCGATCCGGTACCGGCCCTGCGCCTGCGCGTTGCAGTCGTCGACCACCTTCTGCAGGTTCTGCTCCGGCGGGTAGTACAGGTTGATCGTCGGCGGTCCGCCGTCCCCTCCGGAACTGCACGCGGCGGTCGGTGCCAGCAGCGTCAACGCGGTGGCCACCGCCACCGCGCGGGCCCGTGACCGGCGCCGGACGCCGACGCCGTCAGGCTCGCTCATTCGCCCCTCCCCCTCTCCTACGGCACATACCGGGGGTGGGAACCGCGCCCCGGCGCGCGGCGAGACGATGCGGGACGGCACCGGTTGCGGATCGGGGTCGTCCCGGGCGTTTCGTGGCCCCTCACTGCCCGTAACGTCCGGCGGCGAAACCTGGACGGCCCCGGTGCCCCAATAACCGGACATCCACGGACGAAACCTCGAACCTGCGGGGCGATCAGGTGCCGTCTACGCTCGGCCGATGGACGTCACCTTCTTCTTCGACCCGGCTTGCCCGCACACCTGGCGCACCTCCCGCTGGCTGGTGACCGTGGGTCAGGCCCGCGACCTGCGCATCGAGTGGCGGGCGTTCAGCCTCGCCATCCTCAACGAGGGTCGGGGCGCCCCGAGGTTCGCCGAGGCGCTCGCCGCCTCCGGCCGGGCCCTGCGGCTGGTCGAGGCGCTGCGCGCCGAGGGACGCGGCGACGACACCGCCCGCTTCTACGCCGAACTCGGCGCGCGCAGCCACGACGCCGGCAACCCGCTCTCCGACCGGGCGGTCACCGACGCCGTCGACGCGGCCGGCCTCCGGGCGGACGCGCCGGCCCTCGACGACGACCGCTGGGACGAGGCGGTACGGGAGTCGCACGCCCGCGCGTACGCCTCGGCCGGCCCGGACATCGGCTCGCCGGTGCTGACGCTGCCCGACGCCGAGCGGGGCGTGCACGGACCGATCGTGACCGAAGTGCCCGGCACCGACGAGGCCCTGCTGCTGTGGGACTCGTTGCTGCCGCTGGTGCGGATGCCCGCCTTCCACGAGATCAAGCGGGGCCGGCGGTGACCGCCGCCCCCGGCCGGGCCCCCGAGCGGATCTCCGGAGGCGGGCCGCCGCTCGCCCGGTTCAAGGACCTCTGCCTGGACGGCGTCGACCCGCACGCCCTCGGCGACTTCTGGGCCCGGATCCTCGGCGGCGACCTGGTCGACCTGCGCGACGGGGACACCCGGGTCGACGGTCGCCCCGGCCGACCCGGACCCGAGTCGATCTGGGTGAACCGGGTCCCGGAACCGCGCGTCCGCAGGACCCGGGTCCACCTGGACCTGCGGATGGACCGGTCCGACCCGGCGCATCTGCTGGCAGCCGGGGCCCGACTGGTCCACGAACCGGACGACGAGGTGGGCTGGTGGGTGCTCGCCGACCCCGACGGGAACGAATTCTGCGTCTTCCCGCCCCGACCGGACAGCACGTCCGGCCCGTTCGAGCTGGTCGTCGACGCCTGGGACGCCACCGCCCAGGCCACCTGGTGGGCCGGGGTCACCGGCGGCCGGGTCGAGCGCGACGGAGACGACACCGCCTCGGTCGTCGGCGGGGCCGGTTTTCCCTGGAGGTACTGGGTCTTCGCCCCGGTGCCGGAGCCGAAGACGGTCAAGAACCGGATGCACTGGGACGTCGATCTCACCACCGACGACTGCGCGGCGTTGCTCGACGCCGGCGCGACCCTGCTGCGCGAACCGGACGACGACATCGACTGGTGGATCCTGGCCGACCCGGAGGGCAACGAGTTCTGCGCCTTCGCCCCGCAGCGCTGACCGACGACGCTGACCGGCGACCCCACCGGCCCGATCGGTGGACGATCGCGGAATCCCCGTCCCACGCGCCCCCGGTTGGGCAGGATCCGGAGCAGAGGAGGTGCCGTCGTGCAGGACACCCACGCTCTCGCCCTCACGTTCGAGGTGGGTGGCCTGCCTCCGGTCAGGACCGAGGCCCTGTCCGTCCTCGCCGCCGGCCATCGGCAGGCCACCCGGGTCCGCGCCCTGCTCCGGGCTGCCTGCGCCGCCGCACAGCGCACCGGCTGGACCCCGCTGACCGGGCCGGTGGAGATCGACCTGACCCTGCGCTGTCCGCCCGGGCACCGCACCTCCGACGCCAGCACGCTGCTCGGCGGGATCTGCGCCGTCCTCGCGGACAAGAAGCGCGTCTCCACCATCGGCCTCGCCCACCTGGGCGTACTGGTGGACGTCGCCCTCTACACCGACGACCGACAGATCCGCCGCCTGTCGTACGCCGAACAGCCGGCGGAGGAGTTCTCGTACCGGGTAAGGGTCGCGGAGATACCGACCGTGGTTTGACCGACGCCCGCGGTGGGGTACCGCGGACGCCGACGAAGGGAGCGCCGATGCCGGAGCCACACGTCACCCTCGACCCGAGGGAACTCGATCCCGTGCAGAAGAAACTGCGGGGCCCGCTGGAGGAGCAGCTCACATCGGCGCTGCGGGCCGCCACGGACCGGGTTCGGGCCGACTACGCCGGAGAGCCGGTCGAGCAGGTCTGCCAGCGGCTGTTGGACGAGACCCGCGCCGGGTTGCATCCCGACATCGCCGCCGGATTCACGCCGGACATGGACGAGTTCTGCCGGATCGCCGTGGCGATCGTGCGCGGTGACGTCGGCTGACTGCCGCACCAGAGCCGCGCCTCGACATCGACGACCCGGGGCCACACCCTCGGTGCGGATCTCACGGCACCGCAGCAGAACCATCCGACTGGGTGGCCTACCACAAGACACAGACATACATATATTGCCACCATGGCTCTTCGGACACGCATCCCAGCCCTGGCCGCGCTTGGGGCGATCACCCTGGTGCTCGGCGCCACCCCGGCAGGCGCCGGGCCGACCGACGTTCCGGCGGAGGAGCCACCGCTGTTGTGCCTCATCACGACCTCGACGGTCGCGTGGGTCAACGGCTACCAGGCGGACATCACCATCAAGAACAAGTTCGGGTACACGGGAACGGGTAGTCCGACCCTGCCCACGGTCACCTGCACGCGGACCGGCTGACCACGCCTCGCGCACCAGCTGGGCAATCGCACAGGGTACCCCGAACCGTCAGAACAGACGGGGCGCGACGCCAGCGCGGAATCGAGCTTTCGAATGGCAGAAAGCGAGCCGATGCACCGGCCCGTCCGGAGAAAGACGGGGAGGGTCGGTCAGGACCGGGTCCGCAACTCCCCGGCCCTGACCTCCAGTCGTCCGGCGTGGCAGCGGTTTCGCCGCTCGGGCCTCCAGGCGTGGCACGACGCCCGACATCGGACCCGATGTGGCGAGGCGGCCCGCTTGCACTCAGCTCCACGGTGCTCCACCACCGGACTTCTGCCGCGTCTCCGGCTCACCCCGACGAGCCACCAACGCGGCCCCAAGATTAGACAGACCACGATTCGACGGACAAGAAGATCCGGCCGCTTGAAATGGTGACCAACGTCTACCGCGACAACCGGCATGTCGATGTAACAAAATTGGGCGCACCGGCGCTGTTCGGAGCCGGAAACGGCACCCACGAGTTTCCCGGAGGAAAGTAAGGTGAAAGGTTTCCACGATCTCATGTGACCGGCCGGGAAGCGCCACCACCCCTTCGGTCAGAAGTGCCGGAGCAACTCGGAGAAGCCGGTGAGGTGCAGCACCCCGGCGTCGTCCGGATCCACCTCCGCGTGCTCCAGTACCCAGGTGTCGTCGTTCGGGATGAACACCGCACCCATTCCCGCCGCCCGCGCCGGCAGGATGTCCGACTTGGGGGAATTACCAATCATCCACGCCATTGCCGGGTCGAAGGGGTGTTCCCGCGCCAGGCGGCGGTAGGTGTCGGTGTCCTTCTCCATGACCACGTGCGCGGCGCGGAAGTGGTGCAGCAGGCCGGAGGCGTCCAGCTTGCGCCGCTGCTCCTCCGGGTCGCCCTTGGTGAGCAGGAGCAGTTCGTGCCGCCCGGCCAGTTCGTCGAGGGTCTCGGCGACCCCCGGCATCAGCTCCACCTCGTGGTGGGCCAGCGCCGCCGCCAGGTCGTCGATCTCCCGCCGCTCCCGCTCGGTGGCCGGACGCTCCCGCAGCCGCTCCAGGCACTCACCGAGGCTGTGCAGGAAGACCTTGCTGCCGTACCCGTGGACCACGGTGTTGGCCCGCTCGATGTCGTCGAGGATGGCGCGGATCTCGGCCCGGTCCAGGGTGGGATGGTCCACCCAGGCCAGGAAGTCGTCGATGACCCGCTCGAACAGGACGTTGTTCTCCCAGAGCGTGTCGTCGGCGTCGAAGACGAGCACCCTGCCGTGGTGACGCTGCCCCTGGTCCACGTTCCACCCCTCCCGCGCGAAGCCCGGGACACCGTACTCGGCCGGACCGGCCGGGCTCATCCCGGTTTCCGGGCCGCGCAACGGGTACCGGGTGGGTGGAGGACGATGACGACCCGGGAAGGGGTGACAGACCGTGACAACGATGACGAACCCGATGATCAGGACGTACCCGGCGGAGATCAACCTGGACCGCGTACGACTCGCTCGGGTGATCGACGAGCTGAACGCCTGCGCCCAGGCCTGCACCGCGTGCGCCGACGCCTGCCTCAGCGAGGAGGCGGTCACCGAGCTGACCAAGTGCATCCGGACGAACCTCGACTGCGCGGACATCTGCGCGGCCACCGCCCGGGTGCTGTCCCGGCACACCGGCTACGACGCCAACATCACCCGGAGCATGCTGGCGGCCTGTGTCACCGCGTGCCGCTCCTGCGGCGACGAGTGCGCCAGCCATGCCGCGACGCTCGAACACTGCGCGATCTGCGCCGAGGCCTGCCGCTCCTGCGAGGCGGCCTGCCGCGAGCTGCTGTCGATGGTCAGCTGACCGGTCCCGTGAGGGGTGGGGTGGGGTGGGGTGGGGTGATTGCAGGGGTCCCCTGTTACCGCATTCTGATGAGGAGGGGACCCCTGCAACCACCAAACCTCAGCGGCGCAGGGTGAGGATCAGGTCGGCGACCAGGGCCGTCCAGCCGGTCTGGTGCCACGCGCCGAGCCCCGCGCCGTTGTCGCCGTGGAAGTACTCCGGGAAGGCGATCAGGTCCCGCCAGTCCGGGTGGGTCTGGAAGAGCTGGCAGGCCCCGTAGATCGGCCGCCGTCCCCAGCCGTCCCGGGTGAACAGGGCGATCAGGCGGGCGGAGAGGTCGTCGGCGATCTCGTCGAGGCTGTGCTTCACGCCGGAGCCGGTCGGGTACTCCACCTGGAGGTCGTCGCCGAAGAAGGCGGCGTAGTCGCGCAACGCGCTGACCAGCAGGAAATTCGTCGGCATCCAGATCGGCCCGCGCCAGTTGGAGTTGCCGCCGAACAGCCCGCTGGTCGACTCGGCCGGTTCGTACCCGACGCTGAACTCCTGCCCGCCGAGGGTGACCGAGAACGGCTGGTCGGCGTGGGCACGGGAGAGGGTACGCAGCCCGTACTCGGAGAGGAACTCCTTCGGGTCGAGCATCCGGGCCAGCAGCCGGACCACCTGGTCCGGGCCGACCATCGACAGCAGCCGCTGCTGCCGGCCGTCCGGGCCGATCCGGCGGGCGCCGACCACGTCGGCGTACTCGGGCCGGTTGGTAAGGAACCAGCGCAGCCGCGCGCCCAGTTCCGGCAGCTGGTGCAGGGTCCGCGCGGTGAGCCGGGTGGTCGCCGCCAACGGGAGCAGCCCCACCACCGAGCGCACCTTCAGCGGCACCTTCGTGCCGTCGGCCAGCCGCAGCACGTCGTAGAAGAAGGCGTCCTCGTCGTCCCAGAGCCCCTGGTCGTACGCGGCGGCGGCGATGTACGCGAAGTGCTCGAAGAACTTGGTCGCGACGTCGACGTACGCCGGATCCCGCTCGGCGAGGATGATCGACATGTCGAGCAGGTTCAGCGCGTACATGGCCATCCAGCCGGTGCCGTCGGACTGCTCCAGCACCCCGGCCACCGGCAGCGCGGCCGACCGGTCCAACGGGCCGACGTTGTCCAGCCCGAGGAACCCGCCCTCGAAGACGTTGCTGCCGCCGGTGTCCTTGCGGTTGACCCACCAGGTGAAGTTGAGCAGCAGCTTGTGCAGCACCCGGGCGAGGAACTCGCGGTCCCGGCCACCGTCGATCTCGAAGACCTTCAGCGCGGCCCAGGCGTGTACGGGCGGGTTCACGTCACCGAACGCCCACTCGTACGCCGGGATCTGCCCGTTGGGGTGCAGGTACCACTCGCGCAGCAGGAGCAGCAGTTGCGCCTTGGCGAAGCCCGGGTCGACCCGGGCGATGCTGACACAGTGGAACGCCAGGTCCCAGGCGGCGTACCAGGGGTACTCCCAGGGGTCCGGCATGGAGATGACGTCGAAGCTGTTCATGTGCGACCAGGCGCTGTTGCGCCCGTGCCGCCGCCCGGCCGGCGGCGGGGTGGAGCCCGGGTCGCCGTCGAGCCACCGCTTCACGTCGAAGTGGTAGAACTGCTTGCCCCACATCAGCCCGGCGATGGCCTGCCGGGCCACCAGGGCCTCGTCCTCGCTGGCGGCGGCCGGGATGACGTCGGCGAAGAACCGGTCCGCCTCGAACCGCCGGGCCCGCACCGTCGCTTCGAAACCCGCCCCGAGGTCGAGGTCCGGGGCGGGCGTGCCACCGGGTGGCGGCGCGGTACGGGTCAGCCGCAGCCGGATCTGCCGCTGCCCGCCGGCCGGCACGTCCAGCACGTAGTGCAGCGCGCCCTTGGTGCCGACGCGGTCCGGGTTGACGGTGTCGGCCCCGTCGACCACGTGGTCGTTGATGCCGTCCTTCGGGTAGCGGGACCGGCCGGGCAACCCCCAGAGCCGCTCGGCGTTGCTCTCGTTGTCGCAGAGCAGCGGGGTCGGCGTGCCGTCCCCGGCGAGCACGAGCTGACCGAGCACCCCGTGCTCGCCGACCAGCCGGCCGTCCTCGCCGGTGAGGGTGGGCACCCGGTCGCTGCCGGGCAGCCCCCACCCCCAGGTGTTGCGGAACCACAGGGTGGGCAGCACGTGCAGCCGCTCGGCCCGGTCGCTCCGGTTGGCCACGGTGACCACCATGCACAGGTCGGTCGGGGACGCCTTGGCGTAGTCGACGGTCACCGCCCAGTAGCGGTCGTCGTCGAAGATGTCGGTGTCGACCAGCTCGTACTCGGTGTCGTCCCGGCCGCGCAGCGCGTTCACCGCGACCAGCTCGTCGTACGGGAAGGCGGCCTGCGGGTAGTGGTAACGCCAGCGCATGAAGGAGTGGGTGGGCGTGGAGTCCTCGTACCACCAGTAGTCCTTGGCGTCCTCGCCGTGGTTGCCGCCGTCGCCGCCGAGGCCGAACATCCGCTCCTTGAGGATCGGATCCCGGCCGTTCCAGAGCGCCAGCGCGAAGCAGAACGTCTGCCGGTCGTCGCAGACGCCCGCCATGCCGTCCTCGCTCCACCGGTACGCTCGGGACCGAGCATGATCGTGGGGAAAGTAGTCCCAGGCCGTACCGTGTTCGCTGTAGTCCTCCCGCACCGTCCCCCAGGCTCGTTCGGACAGATAGGGACCCCATGCGCGCCAGTCCTGCTCCCCCGAGTCGGCCTGGGCCAGGCGGGCCCGTTCGGCGTCGGGGGACGGCGGGAGCGGAGGGGTCACGTCAGTGATCACCCGCACATCTTCGACGCCGCGCGGTCACTTGACCACCGCGGCCACCCTCGTCGTGGCGTGTTGCACGTCGTTGCTGGAGGAAAGTTGATCGACATCGGTTTGGGCCCGCAGGTCTGTGGCGACCTCACCGGCGGTGTTACCCGCGAGTGGCTGGTGCCCGACGGCCGGGGTGGATACGCCATGGGCACCGTCAGCGGTCTGCGTACGCGCCGCTACCACGGGTTGCTGGTGGTGGCCGGCGACACCCCGGCGACCCGGCGGGTCGGGCTGGCCAGCCTGGACGCGTCGGTGCTGCTCCCCTCCGGCGCGCAGGTGCGCCTCGGCGCCCACGAGTGGTCCTCCGGCGAGGTCGACCCGCGCGGGTACGAACTGCTGGAGCACTTCGCCCTGGTCGACGGCCTGCCCCGGTGGCGGTGGCGGATCGGCGACGTGGTGGTCGAACGGGAGCTGGCCATGCTGCCCGGCCGACCCTGCGTGGCGGTGGTGCACCGGCTGGTCTCCGGCGGCCCGGTGCGCCTAGAGCTGGCGGCGGTCTGCACCTGGCGGGACGCGCACGCCGAGCGCCGCGCGGACGGTCCCGCGCCCCGGATGGAGCCGGTCGACGGCGGGGCCGTGATCGAGGGCGCGTTCCGTCTCGCCGGCCCGGACTGGACGCCCGAGGGCCAGTGGTGGCTGGGCGTGCACCACCGGGAGGAGGCCGCCCGTGGCCTGCACCCGGACGAGGACCTCTGGTACGCCGGCCGGTTCGCCGGGCAGTTGGCGCGCCCCGGCGACACCGTCTCCGTGCTGGCCTGGGCCGACCAGCTCGACGTCGCGCCGCCACCCGCGACCGAGGTGGTGGCGACCGCCCGGCGACGCAACCGGCGGGTGGTGGCCGCCGCCCGCCCGGCCGACGCGGTGGAGGCGACGCTGACCCTGGCCGCCGACGCGTTCGTGGTGCGCACCGAGCGGGCGCCGGTCGACGTGGTCGCCGGCTACCCGTGGTTCGGAGCCTGGTCGCGGGACACGATGATCTCGTACGAGGGACTGTTCCTCTGCACCAACCGCGCCACCGAGGGGCGGGAGCTGCTGCGGTCGTACGCGGCGACCCTGTCGGAGGGGATGCTGGCGAACACCGCCGACACCGGGCGGGTCGAGTACAACACCGTCGACGCGACCCTGTGGTTCCTGCACGCGGTCGCCCGGCACGTCACCGTCACCGGGGACACCGACCTCGGCAACGAGCTGCTGCCCGCGCTGCGCGGGGTGGTCGACGCGCACCTCGCCGGCACCCGGTACGGCATCGCGGTCGACCCGGCCGACGGGCTGCTCACCCAGGGCGGCACCCCGGGTGTCGCGCTGACCTGGATGGACGCCCGGGTGTACGGGGTGCCGGTGACCCCGCGCACCGGCAAGCCGGTCGAGGTCAACGCCCTGTGGATCAACGGGCTGGCCGGTCTCGTCGAGCTGACCGAGCTGGCCGGGCAGGACATCGGCGAGCTGGAACGGCTGCACGACCGGGCGGTGACCGCGTTCCGGGAGCGGTTCCCCGCCCCGACGGGCTGGCTCTACGACGTGGTGGACGGGCCCGCGCCGGCGTACCCGCTGGGTGGCGCGCCGCACCACGACGACGACCTGCTCCGCCCGAACCAGCTGCTCGCCTGGTCGCTGCCGCACGCGCCGCTGGAGCCGGACGAGGCGACGCTGCGGCGGGTGGCGGCCGGGCTGCTCACCCCGCTGGGGCCGCGCAGCCTCTCCCCCGACTCCCCCGGCTTCACCGGCCGGCACCGGGGCACGCCGGCCGAGCGGGATGGCGGCTACCACCAGGGGACGGTCTGGCCGTGGCTGCTCGGGCCGTACGTGGACGCCTGCCGCCGGGGCAAGGTCCCGGTCGACGAGCTGTTCGTGGGCATCGAGGCACATTTGACCGAATACGGGCTGGGTTCGGTCAGCGAAACGGCGGACGGCCTGCCACCGCACGGCGCGACCGGCTGCCCGTTCCAGGCGTGGTCGGTCGCCGAGTTGCTGCGCTGCCGTCGTACCCGATAGGCCCGATTTACAGAGCCGCAACGGCGATGTCGCCGCCGGTTATCGAGCCGGCGGCAGGATTGGCCCCGACCAGGGCACGGCGACGGTGATCCGGCAGCGGAGACCGTCGCCGCGCGCAGGGGACAACTCCAGGGGGCCGCATGTCACCGAACGCCGACGTGATCGACATCCACCCCGCCCGGCAGCAGCGGGTGCTGATGCTCTCGTGGGAGTACCCGCCGGTGCTCGTGGGTGGACTCGGCCGGCACGTGCACGCCCTCTCCGTCGCCCTGGCCGCCGCCGGCCACGAGGTCACCGTGGTCACCCGGCACGTCGACGGCGCACCGCTGGAGGAGTACGCCGACGGCGTCCGGATCCTGCGCGCCCCCGAGGACCCGGTGGCCTTCCCCCTGGCCACCCCGGCCCTGCTCGCCTGGACGATGGCGTTCAACCACACGCTCACCCGCACCGCGCTGCGCGCCGCCGAGTCCGGCGAGTACGACGTGGTGCACGCCCACGACTGGCTGGTCGCGCACACCGCCGTCACCATCAGCGAGCACCTCGACCTGCCCCTGGTCACCACCATCCACGCTACCGAGGCCGGCCGGCACCAGGGCTGGCTGCCCGAGGAGATGAACCGCACCATCCACGGCGTCGAACACTGGCTCAGCAACTCCTCCACCCGGGTCATCGCCTGCTCCGGCTACATGCGCGACCAGGTCACCACCCTCTTCGACGTCCCCGCCGGCCGGGTCGACGTGGTCCCCAACGGGGTGAACGCCCGCGCCTGGCAGGCCCGCCCCCGCGCGGTCACCGCCGCCCGCGCCCGGTTCGCCGCCGACGGCCCCCTCGTCGGGTACGCCGGCCGCCTCGTCTACGAGAAGGGCGTCCAGCACCTGGTGGAGGCCGTGCCGCACCTGCGCCACCGGCACCCCGGCCTACGCGTCGTGATCGCCGGAGACGGCCCATACAAGGACGAACTGCGGGCCCGGGTCGACGGCCTGGGGCTGACCGACACGGTCCGCTTCACCGGCTTCCTCACCGAGTCACAGCTCCCGGCGATGCTCGGGGCCACCGACGCGACCGTGGTGCCCAGCCTCTACGAGCCGTTCGGCATGGTCGCCCTGGAGGCGGCAGCGGCCGGCGCGCCCCTCGCGGTGGCCGCCACCGGCGGACTCGCCGAGATCGTCGAGCCGGGCGTCACCGGAATGACCTTCCCGCACAGCGACCCCGACGCCCTGGCCGGCGCGGTCGACCGGCTCGTCGGCGACGAGGTGTTCGCCCGCCGGGTCGCCCGCCGCGCCCGCACCATGGTCGGCGAGCGGTACGGTTGGTCCACCATCGCCGCCTCCACCGCCGCCAGCTACGCCACCGCCCGCCGGGAACACGTACCGCTGCGGATCCGCCGGGCCGCCGCGCCGCTGGCCGGCGTACGGTCGAAGATCGCCATCCCGGAGGGGCGCCTGCTCGCCGTGTAGCTACCACGGCCGACGGGCTACGCCGCAGGCGTTGGGGCGAAGCCTCGTCGGTGAACGAGTTCCTCCGCCTCCGCCAGGACGCTGTTCACCGTCGACACGTCCCGGCTCCACTTGTCAGTCAGCCCCATGAGCGTGAAGGTCCTGGCCATCATCTCCGGTTTGAGTGTGATGTCGTCGGTGGGAACATCTTCACCGAGCGCCTCGCGGATCAGCATCTCCGTCTCGAGGACCGGAACATGCTCACCGAACACCTGACGCATCTCGTGCACCAACCCACTGATCACCCGCAGGTCGGTGTCCGGGGGGAAGTACCGCCGAACCGCGACCTCGAATGCCGCCCGGGTCAGCTCGTTGCCGTCTTTCGAGCCATGCTTCTTGACCTCGACGTGCAGCTGGGTCTGCTCATCCCAACGCAGCATGACGGCCCGAAGAAACTGCCCCATCAGAGTCTTCGGCTCCGGAGAGGAAGGCGGGGAAGGCCGTGGCGATCCGCGAAAACTCCGTCTCGGCTTCCTACCCACCCATGCCACCCATCTGCACCGCCGCGTCAGCGGGTAGCCGTTGTGCGCTCACCAGCTGTGCGGGAGGTGCCACCACGCGGAATGCAGCTCCGATGATGTCGATCTTAAGCCGTCGAGAGCCCCGAGCTGATCGATCATCCCTGCGTACCACTCCGCTTCGAGGATCAACGAGTCGACGTCGGCCGGAGAGAGTTCGGGGTCCTTGGCCACGCCGATCAGGAATGCCCACACCACAGCACCGACCACTTCAGGGTCGACCGCGTCGAGCAGGTACGCCTCCCCCAACACAGCACGCACCAGGGCCTCGGTCTCGCGACGTGGCACGTCCGGACCGAGCATCGCGCTCAGGGTGGCGACGAACCGACCGACCTCTCGGAGATCGTCTGTCGCGCTGAAACGCCTACGCACCGCAGCCACGAACGCGCCGGCAAGGACTTCGAGGTCCGAGCACTCCGCGCGAAGCAGGTCCCTCAGCCGTTCGGCCTCCGAGAAGTCACCGAGAATCTCCGCTCGAATCATCCGCCCCTGCGTGGTGCTGATCGTCGTCGGCATCGGGGGAAGGAAGAGCCGCGGTGAGCCTTGTGGACCCTTGGACGCCCCACCTTGTTCACCCATGCCATACCCCTTCCACGACGTCGGCGTCTACCTACCTGGCCAGGCAAGGAGAAAGGTGATGCCCGCCGCCCGTAGCTGTTCGATCAGACTGCCAAACTCAGCCGCACCTCTGGGTGGTCGAGATGGCGATGACGACGCCGCGCGCCACTCCCAGGTAATCGTCCACTCCGCAGGCCGCGTCGTAGTGCGGTCCGTCGACCAGACGGACAACCGGGAAGCGGGAAGAACAACGAAGGGCCCGCCAGACGACTCGATCCACCGAGGCGCGTCTCGCGACGTCTGCACATCCACCGCCCGGTTCCGTGGTGCAGCCGAGCCGCACCGGTGACGACCGCATCACCGTTTACCCTATCGACGGGGCGCCGACCTCACGCCAGGCAGTGCGACGGCCACGACCACCATCGGACACCCCGGCCCCACCCTGGCCATGTCCATCCGCACCTGCCTGGGGACACCAACCCGTACGCCGACAAGAGCACAGGGTCGTAGCGGGGACGTCAATCCGAAGGGCGGTGTGGGCCGCCGCTCTCGCCACGGCCACGCGGCGGCTGGCGCAGGTGCTCGACGTAGGCCATCGTGACGGTTACCGTCACCGGCACAGCGAGCGCCCACCAGGTGCCGTAGACGACTCCGACCACGATGGCCACCGGAATCCCGAGTCCCAGCGTCAGGCAGCCCGCCAGAAGGCCTGGTTGCATGTCCTCGTCAGCTTCGGCAGGAGCGTCGGCGGACGGCAATTGCGGACAGGGCGCCGGGAGATCGGCGAAGATCTTCAGCAGCTCGGTCTGGTCGACCGCCTGCTCACATACCGCGACGCGCCGCGCGAACTCGTCGGCGTCCAGTCGTTCCTCGTCGAGATGAACCTCGAGGGCGTCCCGTGCCATCTGACGTTCGGGGGCACCGATGCGCAGGGCCGGTGGAGGGTGGGTTCCGGGCCCGTCGGCGTTGGTCACGGCGGGAGCATAGCGACGTCGATCGGGCCGGGGCGAGGGGATTCCGAGGGCCTCGCATGGTGGCGACACCGCACGACCGGAACTGTCAGCCCGCGTGTCCCTGAAACCGGTGCGGACGGCCACAGACGTCGTCGCCGACGGTGAAGTCGGCCGTGGCCGTCTGGTACCTGCGAGGCGGCAGGGCAATCAGCAGCATCCCGTCAGGACGGAGTGAGTTGCCCGGCACCACGGCATCGAACATGACCAGCTCACCGGAGACGTCGAGTGTCGGGCCGGCGACCGTCCGGGTTGCTCCTAATCAGCACCAACAAACACCGACAAGGCCGACCCAATTCCAAATTGGCCGCCACCCCAAAAAATGAAACCTGCTCGCCATGTAACCATTAGTGGCGCGACTACCGCACGCCCCACGGTCCACCGCCTCCAATCAGATGACCTACGCGCGCCGAGAGCGCGCTTCGACACCAGCGGCCAATCCTAGCTCACTGAGCCAACCGGCTCAAAATAGCCGCGACACGCTCGCGACCGATAGCACGGTCACTCTCCCTCAATTGCGCAACAACGTTGCCACTCAAGCTCGTCAAGTAGGTCTCAGAGACCGCCCGCCGCTGACATCCGACCTCTTGGGCAAAAAAATCAGCGCCTGCCAGATTTTGGTCCAACTGAGCCATCGAAGTCAAACACGAGTGCGCACACTTGAGTGCATCCTCAACGTCGAATGCACAACGATAGAGAGAAGCGTAACGCAACGCGAGAATCGAATAGAAAGAATAAATATCCGCAATTTCCGCAATTTCCTCGTCAGAAGGTTCGAGTTCCTGAAATCCCTCCAGCGAAGAAACGGCCATCCGAAAAGACTCTGCTGGAACCTCCTGATTCCAAAGGTCTTCCATTAGTCGAACGACAACATCCATGTCGCCTGCCCGCCCCGAGACGTCACCACACAATCCGGTGAAGATCTGGACCATTCGCTCTGCACAGCTTGCAACGAAGGTTGCAACCTCAGTCCGCGACCGCCCTCGCAAAGCAAGCGCAACCGCATCGTCGACTACCACTCGAAACTCCTCTGACGGGTTGTCTTTTTACCATTCCCCGGGTACACCTTACCCATCATCTTGCCACCCGTACCCCGGATAAGCGTCGCACATCTAATCACGCACACGTTGCGAGAGGCTCCCCCCGCAATCGGCGTCCAACCCATTCGATTGATAAAGAGCAACGCATTCTGCTCCGCGTGAGTGTCTGCAATATTGTCGGCAACAATCTCACCCTTGCGAATAGCAGACATCTGCGACGGCGTTAAACCGTCGCCAGATCCAGCCACAACATCGACCAAGCCGTAAGGCGTCCTCGCCCGAACTACCGCCACTGTGCTCACCCTCCGGCGAATGAACTCGTCCGGCTCGGCACCATGAATTTCCCCCGCCCGGTCAGAAAGATCACAGTTGTGCACCAGAATCGGGCTGGCACCCGCCACCACATAGTACGTGTGGATGTTGGCGACGGTGAGGTCGTGCATGGTGGCGGCGCCGAGGAAGTTGTAGACCTTGGCGACCGAGACGATCTCGCCAGTGGAGGTCTTGAGCATCTCGGTCGGGCGGAGTTGCCCTGCGTCGACCCACTCCTGGCGGCCCTCGCTCCAGAAGGGGTGGTTCTGGGTCGTCTCCAGGGTGACGAACTCGCCGTCTTCGGTGCGTACTGACAGGTCGGTCAGTTCGACGTCCCGGTTGACGTGCAGGTCGGTGACGGCCTCGGCACTGGTCTCCCCGGTTTCCGGGTCGTGCGCCAGCACCCGGTCACCTTCGGCGATCTCGTCGATCCGCCGGGTGTCACCGTCGGCGAGCAGGACCTCGGTCTCCGGAGCAAAGCTGTGCTCGCATCCGCCCTGAGAGACCTCGTCCTTGACGGCCTCCTTGACCTCTTTTTTCACCTGCTTCTTGATGCCGCTCTTGGGCTTGCTCTTTGACGCAGGCTTGGGCGCTACTCTGGTCGACTTGGTACTCTTTGCCGGCTTTGGCTTCGGCTTGGGTTTTGGCTTCGGCTTCGGCTTCGGCGCGGATCGAGCAGGTTTGGTCTTGGAGGTCACCGTCTTCATGGCGGTCCGTATCGATCGCGTTATCGCACTCCCAATCGCCTTTCCCGCCCCACTGATGGAAGTGCTACGAGCACGGTTGTTGGCGCGAGAACCGGATCCGCGGATAGCAGAACCAGCGCCACCGCTGCTACCGGTGCCGCCCGCCGATGCGCCTCCTCGCGGACCAAGTCCACTGCCTCCGCCCGCGTGCTCGATGCGGCGCAGGCCGTCGGGGTCGGAGTAGCGGACGGGGTTGTTGCCCGAGTACGAGTAGGCGTTGAGGCTCTGCGGGTCGCCGTAGTCGACGAGGGGGTCGACGGAGAGGAATCGGCCGGTCGCGGGGTCGTACTCGCGGGCACCGAGGTGGGTGTAACCCGTCGGGTCGATGGTCCCGCCGACGAAGCCCTTGTCGTCCGGCCAGGTGCCCGGTGGTGCCCCACGGTTCTCGCCGAACGGGGTCATCCGCCGCCGGGTGACGCTCAGGTCCCCGGAGTCGATTGCCAACTGGGTGGTGCCGTGGTGGTTGGCGGCCATCCAGGTCAGGCCGTCCGTGGTGGTACGCACCGCGTTGGGGTAGTAGCGGGTGGCGGTGACCTGACCGGTGGTGTGGCTGAGCCGGTACTCGCTCTCCCCGAGGTAGAGGACCTTCTCCGTTCCCGGGTTGTCGACGATGAGCCGCCCGCCCTCGGCGTCGTACAGGTAGGTGTGGACGGTCGTGCCGTTGGTGAGCTGCGCGAGCAGGCCCTCGGCGTCGTAGGTCAGCGTCTGGTTGGGCGTGCCACCGCCGGTGCGGGTGGCCAGGAACCCGCCGTTGTCGTAGGTGTAGCTGGTGGTGGGTCCGCCGCCGCTGGTGGTGATGCCGGTGACCGCGTGCGGACGGGCCGACCCCGACGTGGGGTACGCGTAGGTGCGGGTGGTGTCGCCGCTGGCGCTGTGCCGGGTGTCGGTGGCCCGGTTACCGGCGCTGTCGTAGGTGTACGAGTGCCAGTAGGCGTCCGTCCCACCCACGATCGCCTGGCTGGGGGTTGCCTGGCAGGTGCCGGCGGTGGTGGTCCACGCCTCGGTCAGGCGCTGGAGGTAGTCGTAGCCGAAGCACTGGTTCGCCACGACGGTCGTGCCGCTGGTCTCGGAGATGCCGAGGACGTTGCCGTCGGCGTCGTAGCTGTACTGCTCGGCGAGTCGCTCGACCCAGGTGTCCGGGGTGGTCTGGTTCTCGGTGTGCACCTCGGACTTCGTGAGGCGGCCGGTGGCGTCCTCGATCGTGGTGGTGATCCGGGTCCGCTTGGTGCCGCTACCCAGCGTCTGTTGCTTAAGCGCGCCGTGCCAGTGGTACTGGGCGCTGGACAGGTAGGTGGAGAGCCCACTGACCCCGGACAGGTAGCCCTGGTCGGTGTAGGTGCCGGTGACCGTCTCCGCCGGCAGGCCGCCCTTCGCCGGCAGGTCGGTCGTGGCGGGGGTGCCGTCGGGGTGGTAGCCGTAGCCGGTGGTGTACGTGCCGGCGAGCGCACCCTGGCTCGCCGGGATGGTGTCGGTGGCCCCGGTCGGCTGGTAGAGGTCGGTGTAGCCGGCGACCTGCCGGACGTAACTGCCGGAGGCGTGGTGCCGGGTGGCCGAGGTCGGGTAGCCCTTGGCGAGCGTGTCGTACACCCAGGAGGCACGCAGGGCGCCGGTGGCGTTGTCGTCCCGCAGCGCGGTCAGCCGGCCGAGCGCGTCGTAGGTGCGGTGCAGTACCTCGCCACGACCATCGGTCGAGGTGACGAGCTGGTCGTTGGCGTCGTACTGGAAGCTCTGGTTACCGGCGTCGGGGTCGTCGGTCGCGGTGAGCCGGCCGAGGCGGTCGTAGGTGTGGGTCCAGGTGTTACCGGCCTTGGTGACGGTGGTCAGCTGGTCGAGCCGGTCGTAGGTGTACGTGGTCTCGTCGAACGTGCCGGTGGGTCCGGTGCCGTGGTACTGCCGGAAGGCCGTGGTGCGGCCGAGGGCGTCCTCGATCGTGGTGGTGGGAATGCCACCGGCCGGCGGGTCGACGTTGACCCGGTCGCCGTCGTACGTGACGGTCGTGTGCCACTTCTCGACGTTCAACGACCAGAGCGCGTCGCGGGTCAGGTCCTCGGTGCCGTCGTACTCGTAGCGACGCTGGGTGGGCACGTCGGCGTCGGCGAAGGTCACCAGGGTCCCGGTCGGGCCGCTGGCGTTGTTGTAGAACGCGGACTCCTTCACCACCAGGCCCCGCGAGTCGTACCGGACGTCGGCGACGACCCGCTTGCCGTCCGGGGCGGTGGCCTGGGTCTGCCGCAGGCGCAGGTGGCCGTCGTAGATCTCGAAGGAGCTGATCTGGTTGCCGTTCGGACCCAGCTCCTTGGTCTGGATGGAGTTGGGTGCGGTCTTGGTGATGCTGTAGGCGTACTCGGTGGTGGGGGTCCCGGTGGTGGGCCGTCCGGGTAGCCAGGTCTTGGTGAGACGCCCGAGGTGGTCGTACTGGTGGGTGGTGACCTTGAGGTTGGCGTCGGTGGAGGTGACCGGCATGCCCCGAAGGTCGAGGGTGTCGGTGGTGACGTGGCCGGCCGCATTGGTGGCGGTCACCGCCGTCACGGGGCTTCCGGTCGCCGGCGTGTAGTCGATGGTGGTGGTCTGGTTCAGCGCGTCGGTGCTGGTCTTGGTGCGACCGTGAGCGTCGTAGGTTTCGGCGGCGGTGGTGACCCAGTTGGCGGTGCTGCCGGTGTAGCCGGCCAGCTCGTCGAGTCTGGTGGTCAGGCCCTTGCTGGGTGCCGCGCCGAGGGTGGTGGAACCGTCGTAGAAGTAGCGGCTGCCGCCGAGCACGTTGCCGGGGCCGGGGGACGAAGCGCAGTCGGTGACCAGTTCCTCGGCGAGGAAGTCGGTCAGCCAGGCGGTGGTGTTACGGGCGTAGGTGTAGGTGGTGCAGGCCTCGTCGCCGGTGACGGCGTTGTCGCCGTTGTCGGTGGTGCTGGTCGGCTGGCCGTAGGTGGTGTCGAACTGGTGGAAGACCTCCGAGCGGCGCCAGGTGCCGGTCGCGGCGATCCAGTCGTAGGTGTGCAGCACCCGGGGTTGGGCGTACCAGGCTTCGAAGGTGGTCGGCTGGGCGTGCGTGGCCGGCTCGGTGCGCAGGGCGGTGCGGTGCCGCCAGGGGCCGTGGATGATGCGCCGGGTGGCCTGGCCGCCGGGGCTGGCGTAGTGGATCTCCTCACGGAGCATGCCGGCGTAGCTGTTGAGGTCGGCCAGGACGAACGCATCCGAGGCGGTGATGTTGACGGTGCGGGTGTTCTCACCGGCGTCGGTGCGGTCGCCGTGCATGCCGGTGAAGTACACGTACCGGGTCTGTGACCGGGTGCCACCGGTGGCGCCCTCGGTCACCGTCACCACCGGCCAGCCACGGAAGTCCGACCAGCTGCGTTTGTCGAGCGGTGCGCCCCAGGCGTTGTCGTTGTGGTGCCACAGCACGCTCGACGACGACCCGACCGTGACGGTTCCGACCGGTGCGGAGGTGGCGTAGGCGTAGGAGGTGACCATGTCCGGCGAGGCGCCGACGAGGTCCTGGTCGACAACCTGGGTGACCCGGTACTTGTTCCACCAGCTCCAGCCGCCGACGTTGTCCGGAGGACTGTAGTACTGCGGGAAACACCGCTTGGTGTTGGTCGCCGGGTCGGCCGGCAGGCTGGTCGCCGTGCAGTCCGAGCCCTCGTAGGTGACCAGCACCTGGCTACCCGTCTCGTCGCTGACAGCGGTGATCCGGTACTTGTTGGTCACCGGCGCCCCGGCGCTCACGTTGTGGTCCGTCCGGTTGGCCATCCGGGTGCCGCCGAACGTCACCGTGGGCAGGGACAGGGTCGCGGTGCCGTGCCCTCCGGTGCGGGTGATCGAGGCCAGCCACAGGGCCGGCGACGTCAACGCCGCATCCTCCCCGGTGGACGGGAACTGGTGGGTGAACGTCCAGGTGTCCACCGTGACGTAGGACGAACCGCTGCGCACCTGGGTGCTGATCGACTGGAGCCGGCGGGCGGTCCAGAACGTCGGCGAGGCGACGCTGCACGGCGCCGCCGCGCAGCTCAGGTCCCACGGGGTGTCCGGCCAGTTCGCCGTGTTCGGGGCCGCCACCGTTCCACACGAGGACAGGCAGCGGTCCGCGGTGTTGAAAACCACCTTCATGGGCGCCGCTGCCGGTTGCGGGTAACCCCGTGACCCGTACTCGATCGACGACAGGAAGGCCGCCCGGTCGTAGGTCGACACCGTGCTCGCGTTACCGGCACGCGCCGTCCGGTTCCACTCCTTGGTGTAGAAGAAGGACATGACGTTGCCGGAGGTGTCCTCGACCAGGTCGAGATTCCACCGGTACGCCATCGCGCAGAAGGACCCGGCGAACCCGCCCGTCTTGTAGCAGGGTTCCCCGGCGTGGTTGGCGAACACCGGTGCACCGAGCACCGAGGCGGTTTCCCGGTCGTCCACCCAGTTCAAGCCGAAGTGGTATCGGGTGCCGTCCGGGGTGGTGAGCCGCCAGCGCTCGTTGTTCCAGTTGCGGGTGCCGCTGGTCCCGCCCGTCAGGTACTCGATCCGGGTGCCGTCGTCGTCGGCTTTCCGCCACGTCCCGCTGGTGTCGTCGCGGACAAGTTCGGTCGACTGGCCGTCGAGCACCAGCGTGGCGTTGTAGTCCCGCCAGCACTGGTCCGACGTGGCGTTGGTGTAGGTCGGCGAGTTCGCCAGGTCGTCCTTGCACGTGCGGTACGACCGCTCGATGTAGCCGGGCTGGTAGTCCCAGCCCTCTCCCACCCACGAGGTCTGGGTGTTCTCACCGTTGGTCTGCCCGTCGACCCGGCTCGACGAATAGTCCAGGGCCAACTCGGGGTCGAGACCACCGGCGCTTCCGGGGACGGGCATGTCGTAGGACCACGAGAAGTCCCCCGCCTGCGTACCCGCCGCCCACGAGCCCGAGGAGGCCATCGAGGTCTTGACGAAAGTGCCCGTCTGACTCGCCGGCCCCGACACGAGAGCCACCATCGACGACGAGTCGATCCCAGGGTCGGCACTGCCGGCCGTGGCACCGGCTGCGGCCGGGGTCAGCGGGACGGTTGCCGAGACGACCTGACGGGCGTAGTCGTTGGTGCTGGGGATGACCGTCAGCTCGCAGCCGTCGACCGTCTCGGGGTCCTCACAGCCGACGAACTGCATCACCTGCAGTCGCCCCGCCCACGCTGCACCGAAGACGCCCTGCATCTCCGAGTAGTCGAACTCCATTCCCACGTTCGCGACGCCGGCACGACCGTCAGCTCGGGCTACCCGCATCAGAACCGGCACATCCGCTGCCGCCGCCCGCGCCTGGTCCAAGACCTCCACCCGCACCTGCCGAGGCGCGGAGACACCGGCCGTCATCGCCCGCAGCGGCAACCCACCCACCCGCGAGGCCGCTGTCTTCTTCGCGGTCGCCGGGTTCCGCACGTCCACCACCGCTGTGCCCGGCGAAGGCAACGTCCCCTGTTTCGGCTTCCACTGTTCCTTCGCCGACTGGGGCGTGACCGCCGGACGGCGACCCACCTTCGACACCGGCACCGACCGGTCCTTCGACACTCCCGGAGACGACGGTGCTGCGTTCGCGGCAGGGACGAACGGCAGCACCGTCACCGCCATCAGCATCACCGCGAACGACGCGCCCCGACGCAGCACCCTGTCGAGATAAACGAACACCGTCGACGCCCCGACCTGACCGTCCACCGCAGCCCCCACAGCTAGCGAAGCAAAACGATCGAAAGCTAGGGCACCCTCACAGGAAGATCAACGGTCAACTACAAACTGCTACCACATCTGGGACGAACGCCAGCCAATCACTTACCTGCACCACCCACAGTCATGAACCTGAATGCACGATTCGATACCAATGCCCGGATACACGTACCCGATCCTCGCGAACGCGGACGGACCCAACGTGTGCTCGATGGCCTCGGACGAGAACCGGCCCGACCGGCGAGGAGCGTGCCGCAGGCACGCCGTACATCGTGGACGGTGCTAGCCAGGACGCCGACCCGAACGACCCAGCGCCCCCGCCGGCCGAGGCTTCTTGACGGCCGAACGGGGGCGCTGTCGATCCGCCGGATCAGGAGTGACCGAGATCGGGCGGCCGACCGCCCGGGGACTCAGGAGGGTACGTACAGCATCCGGCTGGTCGTGTTGGGCCGGGCGCCGAAGACCACGCCCGGGGTGGCGTCGGCGAGCACCTGGGCGTGCACCTGCGCCGGGGTCCAGGTCGGATTCGCGGCGAGGATCAGCGCGGCGGCGCCGGCCACGTGTGGCGCGGCCATCGACGTGCCGGTCTTCGTCGTCCAGGCGGTGTCGGTGTTGTGGCCGGCGGAGACGATGCTCTGGCCGGGCGCGAACAGGTCCACGCAGGGGCCGTGGTTGCTGAGCCAGGCCGCACCGTCGTCCGGCCAGGTGGATCCGACGGTGAGCACGGCCGGAATGAAGGCCGGCGTCTTCACGCAGGCGTCCCCGCCGTCGTTGCCGGCGGACGCCACCACGGTCACGCCCGAGTTGATCAGCCCGGTGGTGGCGGCCTCGTACGCGCCGGGGTTGAGCGTGGTCGAGTTGCCGAAGCTCATGTTCGCCACGGCGGGCTGCTGCGCGTTCGCGGTGACCCAGTCGATCGCCTGGGTGGTGGTGGCGATGTCACCGGTGGCGTCGCACGCCCAGACGCGTACGGCGACCAGGGTGACGCTCTTGGCCACCCCGTACGTCGTGCCGCCCAGCGTGCCGGCGACGTGGCTGCCGTGCCCGTAGCAGTCGTCGGCGGTGCCGCCGTCCACCACGTCGATGCCGTTGACGACCCGGGTGCCGAAGTCCTGGTGGGTGAGGCGGATGCCGGAGTCGATGACGTACGCGTGCACGCCCTGGCCGCCCGAGGACGGGTAGCTGAACGAGTTGTCCAGTGGCAGGCTGGTCTGGTCGACCCGGTCCAGTCCCCAGGACGGCGGGTTCGGCTGGGTGCCCAGCGTGGTGACCGGCGCGGCCGTGGCGGTGTCGTCCAGCCGCGTCCGGCGGTTCTGCTCCACGAAGGCCACCGACTCCTCGGCGGCGATGCGCCGGGCCGTCGCCTCGCTGGCCCGGATCGTGAAACCGCGTAGCGCGGCGCTGTACCGGTGACCCACCGTCGCGCCGTACCGGTCGGCCAGGGTCTCCGCCGCCCGGTCCACCGCGTCCCGGGCCGCCTGGCGGGCCGGCGCGGACAGGGTGCCGCGCGGCACCCGGCCGTCGCGGGTCAGGATGCCGCTGTCCCGGAGCGCGATGCTGTCCTTCAGCACCACGATGTAGCTGCCCGGGATCGCCGTCGGCGCACCGGCCCCGAGGATCGTTGCCGGCTCGGCCGCCGCCGGTGCGCCGACCCCGACCAGCGACGCCGTCCCGACCGCGACGGCCAGCGCCAGCGCCCCGAGGCGACGTGCGGCTCCGTGCCGGCGCGAGGTGACATGTGGAGTTTCCATCTGCTGCCTTCCCGGTCGATCCCCGGTTGCGGTCCCCGTCGTCCCGCAGCCTCCCAAGACATCGACCAAAGGCGATGTTATTCGATGTCGGGACACCAGAGGAGAGCGCTTTCCGTATCGATTTGATCACTCAACGCGATATATATTGACCGCAATCGTTGAGAGAATGGTGGTGTTTGTCGTGAGAGTCCGGTTGATGATCGTGGCAGCGACGACGATGGGTGTCGCGCTGACCGGGGGCGGGGCCGCAGCGCTCGCCGACCCGGCGCCGCAGGTGCCGCGTCCGAGCGCCACGGTCGAGGCCCTCGGTGACTTCGACTTCACGCGAGGGCAGGTGGTCGCCAGCAACCTGACGGTGCCGTGGGGCATGGACTTCCTCCCCGACGGCTCCGCCCTGGTGGCGCAACGGAACTCCGGGCAGGTGGTCCGGGTCCGGCCCGGTCAGGCGCCCACGCCGGTGACCCAGATCGCCGGGGTGGCTCCCGGTGGTGAGGGTGGGCTGCTCGGGCTGGCGGTCTCCCCCACGCACGCCCAGGACGGCTACGTCTACGTCTACTTCACCACCTCGACCGACAACCGGATCGTCCGCTTCCGGCTCAGCACACCGCAGACCCAGCAGCCGATCCTCACCGGACTCGCCAAGGCCAGCATCCACAACGGCGGGCGGATCGCCTTCGGTCCGGACGGGATGCTCTACGCCGGGGTCGGCGACGCGGGGCAGACGTCCACCTCGCAGAACCTCCAGAGCCGCAACGGCAAGATCCTGCGGATGCGTCCGGACGGGTCGGTCCCGTCGGACAACCCGTTCGCCGGTTCCCTGGTCTACAGCCTCGGTCACCGCAACGTGCAGGGCCTGACCTGGGACGCCCAGGGCCGGCTCCTCGCCACCGAGTTCGGGCAGAACACCTGGGACGAGGTTAACGTCATCGTGCGCGGTGGCAACTACGGCTGGCCGATCGTCGAGGGCCGGGCCAACGACCCCCGGTTCCGTGACCCGCTGCTGGTCT
The DNA here is from genome assembly GCF_044459745.1 of Micromonospora sp. NPDC050187. NCBI lineage: Bacteria > Bacillati > Actinomycetota > Actinomycetes > Micromonosporales > Micromonosporaceae > Micromonospora > Micromonospora sp. NPDC050187. Next base: position 45,385 of record NZ_JBITJH010000034.1, read on the forward strand.
GGTCGACCTCGCAGGCGTCCCCGAGCGGCGCGGCGGTCGCCGGCAACCGGCTCTACGTGGCCGCGCTGCGCGGGACCCGGCTGTGGAACGTACCGCTGACCACGTCCGGCGGCGCGGGCACGCCGGTGGCCGAGCTGGTCGGCACGTACGGCCGGCTGCGCACGGTGGAGTACGGCCCGGACGGGTGGCTCTGGGTCACCACCAGCAACCGCGACGGGCGCGGCTCCCCGGCGGCGACCGACGACCGGGTCCTGCGTTTCCCGCCACGGTGACCGGGTAGCCGAACTGTCCAGCGGTGACAGGCCTCTTCCGGCCGCGGCCCTCCCCCGGGCCGCGGCCGGAATGCACGGTTCCACTGACGACGGACGAGAACCCGACAGGCGGAATGTCGCCCCGGTGCCGTAACTTGTCGATCACGATCTCCGGGGGAGGATGACCGACATGATGGGACCGTCGCACGCGCTCTCCGGCGCGGCGGTGTGGCTGAGCGGGTCGTTGGCACTGGAACACTTCGCCGACTACGAGCAGTCCACCCTGGCGCTCGCCGTCGGCACGGCGGTGTGCGCGGGCGGTGCGCTCTTCCCCGACCTCGACCTCTCCGGCAAGGTGACCCGCAACCAGGGTGGCGCCACCGTCGCCCGCACCTTCGGGGTGTTCTCGCTCTTCGTGGCCGAGGTGATCGAGAAACTGTCGCTCGGCGTCTACTACGCCACCAAGCTCAGCCGGGACCCGAAGCGCAGCAACGGGCACCGGACGCTGACCCACACCATCCCGTTCACCGTGCTGGTCGGCTGGGGCACCACCGCGCTGTGCACCGCGTACGGCAAGTGGGCCGTGGTCGGCATCCTGTTCTTCATGATCGGCCTGGCGCTGCGCGGCCTGTTCGACCGCTGGGCGGAGCGGGCCGGCTGGGTCATCGTCACGCTGACCTCGGCCGCCGCCGCCTGGTACACCTTCGCGAACCTGCCCGGCGACCGGGGCTATCCGATGATCGGGCTGGCCATGGGGGTGGGCTGCTTCGTGCACATCATCGGTGACATGGTCACCAAGGCCGGGGTGCCGATCCTCTGGCCCATCCCGATCAAACGCCGGATGTGGACGCCGATCGGCCTGCCGAACAGCATCGCGCTGCGGGCCGGCGGCAAGACCGAGATCGTGGTGGTCCGCTCGGTGCTCACCGTGGTCTCCGTCCTCGCCGCCATCGGCCTGGTCGCCCCCTCGGTGCTGGAGCGCTTCACCACGGAGGTCTGAGCCGACCGGTCGACGCCGGCCACGTCCGGCACGGCCACCGGGTCAGCGGCACCTGACGCCGCGCCTGGATCCTGTCGAAACGAACACCCCCCGCTTGCGCCTTGGTTAGACAACTGTCAAGCTAGGCGCATGTCGGCTCCTCCCGCACCGGAAACCGTGGCGACGCGGAACTGCTGCCCACCACTGGGGGCACGGGCGCTCGCGCCACAGGTCGCCAGCGAACTCGCGCCCCTGTTCAAGGCGCTCGGCGATCCGATCCGGCTGCGCCTGCTGTCGCTGATCGCCTCCACCCCCGAGATCTGCGTCTGCGACCTGACCGGGGCGTTCGACGTCACCGGCGCGACCATCTCGCATCACCTGCGGGTGCTCCGCGAGGCCGGCATGGTCGACACCGAGCGGCGCGGCACCTGGGTCTACTACCGGGCCCGCCGGGAAGCGCTCACCCTGCTGGGCCACCTGCTCACCAGCACCGCGCCGGAGCCGACCCGCCCCGGCGCGTCCGGGCCCGCCCCGACGGACGACACCCACCCGGCATCAGATCAGCCGAGGTTGATATCAGCCAACCCTGATGTGATGCGCCTGTTGTCCGACCCGTTGCGGGCGCGGATCGTCCAGATCCTCGCCGACGGCCCGGCCACCACCTCGCACCTGGTCGCCGACACCGGAGCCAAGCAGCCGAACGTGTCCGGGCACCTCAGGCAGTTGCGCGAGGCCGGTGTGGTGGTCGCCGAACCGCGCGGCCGCTTCACCTTCTACCGGCTCGTCCCCGAGGCGGTCCAGGGTGCCGCCCTGCACCTCGCCGATCTCGCCGCGCACGCCCGGACCACCTCCGACACCTTCCGGACCGGTTGACATGACCCGCCTCGCCACCGCCGATGACACCTCGCCGACGGTCGTCGCACGGCTGTCCCGCCTCGACCGGTTCCTGCCCCTGTGGATCGGCCTGGCCATGGCCGTCGGGCTGCTGCTCGGCCGGGTCGTCCCGGGGCTGGACAGCGCTCTGGAGGCGGTGCAGGTCGGCGGCATCTCCCTGCCGATCGCCCTCGGCCTGCTGATCATGATGTACCCGGTGCTGGCCAAGGTCCGCTACGACCGGCTCGACGCCGTGACCGGCGACCGCCGTCTGCTCGTCTCGTCGCTGCTGCTCAACTGGGTGCTCGGCCCCGCCCTCATGTTCGCCCTCGCCTGGATCTTCCTGGCCGACCATGCCGAGTACCGCACCGGCCTGGTCATCGTCGGGCTGGCCCGCTGCATCGCCATGGTCGTCATCTGGAACGACCTGGCCTGCGGCGACCGTGAGGCCGCCGCCGTCCTCGTCGCGCTCAACTCGGTGTTCCAGGTCCTCGCGTTCGGCCTGCTCGGCTGGTTCTACCTGTCCGTGCTACCGGACTGGCTCCACCTCGAAGGCGCCCGACTCCAGGTCTCCGGCTGGGCCATCGCCGGCAACGTGCTCGTCTTCCTGGGCGTTCCACTGCTGGCCGGCTACCTCACCCGCCGCCTCGGCGAACGGGCACGGGGCCGCACCTGGTACGAGTCGTCCCTCCTGCCGAGAATCGGTCCGGTCGCCCTCTACGGCCTGCTGTTCACCATCGTCGTCCTGTTCGCGCTCCAGGGCGACGCCATCACCAACCGGCCGTGGGACGTCGCGCTGATCGCCGTGCCCCTGCTCGTCTACTTCGCGGTCATGTGGGCCGGCTCCTTCGCCCTCGGCCGGGCCGTCGGCCTGGACTACGCGCGCACCACCACTCTCGCGTTCACCGCCGCCGGCAACAACTTCGAACTCGCCATCGCCGTGGCGATCGGCACCTTCGGCGTCACCAGCGGCCAGGCCCTCGCCGGGGTGGTCGGCCCGCTCATCGAGGTCCCCGTGCTCGTCGCGCTCGTCTACGTCAGCCTGGCCCTGCGCCGTCGCCTCTTCTCCGCCACCGACCGATAGGGGACCCCGGTGTCCGACAAGCCCAGCGTCCTGTTCGTCTGCGTGCACAACGCCGGCCGTTCCCAGATGGCCGCCGGCTGGTTGCGCCACCTCGCCGGTGACCGGGTCGAGGTCCGCTCGGCCGGCTCCGCGCCCGTCGACCGGATCAACCCCGCCGCCGTCGAGGCCATGCGCGAGGTCGGCATCGACCTCACCGGTCAGGAGCCCAAACTGCTCGCGTACGACACGGTCGAGTCCTCCGACGTCGTCATCACGATGGGCTGCGGCGACGTCTGCCCCGTCTTCCCCGGCAAACGGTACGAGGACTGGAAACTCGAGGACCCCGCCGGCAGGGGCGTCGACGTCGTCCGCCCGATCCGCGACGAGATCAGGACCCGCGTCGAGGAACTGCTCGCCGACCTGCTCCCGACCGACCGCCGGTGACGCCCCCCGCGACCCGACTGTCACCGCGTCGCGGGACAGCCCGACCCGACCCGACGCGACCCGGCCTGGCGTGATCGACTCGGATTGCGGTATGTCGGCTCCTTGACGAGGGCGGTTTCAAGTGGCTGTTGCGACGAGGTGCTGGTGGAGTGCTTCGGCAGGATTCTGCCATCCCAGGGTTTGCCGGGGTCGTCCGTTGAGCTC
>NZ_JBITJH010000035.1:0-49004 GCF_044459745.1 Micromonospora sp. NPDC050187
CCGGGAACCATCCGGGGCATCTCATCCTCGCACCCGCCGCTTCCGCGTCGAGCACTTCTACTACGTTACCTCACCGTTTCCGCCGTGTCAAACCGCTCTGTGGCGCTTTGTCGTGCTTCTATCCGGTTTGAGGCACCACAGATCCATTCGACGTCTCCGCCGTCCGAAACCGTGGCTTGTGACAGGCCGGCCGCTGCGGTCTCCCGCTCGCTCGCCCGGTTCCCTGCCGGTCGTAAACCTTACCCGGCCGGTTCCGCCCCGCCAAATCGACCCCTCGGTCGACCGGTGGAGCACCACCCGGATCGGATCCCAGGGGAGTCAACCCCTCCGGACCCGGTGCCGTTCCCGATCCGGACTCTCAGGTGTTTTGCCTGTTTCGTCCGTTCCGCGCTGGCAGAGAGAAAGTTACGCGTCCAGCGGTTTGATCGTCAAATCCGCTGGACGCGTCCCACGTCACATCATCGCCGTACAGCTATTTACGCAGCTCAACCCCGGCGAAGGACCGCTTGCCCCGGCGCAGGACCAGGAACCGACCGTGCAACAGCGCTTCCGGGCCGACGACCGCGTCGGTCTCGGTGACCCGGTCGTTGTTGACGTACGCGCCGCCCTCGGCGATGACCCTCCGGGCCTCCTTCATGCTCGTGACCAGCCCGGACTCACGGAGCAGGCCGGCGACGTCCGGCAGCTCGGTGAGCTGGACCAGTCCGGCCTCGGCGAGGGCCGCGCTCAGGGTGCCCTCGGCCAACTCCCCCAGGGAGCCGCGGCCGAAGAGCGCGCGACTCGCGGCGACCGCCTGGGCGGTCTCGTTCTCTCCGTGCACCAACGTGGTCAGTTCCTCGGCCAGCGCCCGCTGGGCCTCCCGGGCCGCCGGGCGCTCGGCCGTCGCCCGCTCCAGCTCCTCGATCTCCTCGCGGGAGCGGAAGCTGAAGTAGCGCAGGTAACGGTCGACGTCCTTGTCGTCGACGTTGACCCAGAACTGGTAGAAGGCGTACGGGCTGGTCATAGCGGGGTCGAGCCAGACCGCGCCGCCCTCGGTCTTGCCGAACTTGGTCCCGTCGGACTTGGTCACCAGCGGGGTGGTGAAGGCCTGCACCGGCCCGGCGCCCCGGCGTCGGACGTAGTCCACGCCGGCGGCGATGTTGCCCCACTGGTCGGAGCCGCCGAACTGCAACTGGCAGCCGTGCCGGCGGTGCAGCTCGAAGAAGTCGTTGGCCTGGAGGAGCTGGTAGCTGAACTCGGTGAAGCTGATCCCGGTCTCCAGGCGGGCCTTCACCACCTCCCGGGCGAGCATCCGGTTGACCGGGAAGTGCTTGCCCACGTCCCGGAGGAACTCGACCACCGACATCTCGCCGGTCCAGTCCAGGTTGTTGACCAGGCGGGCCGCGTTCTCCCCGGTGTACGAGACGAACGGCGCGAGTTGGTCGTGGATGCGGCGCACCCAGCCGGACACCACCTCGGGTGGGTTGAGCGTCCGCTCGGCGCTCTCCTTCGGGTCACCGATCTGCCCGGTCGCGCCGCCGACCAGCAGCAGCGGCCGGTGCCCGGCGAGTTGCAGCCGGCGTGCGGTGACCACCTGCATCAGGTGGCCGACGTGCAGGCTCGGCGCGGTCGGATCGAAACCGACATAGTAGGTGGCGGCCTCGCCGTCGAGCAGAGCGCGCAGCTCGTCGGGGTCGGTGGAGTCCTGGATGATGCCCCGCCACCGCAGGTCGTCGGTCAGGGATTCCCGGCTGGGCGACGGGGGGCTGCTATCGGTCACGGTCACCGATTGTCCCCCATCGCCGGGGCCGGGACGTAGCGGGTTTCCCCAGGGACCGGCCCGGCTAGGCTGGCCGTCGCGTCGATCGAGGAGGAGTCAGGCGTGGAGCAGCTGGACATGAACGGTGGGCTCGTCGGCCTGCTCGGGCTGGAGTTCGACGAGATGGGCGGTGACCGGGTGGTGATCCGCTGGCGGGTCCGGCCGGAGCTGCACCAGCCGTACGGCATCCAGCACGGCGGGGTGTACTGCGCGGTGGTGGAGACGGCCGCGAGCGTCGGCGGTTCGCTGTGGTGGGGTGACCGGGGTCGGGTGGTCGGGGTGTCCAACCAGACGGATTTCCTGCGCGCGGTGCGCGAGGGCGAGTTGACCGCGGTGGGCACGCCGGTGCACCGGGGACGCAGCCAGCAGCTCTGGCAGGTGGAGGTCACCGACGACGCCGGGCGCCTGGTGGCCCGGGGGCAGGTCCGGTTGCAGAACCTCACCGCCGCCTGAGGTCGCACCGACGCCGACGGCCGGTCAGGACGCGGCCGGTGGGTCGATGTCGAAGGCGGCGCGGAGCAGGCGGAACGCCCGGTCGGCCTCGGCCAGGGCGCCCGGGTACACCTGGTCGGCCGGCACTCCGTCGACCAGGCGTCGCCAGTTGTGACGGGCCAGCACGCGGTGGGTCGCGACGACCTGGGCCGCCGCCAGGCGGGCGGTGAACGGATCGGGCCCGCCCCAGGCCACCGTGAGTGCCTCCTCGTCCCGTTCGGCGTGCTGAGCCAGCCGGGCGAGCAGGGCCGGGGTGGTGAAGACCATCTCGTGGTACGCCAGCACCTCCGGATGGTCGTTGAGGCCGGTCACCGGGTCACGGCGGGCCAACCCGTCGCGGAAGTGCCGGTGCAGCGCGTCCAGCGGGCTCTCCCCGTCGGCCCGGTTCCGCAGCACCCTCGCACCCTCCCCCACGTGGTCCGCGATGCGATGCAGGACCAGGTCTTCCTTGCTGCCGAAGTACTTGAACAGGGTGGGTTTGGAGACCTCGGCCGCCGCCGCCACCTCGGCCACGGAGACCGCGTCGAAGCCCCGGGCGAGGAAGAGCGTGACGGCCGCCGTCGAGATCGCCTGGCGGGTTCGTTCGCGTTTGCGTTCACGCAGCCCGGTGGGAGCGGTCATCAGATCACGCTAACAGCTCCAGCTGAACTTGACCGAGGAAGTAAATTAACCGGGTAAAGGTTTAGTGAACCCGGAAGGTGCCGTCATGACGCTCCCGTCCGCCCCGGTGACCGGGGCCGATCCGACACGCGGCCTGGCGCGGGAGGCGGTGTACCTGGCCCGGGTGCACGCGGCCCGGAACCGGGCGCTGACCACCGCGCGGCTGCGGGTCGACACCGGGGCGGCGGTCGCCGGGGACGGGTACACCGCCGAGACGCTGGGCCGGATGCTGCGCGGCCACGCCCGGGACCTCGCCCACCAGCCGCACGTGCCGCCGTACTTCGGTCGGCTCGACTTCCTCCACGAGGACGACGAGCACCCCGGGGCGCGGTACTACGTGGGCCGGCGGCACGTGGCGGACGCCGACGGTTCGCCGCTGGTGCTGGACTGGCGGGCCCCGGTTTCCCGGCGCTTCTACCAGGCCAGCGTGGACCGCCCGGAGGGCGTGCGACGTCGACGGCGCTTCGGTTGGGCCGTCCGTCCCGGCCGACCCGCCGAGCTGACCGGCTTCGAGGACGAGGACCTGCTCGCCGGCGCGACCGGCGCCGGACCGAGCCGGTTGGTCGCCGAGGAGATCGAACGTCCCCGGGTAGGGCCGATGCGGGACATCGTGGCGACCATCCAGCCGGACCAGGACCGGCTGGTTCGGGCCGACCTGGCCCAGTCGATCTGCGTCCAGGGCGCGCCGGGTACCGGCAAGACGGCGGTCGGGCTGCACCGGGCCGCGTACCTGCTCTACACGCACGCGACGCGGTTGCGCCGGAGCGGGGTCCTGGTGCTCGGCCCGAACCCGGCGTTCCTGCGGCACGTCCGTGAGGTGCTGCCGGCGCTCGGGGAGGTCGACGTGACCCAGGCGACCCTGGCGGATCTGCTGGCCCGGGTGCCGGTACGGGGCCACGACACACCGGACGCGGCGGTGGTCAAGCACGACGTGCGGATGGCCGAGGCGCTACGCCGAGCCCTGACCGGGCGGATCCGGCTCCCGGAGGAGCCGCTGGTGGTGCCGGACGGCAGCTACCGGTGGCGGGTCTCCGTCGACACGCTGCGTCGGCTGGTCGCCGAGGTACGCGCCGAGCAGCCGCCGTACGCGACCGGGCGGGAGCGGTTGCGGGCCCGGGTGGTGCAGCGGGTGCAGCGGCACGCCGAGACGCGGGAGTCGCCCGGCCCGGCGTGGGTGCGCCGGATCAGTCGTAGCCGCCCGGTGACCGCCCTGCTCGACCGGGTCTGGCCGGCGGTCCGCCCGGAGGAACTGGTCGCGGCGATGCTCGGGGATTCGGCGCTGCTGGACCGGGTGGCGGGGGACCTGCTCACCCCCGCCGAGCGGGCGGCGATCCGCTGGCCCCGGCCGCGTACTTCCCGGGCGGCACGCTGGACCGAGGCGGACCTGGTGCTGATCGACGAGGCCGCCGGCCTGCTCGACCGGCCGGCCGGCTACGGACACGTGGTGGTCGACGAGGCGCAGGACCTCTCCCCCATGCAGTGCCGAGCGGTGGCCCGGCGGACCACGCACGGCTCGCTGACGGTCCTCGGCGACCTGGCCCAGGGCACCACCCCGTGGGCGGCGTCCAGCTGGCGGGAACAGGTGGCCCACCTGGGCAAGCCCGACGCGACGGTGCTGCCGCTGACCGCCGGGTTCCGGGTGCCCGCTCCGGTGGTGGCGCTGACCAACCGGCTGCTGGCCACGCTCGGGGTGGACGTCCCGCCCACGGTGCCGGTGCGCGGATCCGGCGAGCTGCGGATCCATCCGGTCACCGACCCGGTCGTCGAGCTTCCCGCGCTGGTGCGCCGAGCGCTGGACCGGCCCGGTTCGGTGGCGGTGATCGCGGCCGAGACGGCGGTGCCCGACCTGGCTGCGGCCCTACGGGCGGCGGGCCTCCACCCCGCCGGCCCGGACCCGACTGACGGCGACCAGGGCGGCGGCTCACCCACCGAGCCAGCGGACGCACCGGAACCGGACGGCCGCGGACCGGACGGGCCGTCCGGCACCGCGTCGGTCGAGCCGGAGCCGGCCGACGGACGTCTGATGCTGCTCGCCGCCGGGCAGGTGAAGGGACTGGAGTACGACCACGTGATCGTGGTCGAGCCGGCGGCGATCGTGGCCGCCGAGCCGAGGGGCACCCGCCGTCTCTACGTGGTGCTCACCCGGGCGGTCTCCCGGCTGGACGTGCTGCACGCCGCGCCGCTGCCCCCGGCGGTGGCCGGCTGAGGGACGCGGTTCAGCGCTCGACGGGGTCCAGGGCCTGTTCGGCGTCGGCGGGCCGGACCGGCCGCTCGCCGGGGCGTACCCGCACCCGGGAGATGGCGTGGTGGTCGACGTCGGCGACCTCCAGCCGCCAGCCGTCGATGGTGACGTGTTCCCCGGCCTCGGTGGGGATGTGCCCGAGGCAGGCCAGCACCAGCCCGGCGACCGTGGTGTAGTCCCCGTCGGGTCGGCCGGGCAGCTCGATCCCCACGTCCGTCAGGTCGTGCACCGGGAAGGTGCCGGGGAGCACGAGACTGCCGTCCGGTTCGGGACGCACGGCGCGCACGTCCCGGTCGGTCTCGTCGTAGATCTCGCCGACGATCTCCTCCAGGATGTCCTCCAGGGTGACGATCCCGTCGACCGCGCCCCGCTCGTCCACGACCAGCGCGATGTGCTGGCGTTCCGCCTTGAACTGCCGCAGCGCGTCGACCACCGGCAGCGAGTCCGGCAGCAGCATCGGGGGGCGGACGCACTCGTCGACCGGCCGGTCGTCCGGTACGCCCACCAGGTCACGCAGGTGGATCACGCCGACCGCGTCGTCCAGACCGCCGTGCCGGACCACCGGCGCCCGGGAGTGCCCGGAGGCCGACAACACCAGTCGGGCGGCCTCCGCGGTGGTGCCGCTGTCCAGGCAGAAGACCTGCAACCGGGGGACGAGCACCGCGCGCAACCGCCGGTCGGCGATCTCCACCGCGCCGGCGATGATGGTCTGCTGCTCCTTGGTGAAACCGTGGTTGCCGGCGACGATGTCGCGCAGCTCGTCCGGGCCGATCTCCTCGCGCTGCGGTTTCGGGTCGACGCCGAACAGGCGGACGACCAGGTCGCTGGTCGCGCCGAGCGCCCAGACCGCCGGGCGGGAGAAACTGGCGACGAGGTCCAGCGGGCGGGCGACCAGCAGCGCCCACTGTTCCGCCCGCTGCATCGCCACCCGCTTCGGGGCCAGTTCGCCGAAGACCAGGGTGACGAAGGTCAACGCCAGGGTGACCAGCACGATCGCCACCGTCTCGGCGGCACCGCCGAGGAAATTGAGCAGCGGCACCAGGGGCCGGGCCAGTGAGACCGCCGCCGCCGCGGAGGCGAGGAACCCGGCCAGGGTGATGCCGATCTGGATGGTGGCCAGGAACCGGTTCGGGTCCCGGGCGAGCTTCGCCAGCACCCGGCCGGAGCGGCTGGTGCGCTCCAGGCGCTGCACCTGGCTCTCCCGCAACGAGACCAGGGCCATCTCGCTGCCGGCGAAGAGCGCGTTCAGCACGACCAGGACTCCGACCAGGGCCAGTTGGCTCCAGTAGCTCTGCACGCCGTGAATCTCCTCACGCAGCCCGCGCCGACGCGGCGGCGCCGCGGACCGGTGGCCCCGGCCCGCGTACGCGTGTCTTTGCCCCGTGGCCGGGGCGGCGAATCATCGCCCGGCGTCGTTGGGGGCCGGCAGGTCGAGCACGTACGAGTCGCCTTCGGGGCGGAAGCCGAGCCGGTGGTAGTACGGGGCGACCATGCCCGGTGGGCTGACCACCCGGTGGTATCCCCGGTCGGTGAAGAGGGTGCTGCGTCGGAAGACGAACTCGCCCGGGGTCAGGTCGCGGAAACGTTGGGTGACGTAGTCCAGGTCGATCTGGGCGACGTTGTTCGCCTCCGCGTGGGCAAGCACCACCCCGACCACCTCGTCGGCGCGGAGCACCAGGAACGCGTCACCGTGGGCGGTGCGCTCGTCCCAGCGGAAGTCCGGGTTGAACCGGGCGATGTCCCGGGCGTGCACCCGCAGCGTGTGGGCGAGGAACTCGTCCCGGACGCCGACCTGAACCACCTGGTAGGTCTGTTCGTCGTGCCGGGTGGCGAGGAGTTTCCGCAGGTACCAGACGTTGATCACGGCGAGCACGACGTTGAGCCCGACCATGGGCCAGACCGACAGCACGGCATTGTACCAGATCAGGACCAGGCAGCCGACGAGGTTGAGCGCGCGCAGCCGCAGGATGCGCGCCTGGAGTAGGGACCAGACCAGCAGCGCCGATCCGGTCCAGCCGATCATGTCCAGCCAGTTCACGCCGCGAGGGTAGTCGGGCGGAGCGCCGATGTCGCGCGGTACCCGGGCGGCGGCTCCGCCGGTCGTACCGTCCGGTGCCGGTCGGACACGGGCGGTGACGCGGCTTCGTCCGGGACGACCACGAGCCGTACACCGGGGACGCGTCGTTCCTGCCCCGTGATCCGTCCCGGGCACCGCTGCCGGTCGGGGCCACCCGGCGGCACCGGACGCACTTTCGCGTGGCGTGCCGGGAACCCGCTCGCCGGGTAGGGCAGGGTACGTCCAGGACGAGGTGACGGACCCGGAACGGGAGGACCCGATGAACCGACCTGTCGTGGTGGGTGTGGACGGATCGCCGGCGAGTCTGGTCGCCGCCGAACACGGCGCGCGGGCCGCGGCGCTGCGGTCCCGCCCGCTGCACCTGGTGCACGGCTACCTGCACCCGCTCGGCTACGGCGTGCCGGTCAACCCGTACGACCTGGGACTGCCGGAGCCGAGCGACGAAGCCCGCACGATGCTCGAGAAGACCGCCGCCGACCTGCGCGGGCGCTGGCCGGAGCTGGCTGTCGAGGCGCGCCAGGTGGCCGGCGGTCCGGGTGCCACGCTCGTCGAGGAATCCCGCCGCGCCGAGCTGGTGGTGGTCGGCAGTCGGGGGCTCGGTGGCTTCGCGGGGCTGCTGCTCGGCTCGGTCAGCGCCCAGGTCGCCGGGCACGCGCACTGCCCGGTGCTGGTGGTCCGCCCCGCCGACCGGCAGGTCGCGGCCGTCGGGCCGGTGCTGGTCGGGGTGGACGGCTCGGAACTGGCCGAGCTGGCCGTCGGACACGCCGCCGAGGAGGCCGCACGCCAGGGAGTCCCCCTGGTGCTGGCGCACGTCGTCGCTCCCGACGCGCACCCGGTGACGGAGGACGCCGCCGGGAACGATCAGGTGGCCGACCGCCTGCTGGCGGAGACCGCCGCGACGGTGCGGCAGCGGCATCCGGAGCTGGCCGTCACCGAGCGTGTCCTCCGCGCGGCCGAAACCGCGTCGGCGCTGGTCGAGGCGAGCGCGGACGCGGCGCTGGTGGTGGTCGGTTCCCGGGGGCGCGGCGGCTTCGCCGGGCTGCTGCTCGGCTCGGTCAGCCAGGCGCTGGTGCAGCACGCACGGTGCCCGGTGCTGGTCGCCCGTCCGCACGCCCACACCGGCTGAGCCGGCGGGAGGGTCAGCCCCGCCGTCGGGGCACGTGCCGGCGGTAGGCGCTGACCGTCGGATCGCCGGTGATCCAGTAGCGCCACGGGACGTCGTGGGCGGCGGCCACGCCGACCCGTGGGCCGGCGGAGACCGACGACGGCGCGACGGGACGGGTCGGCGGGGTCAGCAGCAGCGGTCCGGTCCCGTCGACCATCGACGTGTCGTTCGCCTCGGCGGTGATCCCCAGCGCGACCACGAGTCGGGCCGGACCACGCGCCAGGTCCCGGTCGGCGACCTCGCCCCGACGTTTACGCGCCAGGTCGAGCCCGTCGACCACTTCACCCGCCCGCAGCAGGACCGCCGCCGCCTCCCCGTCGGCACCACAGACGACGTTCAGGCACCAGTGCACGCCGAACACGAAGTACGTGTAGGCATGCCCGGCCGGACCGAACATGACCCTCGTCCGGGGGGTGGGACCCCGGTGGGCGTGGGACGCCGGGTCCTCCCCCGTCCCGGCGTACGCCTCGACCTCGGTCAGCCGGACCCGGACGCCGCCGGCCGACAGGTCCCAGCCGAGCAGGGTCCGCGCGGTGCCGGGCACCTGGGCGGCGGGGGCGTGCAGCCACGAGTAGTCCACCGGACCAGGAAACGCCGCCGGACGGCGATCGGCAAACCGGGCCGCGACGGGGTCCGGGAGCCTGGTCAGGGTTGGCCGCCGGTGCCGGCCGGGCCGTCGGTCCCGCCTTCGGGGGCGGGCGGTGCCGACCTGCGCTCGCGCCGGCCCCGGGCCAGCTCGGTACCGAGGGCGTCCAGTCGCTGCTCCCAGAACCGCCGGTAGCGCGCCAACCACCGGTCGACCTCGGCCAGCGGGGCCGGGTCGACCGCGTAGAGCCGGCGGGTGCCCTGGGCGCGGACGGTGGCGAAGCCGTTCTCCCGGAGCACGCGCAGGTGCTGGGAGACCGCCGGCTGGGAGATGCCGAACTCCGCCTGGACGACCGCGCCGACCTCGCCGGCCGGGCGCTCGCCGTCGGCGAGCAGTTCCAGGATCCGGCGGCGGACCGGGTCGCCGAGGACGTCGAACGCGTGCACAGCCCCTCCACCTCCGGTACGGCGAGAAGACGGTACCGGGTGGTCAGCCGACCGGTCCCCGACGACTCGGACCAATCTTTCAGCGAGGCTTTATATAAGTCAATCATTATGGCATTGAACATTTCGTTGACAACGGAACGATGGCGATGCTGAGATGGTGGCATGACCGACACGCCGTCCCCGTTCACTCCCCCGCACCCCGGCGCCGAGCGCGCCCGGCGCGACCACACCGCACTGTTCCGGATCACCGAGCGGCACGCCGACACCGACGAGCGGCGACGACGGCACGCCAACGCGTACGTGCCCGAGCCCTACGAGGCGGTCAGCCTGGTGCTCGCGCTCGCCGTCGGCGCGGCCGAGCCGGCACCCGGCGAGGAACCGGTCGACCACGCCGACCTGATGGCCGCGCTGACCCTCGTCCCCCGGGTCCGCGCCGACGTCGACACCCTGGAGGCCGGGCTGCTCTCGCTGGCCCGCGACCGGGGGATGACCTGGCAGGAGATCGCCTTCGGCCTCGGCCTGGGCAGCGCGCAGGCCGCCCGGCAGCGCTTCGAGCGGGTATCCGGCCGGACCACGCCGGCCGCCGACTGACCGCCGCCCGACGACCCGCTGCGGTTGACCCCGCCGCGTCGCCCCGGGGTGGTAGGCATGGCCTCACGCCCGTGCCACCGGAAGGACGGGTCGGGAGGGAGCGACGCGATGACCCGCGACGAGATGCTGGCGTACTGCCTGGCCAAGCCGGGCGCCTGGGAGGACCGCCCCTGGGAGGGCGACGTGGTGGTCAAGGTCGGCAGCCGGATCTTCGCCTTCCTCGGCGCCCCGGACGCCGCGACCGTCGGGGTGAAGTGCGGCCCGGACCGGGACGTCGCCGACGAGTGGCTGCACCGGTACCCGGAGGACGCCCGTCCGTCTGCCTACATCGGCCGGTCCGGCTGGAACACACTGCGCCTCGACGGCGCGATCGACGACGACGAACTGCGCGAGGCGGTCGACGCCTCGTACGACGCGATCGTGGCCAAGCTGCCGAAACGCGAGCGCCCGGCCGGGCCGTGACCGCCCGGGCCACGACGTCGCGGCGCGTGGGGACATCCACGCGCCGCGACGGCCGCGTTCAGCGGGGGACGACCGTCTCGGCGGCCCACTCCCGCCAGCCGGCGAGCTGGTCCGCGGCGGCGGCGAGCTGGTCGGCGACCGGGCCGGGGCCGGTCGAGCCGGGCGTCGTCCGGGCAGCGAGGGCCGAGCGGACCGACAGCACGTCCCGCACGGACGGGTCGAGGTGCTCGCTGACCGCCGCCAGGTCGGCGTCGGAGACCTCGTCGAGGGCACAGTCCCGGGCCACGCAGAGCGCGACGAGACGGCCGGTGATCTCGTGTGCCTCGCGGAACGGCACGTTGCGCCGGACCAGCCAGTCGGCGACCTCGGTGGCGAGCGAGAAGCCCACCGGCGCGGCGGCGACCAACCGGTCCACCCGCACCGTCATCGTGGAGACCATCCCGGCCAGGGCCGGCAGCAGCAGCTCCAGGGTGTCGACCGCGTCGAAGGCCGGCTCCTTGTCCTCCTGCATGTCCCGGTCGTAGGTCATCGGCAGGCCCTTGAGCATGGTGAGCACGCTCATCAGCCCGCCGACCAGCCGGCCGGACTTGCCCCGGGCCAGCTCGGCGACGTCCGCGTTCTTCTTCTGCGGCATGATCGACGACCCGGTGGCGAAGGCGTCGTCCAGCTCGACCCAGCCGAACTCGTGCGACGTCCAGAGCACCACCTCCTCGCCGAGGCGGGACAGGTGCACCCCGACCATCGCGGTGACGAAGAGGAACTCGGCGACGAAGTCCCGGTCGGCGACCGCGTCCATCGAGTTGGCGAACGAGGTGCGGAACCCCAGCTCCTTGGAGACGGCCACCGGGTCCAGCGGCAGCCCGGAGCCGGCGAGCGCGCCCGCGCCGAGCGGGCTGACGGCGGTGCGGTGGTCCCAGTCGCGCAGCCGCTCCAGGTCCCGCAGCAGCGGCTGCACGTGGGCCAGCAGCCAGTGGCCGAAGGTGACCGGCTGGGCGTGCTGGAGGTGGGTCATGCCCGGCGCGGCGGTGTCGACGTGCCGCCCGGCCTGCTCGACCAGGGCCTCGGCCAGCTCGACCAGCCGCGCGGCCACACCCCGGGCGTGGTCGCGCAGGTAGAGCCGCAGGTCGGTGGCGACCTGGTCGTTACGGGACCGCCCGGCGCGCAGCTTGCCGCCCAGCGTGCCCAAGCGTTCCAGCAGACCCCGTTCGAGGGCGGTGTGCACGTCCTCGTCGTCGACGGTGGGGCGGAACGCCCCGGAGGCGCAGGCGGCCTCCAGGTCGTCCAGGGCGGCGAGGATCCGGCCCAGCTCGTCCGGGTCGAGCAGGCCGGCGCCGGCCAGGACCCGGGCGTGCGCCCGGGAGCCGGCGATGTCGTACGGGGCCAGGCGCCAGTCGAACTGCACGCTCACCGACAGCCGGGCCAGGGCCTCCGACGGGCCACCGGCGAACCGGCCGCCCCAGAGGCTCGTCCGGTTGGTCGCGGCGCTGTTCTCGGTCAGACTCTTGTCGTCCACCCCGCCCATTGTGGTGGTCACTGTCTTCAGCCGCCCAGCCGGGCGTCCCGGGCCGCCGCCATCTTGCTCGGCAGGCCCCAGAGCTGCACGAAGCCCTTGGCCAGGGACTGGTCGAAGGTGTCCCCGGTGTCGTAGGTCGCCAGGCCGAAGTCGTAGAGGCTGGCCTCGGAACGCCGGCCGGTGACGGTGGCCCGGCCGCCGTGCAGGGTCAGCCGCACCTCGCCGGAGACCTGCTGCTGGGCGTCGTCGATGAAGGCGTCCAGCGCCTTCTTCAGCGGGGAGAACCAGAGGCCGTCGTAGACCAGCTCACCCCAGCGCTGGTCGACGCCGCGCTTGAACCGGGCCAGGTCCCGCTCGACGGTGACCGCCTCCAGCTCCTGGTGGGCGGCGATCAGGGCGATCGCGCCCGGGGCCTCGTACACCTCGCGGCTCTTGATGCCGACCAGCCGGTCCTCGACCATGTCCAGCCGGCCGACCCCCTGCGCGCCGGCCCGCCGGTTCAGCTCGCTGATCGCCTGGTACGGGGTGACGGTCTCGCCGTCGATCGCCACCGGTACGCCCGCGTCGAAGGTGACGACCACCTCGTCGGCGTCGCGCGGCTCGGCCGGGTCGGCGGTGTACGAGTAGAGGTCCTCGATCGGACCGTTCCAGATGTCCTCCAGGAAGCCGGTCTCCACCGCCCGGCCCCACAGGTTCTGGTCGATCGAGTACGGCGACTTCGCCGACACGTCGATCGGCAGCCCCTTCTCCTCGGCGAAGGCGATCGCCTTGTCCCGGGTCCAGGCGAAGTCCCGCGCCGGAGCGATGATCTTCAGGTCCGGGGCGAGCGCGGCCAGGCCGACCTCGAAGCGGACCTGGTCGTTGCCCTTGCCGGTGCAGCCGTGCGAGACGATCGTGCCGCCGTGCTTGCGGGCCGCCGCGACCAGGTGCTTGACGATCAGCGGCCGGCTCAGCGCGGAGACCAGCGGGTAACGGTCCATGTAGAGGGCGTTGGCCCGCATCGCCGGCAGGCAGTACTCGGCGGCGAACTCGTCGCGCGCGTCGACCACCTCGGACTCCACCGCGCCGCAGTCCAGCGCGCGCTGCCGGATGGCGTCGAGATCCTCGCCGCCCTGCCCGACGTCGACCGCGACCGCGATCACCTCGGCGCCGGTCTGCTCGGCCAGGTAGGGAATGGCGACGGAGGTGTCCAGCCCTCCGGAGTACGCCAGGACGACCCGCTCGGTCATGATGTGGTGCTCCCTTCAACGTTCTCTTCCCGGCGGGACCAGGCGCTGAGCTTCTCGCCCAGCGCGGCCCCGCCGACGCCCTCGCGGGCCACGACGAGGATGGTGTCGTCGCCGGCGATGGTGCCGACGACCTCGGGCAGGCCCGCTCGGTCGAGCGCGCTGGCCAGGTAGTGCGCCGCGCCCGGCGGGGTGCGCAGGACGGCGATGTTGCCGCTGGCGTCCACCCCGTTGAGCAGTTCGCGCAGCAACCGGACCAGCCGGGCCGGCGCGTTCTCGGCGTCGCGCAGCGGCCGGTGGCCGTCCTCGGGGATCAGGTAGAGGCCCCGGCCGTCGCCGCCGCGCACGGTCACCGCGCCCAGTTCCTTCAGGTCCCGGGAGAGGGTGGCCTGGGTGACCTGGACGCCGTCGGCGGCGAGCCGGTCGGCCAGTTCGGTCTGCGAGTGGACGGCCGTGTCACGGATCAGCTCGACGATGCGGGCGTGCCGGGCGGCGCGGGTCAGCGGGGCGGTCATGACGGGGGTGCCTCCAGGAGAAACGTCAGCAGCGCCTTCTGGGCGTGCAGGCGATTCTCCGCCTGGTCGAAGACCGCGCTCTGCGGGCCGTCGAGCACCTCGTCGGTGATCTCCTCACCCCGGTGCGCCGGCAGGCAGTGCAGCACGACCGCGTCCGGCGCGGCGTGCCCGAGCAGCTCCTTGTTGATCTGGTACGGCAGGAACGGGGTGATCCGGTCCAGCCCGTCCTCCTCCTGCCCCATCGAGGTCCAGGTGTCGGTGGCGACCACGTCGGCGTCGCGCACCGCGGCGACCGGGTCGGTGAGCGCCCGTACCGATCCGCCGGTGCCGGCGGCGATCTCGGCGGCCCGGGCCAGCACCGCCGGGTCCGGCGCGAACCCGTCCGGACCGGCGACCCGGACGTGCATCCCGGCGGTCGCGCCGGCCAGCAGGTACGAGTGGGCGAGGTTGTTCGCCGCGTCCCCCACGTACGCCAGGGTCCGCCCGGCGGTGCCGCCGCACCGCTCCCGGACGGTGAGCAGGTCGGCCAGGAGCTGGCAGGGGTGGAAGCCGTCGGTGAGCGCGTTGACCACCGGCACGGTGGCCGCGTCGGCGACCTCGGCGATCCGGTCGTCGCCGTGGGTGCGCAGCACGATCGCGGCCACGTACCGGGAGAGCACCCGGCCCGCGTCGCCGAGGGTCTCCCCCCGGCCGAAGTGGGTGACCTGGGTGTCCACCACCAGCGGGTGGCCGCCCAGCTCGGCGATGCCGACGTCGAAGGAGAACCGGGTGCGCAGGCTCTGCTTGTCGAAGAGCACCGCCACCGAGCGGGGACCGGCGAGGGGCCGGTACCCGAACCGGTCGGCCTTCATCCGGGCGGCCAGGTCCAGCACGGCCGACTGCTCGGCGGGGGTCAGGTCGTCGTCCCGCAACAGGTGCCGGGTCATGGGAGCGTCTCCGGGGTGGTGGTCGGGGCGGTGGCGGGGCTCGACGCGGCGGCCGGGACCGCCGCCGCGTCGAGGGCTGCGGGAAGGGCGGCGAGGAAGGCGTCGACCTGGTCGGCGGTGAGGATGAGCGGCGGGGCCAGCCGGACGACGTCCGGTTGCACCGGGTTGGCCAGGAAACCGGCGGCCCGCAGCGCCTCGGTGACCGGCTTCGACACCGGCGCGGCGAGCACCACGCCGAGCAGCAGGCCCGCGCCGCGTACCTCGGTGACCAGCGGGTGGCCGAGCGCCTCGACGCCCCGGCGGAGCCGTTCACCGATCCGCTTCACGTGGTCGAGCAGCCCCTCGCTGGCGATGGTGGAGACCACCGCGAGCGCCGCGGCGCAGCTGACCGGGTTGCCGCCGAACGTGGTGCCGTGGGAGCCGGGGCCGAGCAGGTCGGCGGCCCGGCCGAAGGCCAGGCAGGCGCCGAGGGGCAGCCCGCCGCCGAGCCCCTTGGCCAGGGTGACCAGGTCGGGTTCGATTCCCTCGGCCTGGTGGGCGAACCAGTGGCCGGTCCGGCCGACGCCGGTCTGCACCTCGTCGAGCACCAGCAGCGCGCCGTGTCGGGCGGTGATCCGCCGGGCCTCGGCGAGGTAGCCGACGGGCGGCACGACCACGCCGTTCTCGCCCTGGACCGGCTCCAGGATCACCATCGCGGTGGCGTCGGTGACCGCCGCCGCCAGGGCCGCCGGATCGCCGTACGGCACGTGGGTGACGTCACCGGGCAGCGGGCGGAACGGGTCCGCCTTGGCGGGCTGGCCGGTGAGCGCCAGCGCGCCCATGGTGCGGCCGTGGAAGCCGCCCTCGGTGGCGACCACGTGGGTGCGCCCGGTGAGCCGGGAGAGCTTGAACGCGGCCTCGTTGGCCTCCGCACCGGAGTTGGCGAAGAAGACCCGACCGGGCCGGCCGGCGAGGGCGAGCAGCAGCTCGGCCAGGGCCACCGGTGGTTCGGCGACGAACAGGTTGGAGACGTGCCCCAGGGTGGCGACCTGCTTGGACACCGCCGCCACCACCGCCGGGTGGGCGTGCCCGAGCGCGTTGACCGCGATCCCGCCGACCAGGTCGACGTACTCCCGGCCCGCCTCGTCGACCACGACGGCACCACTGCCGGCGACCAGCGCCAGCGGCGGGGTGCCGTAGTTGTCCATCATGGTCTGGGTCCAGCGTTCGACGAGCGTGCTCATGGAGTGGTTGTTCCTTCCTGGTGCCCGACCGTGGGCTGGGGGGCTCCGCCCTCCCCGCGCACGACCATCGTTCCGAACCCCTCGGAGGTGAACACCTCCAGCAGCGTGGAGTGGGCGACCCGGCCGTCCACCACGTGCGCGGCGGGGACGCCGCCGCGTACCGCCCGCAGGCAGGCCTCCATCTTCGGCGCCATGCCGGACTGCAGACGGGGCAGCAGCTCCGCCAGGTCGTCGACGGTGATCTCGCTGACCAGGCTGGTGGTGTCCGGCCAGTCCGTGTAGAGGCCGGGCACGTCGGTCAGGACGACCAGTTTGCGGGCCCGCAACGCGACGGCGAGCGCGGCGGCGGCGGTGTCGGCGTTCAGGTTGTGCAGCACGCCGTCGACGTCCGGGGCGACGGTCGAGATCACCGGGATCCGGCCGGCGGCGATCAGGTCGGTCACCGCCGAGACGTCGACCGACGCCACGTCCCCGACCAGGCCGACGTCGACCGGTTCCCCGTCCACCCACGCCGGCCGGCGCACGGCGGTGAAGAGCCGGGCGTCCTCGCCGGAGAGACCGACCGCGAACGGGCCGTGTGCGTTGATCAGGCCGACCAGTTCCCGGCCGACCTGCCCGACCAGGACCATCCGGACGACGTCCATCGCCTCGGGGGTGGTGACCCGCAGGCCGCCCCGGAACTCGCTGGCGATGCCGAGCCGGTCGAGCATCGCGGAGATCTGCGGCCCGCCGCCGTGCACCACCACCGGCTTCAGGCCGGCGTGGCGGAGGAAGACCATGTCGGTGGCGAAGGCCCGCTGGAGTGCCGGGTCGACCATGGCGTTGCCGCCGTACTTGACGACCACGGTGGCCCCGGCGAAGCGGGCCAGCCAGGGCAGCGCCTCGATCAGCGTGGCGGCCTTGGCCTGGGCGCGGGCGAGGTCGGTGGTGAGACTCATGAAGAGTAGGCCGAGTTCTCGTGGACGTACGCGTGGGACAGGTCGTTGGTCCAGACGGTGGCCCGGTCGGGCCCGGTGTGCAGGTCGATCCGGATGGTGACGTCGCGGCCGGTCAGGTCGACCTTCGCGCGGTCCTCGGCGGCGGCCCCGCTCCGGCACACCCAGACGCCGTTGACGGCGACGTCGATGCCGTCCGGCTCGAAAGCGGCGGTGGTGGTGCCGACGGCGGCGAGGATCCGTCCCCAGTTCGGGTCGTTGCCGAACAGCGCGGTCTTGACCAGGTTGTTGCGGGCCACCGCGCGGCCCACCTCGACCGCGTCGTCCTCACCGGCCGCGCCGACGACCTCGATGGCGATCTGCTTGGTGGCGCCCTCGGCGTCGGCGAGGAGCTGCTGGGCCAGGTCGTGGCAGGCGGCGGTGACCGCGGCGGTCAACTCCGCCTCGGTCGGCTCGATGCCGGAGGCGCCGCTGGCCAGCAGCAGCACCGTGTCGTTGGTGGACATGCAGCCGTCGGAGTCGATCCGGTCGAAGGTGACCCGGCACGCGGCGCGCAGCGCGGCGTCGAGCGCATCGGGGCCGGCGACCGCGTCGGTGGTGAGCACGCAGAGCATGGTCGCCATCGCCGGGGCGAGCATGCCCGCGCCCTTGGCCATCCCACCGACGGTCCAGCCGGTGCCCCGGGTGACCGTGGTCTTCGGGCGGGTGTCGGTGGTCATGATCGCTTCGGCGGCGTCGGCCCCGCCCTCGCGGGAGAGCCCCCGGATCGCCGCGCGCACCCCGGAGACCAGCTTCGGCATCGGCAACCGCTCGCCGATCAGCCCGGTGGAGCAGACCGCCACGTCGCCCGCGCCGAGGCGCAGCCGAGGGCTGGCCGAGGTGAGCGCGGCGGCGGTGTGCTCGGCGGTGGCGTGGGTGTCCTGGAAGCCGGCCGGGCCGGTGCACGCGTTCGCGCCGCCGGAGTTGAGCACCACCGCGCGGACCACACCGCCCCGGACGACCTGCTGGGTCCAGAGCACGGGGGCGGCCTTGACCCGGTTGGCGGTGAAGACCCCGGCCACGGTGGCGTCCGGGCCGTCGTTGACGACCAGGGCCACGTCGGACGCGCCGCCGCTCTTCAGTCCGGCGGCGACGCCGGAGGCCCGGAATCCCCGGGGGACGGTAACCGTCATGGTGTCACTCCGAAGGTCGACAGGCCGGTGGTCTCGGGCAGGCCGAGCATCAGGTTGGCGCACTGGACCGCCTGGCCGGCGGCCCCCTTGCCGAGGTTGTCGATCGCGCTGACCACGATCACCCGACCGGTGTCGACGTCGCGGGTGGCCTGGAGGTGGCAGGAGTTCGACCCGAGCGTGGCGGCGGTGTGCGGCCAGCTCCCGTCGGGTAGCACGTGCACGAAGGGCGCGTCCGCGTACGCCTCGGCGAGCACCGCGCGCGGGTCGGCGTCCGCGACGGCCGGGACGGCGGTGACGGTGGCGAGGATGCCGCGCGGCATCGGCGCGAGGACCGGGGTGAAGCTCACTCCGGTCGCGCCGGTGGCCTGCTTGATCTCGGGTACGTGCTGGTGCGCGCCGACCTTGTAGGGCGAGAGGTCGCCCATCACCTCGCTGCCCAGCAGGTGCGCCCTGGCGGCCCGGCCGGCGCCGGAGGTGCCGGAGGCGGCGACCACCACCACGTCGGCGGGCGAGACCGCCCCGGCGGCGACCAGCGGCGCGAGCGCGAGGGTGGTGGCCACCGCGTAGCAGCCGGTGGCGGCGACCCGGTCGGCGGCGGCGATCGCCGCGCGCTGGCCGGGCAGCTCCGGCAGGCCGTAGGTCCACGTCCCGGCGTGCGGGCCGCCGTAGTACCGCTGCCAGGCGGCGGCGTCGGCGAGCCGGTGGTCCGCTCCGAGGTCGACCACCTTCACCCCCGGGGGCAGGCTGGCGGCCAACGCCGCCGACTGGCCGTGCGGAAGGGCCAGGAAGACCAGGTCCGCGTCGGCCAGGCTGGCCGGATCGGTGGCGGCGAGCGTCAGGTCCAGCCCGGCGAGCTGCGGGTGTACGGCACTGACCGGCTGGCCCGCCTGGCTGTGCGCGGTGGCGGCGACGAGGTCGAACTCCGGGTGCCCGGCGACCAGGCGCAGCAGCTCGCCGCCGGCGTAGCCGCTCGCTCCCGCGATCGCGATTCGGATACCCATACCCACCTCCGCATGACTATACGGAGATCGTAGCGACCAGTCCGGCGCGATGCAAATTCATACGGCGCACTGCATGAACTTGATAATCGCAGGTGAGGAGCGGCGGGGGCGACTCGTCGGCGCGACCTGCGGCCCGCCTCCCGCCGCGAGACCGCCACCCGGCCCGCCCCGCCCCCGGACTCAGGACGCCTCGGGAGCCAGCCCGTACTGCCGCTGGTACGCCAGCAGCGCCGCGTCCCACGCCTCGGTGTACTCCGACGGCCCGAGGCCCAGGTCGCGGTGCCCGTTCAGGGCGTCCCGGAGCAGGTCGGCCAGTTCCCCGGGCGCCCGGCGGCGCTCGTCGGCGTACTCCCCGAACACCTGGGCGAACTGCTTCTCGGTCAGCCGCGCCGCGTGCCGGGTCACCGGGTCGTCCTGGAGGCTGCAGAGCACCTCACGCCAGCGATGGGTCAGTGCCTGTGCCTGCCACGTCCGCAGGGTCGCCAGCTCGTGTTCGTACTCCATCCGGATCCGCTCCTCCCAGTACGGCCGCAGGCGGTCGCGGATCCGCTGGTCGGGCAGGACCCGGACCCGCACGCCGAAGATCGGCACGTCCCCCGAACGCGGCCAGGATCGGCCGAGGAAGTGAGCGTTGAGCGCCTGTTCGAGCTGGTGGGCCCGGTGCGGCTCGTGCCGCCGGGCGAAGTCGGTCGACTCGTCCCGGACCACTCCGGCGGCCCAGCCGAGCCGCCCCTCGACCCGCTGGCGGAACTCGTCGAGGGGCATGTCCTTCGCCGTCCAGGTGTAGACGGGCTGGATCCGGAAGTCGAAGGCGTCCCCCTGGGCGGGCACCAGCACCGCCTCCGGTGCCTCGCGCTCGAGCAGGAGGTCGGGCAGCCGAGGTGGAGGCGGTGGCAGGACGGGAAGGGTCACCTCCGGTTCGACCGGCCGGGTGGTGTCCTGCCACCAGCGGCGGATCCGGTCGCAGAGCGACCCGGCTGACGGACGGGGCGGAATCACGGTCATGTCAGTCCTCGACGGCGAGTTGGGCGACAGCGGAGAGCAGACGGTTCTGGGGCATGATCGGGCGCCACACGTGACGCACCTGGTGCCGCAGGCGGCGGCGGAGCTGAGGGGTCGCCATGACGCCCCGCAGCAGTCCGAGGCAGGCGTCGGCCACCCCCGGCCGGCCGTCGGCCTGGCTGATCCAGTAGCCGACGATCCGCCAGGAGCGGTACGCGGTCGACGGCAGGCTCAACGCGACCTGCCAGAGCACCACCAGGTCGGCGAACGCGACGGCGTCGGTGCGCAGCAGGTCGAGCAGCTCGGGCCAGTACCCGTGCGGCGCGGGCGACCAGCGCTCGGCGAGCACCCGCAGCGTCCGGGCGGCGTGCAGACACAGCTCCGGCTCACCGCTGGCCGCCCAGCCGGCCAGCTCGTGCAGCATCAGCGCCGCGTGGCCGCTGGCGTAGACGTCGACGAGGGCGCGTCCCACCGAGTTGTGCCACCGCTGGGACCGGAACTGCGCGGCCAGCCGCAGCTGGGCCAGGGCCACGTCCGGCCAGAGCCGGGCGAGCCCCAGCGCGTACGCCCGGGCCACCGTGTCACGCTGGTAGGCCCTCCCCGTCGCCCACCGGGTGAGCTGGGCGCGTACCCGGCGCCGCAGGGGAGGCTGCATCGCCATGGCGACGAGGGCGACGCCAGCGGCCTGGCGCACCCCGGCACGATGTTGCCGGGCGAGCGCGTCGACCAGAGCGAGCGCCGCGCCGACGTCCCGGCCGGCGGCCCACCCGATCGCCCGGGCCCCGGCCTGGCGCACCGCGGGGTCGGCGGACCGCGCCAGGATGCCGAACCAGGCCAGCAGCCGCTCCGGCGACCACTCCGACCAGGCCACGTCGAGCAGGCTCCGCCGCAGTTCGTCCTCGGCGGGACGGAAACGCAGCCGGCGCCGGGCCGACATCACGTCGCCCCGGTCGACCACCACCGCCTGGGACAGGACCGGCCCGAGTAACGTGTCGAGGTCGGGCCCCCGGAGGTCGCCGGGGAACACCGGATCCTCGGCCGACGGCGGGGCCAGCCGTCGGGACGCGTCGAGAATCTCCGTCACGGACTGGCCGGCGAGCACCGCGCAGGCGAGCCGGAACGCGCGGAGCAGGTCCACGTCGCCGGGAGACCCGCTCTCCCCCGGCGGGTCCAGGATCTCCCGGGCCCGGCGGAGCACCTGCTGGGGTAGCAGCTGGTCCAGCAGGCGACCGAGTTCCCCACCGTCGGGCACCTGTCCGGTGAGCGCCGCGACGACCTGCACCACCTCCCAGGGGCGGGGCGTCCCGGCCAGGTACGCCCGCAGCGCCGGCTGGGCCAGGCACCGGTCCAGGTACGACTGGACGCAGTCACCCCGGCACCGCCCCGGGCAGCCGCCGAGGCAGCCGTCCCGCAGCTGCCGCCGTAGCTGGACCGCGAACACGTCCCCGGGCGCGGGCGGTTCGTGCATGACCGTCGGCACGGCGGACCCGTGCTCCGCTCCCCCCTCGGTGAGCAGGACGACGGTGCAGCCCCGGTTCCCGGCGCGGGTGGCGAAGCCGGCGAGGAGCAGGTTGTCGGCGCCCCGTGCGCCCTGGTCGAGAACGACGACGTACCCGAAGCCCTCGACGAACGACGTGTCGGCCCCGACCAGATCGGCCAGTTCGGTCGCCGTGAGGACAGCCACCCGGCCCGTCCCGTACCGACGGGCCAGGGCGAGACACGCGGTGGTGTACCGCCCGCTCCCCTCGGCCCCGGCCAGTCGGACCAGCGGGTACCGCTTCACCGCCTGGTCGAGCTGATCGTCGGTCGGTACCGGCGCGTACCCGTCCGCCATGTCCCGCACCTGGGTGGTGGTCAGCGTCCCGCACCACACGCGGTCTGCGCCGTCCGGGCCGGTCCGGACGACGATGCTGCCGATCGCCACCGCCCCGTGACCGGTGGCGTTGGCACCGTCGACCCGGACGTCTCCGGTGCGGACGGCACCGAAGCGGCCGAGCAGGTGGGTGATGTCGGAGAGCACGGTGCGCGGGTCGGGCGGATCGCCCTCGTCGTCGAACAGGGCCTCGTCGTCGGCGAGAGTGTCGTCGTCGGCCGGCGCGTCGTCGTCGCGGAGAGCCTCGTCGTCGGCCGGGGGTCCGTCGTCCGCCGGCGCCTCGGCGTCGTCCGGCGTCCCGACGTTCCCGTCCGGGAACCGCTCCGCATCGTCGGTGGGATACCCGTCGCCGCTCACGGCCGGTTCCCCCCGAGGTACGCGTCGCCCCCGATGGAGCCGATCGCCATCGAGCCGTGTCCGGTCGCGTTAGCCCCGGTCACCCGCACGTCCCCGGTGCGGATCGCATCCTCGGCCGCACCGGCCCGGTCAAGGAGTTCCCGGCGACGGACCCGCCCTCCGTCCGACCGCTCCCCATCCTCCGGGTCGTCGCCGTCGACCCGCGCGTGGGCACCGCCGGGGCCGGCGTGACCGCCGTCGCCGGTCCCGGCACGCGCCGGGGACAGGTCCTCGTCCACCACGCAGATCCACGCCCACTCACGGAAGTCCTTGTCGGGGTGGCACACCTCGATCCGCCGGAACCGGTCCGGCCGCAGTTCCTCCGGATACTCGGTCACCACGTCGCGGTAGATGTCGGACGAGACGATCAGGCCGACCCCGGCGTCCGGAAACCCCGCCAGGGCCTGCTTCAGCGCAGGCGCCTCGCAGAGCCGGCAGACCTCGATAACCGCGGTACCGGGAAACCCGTTGGCGCCGTCGAGGTGAACCAGTCCCTGGTGGATGGAGACGCGCAGGCGGATCCGGGCCTCCGGGACCCGGCTGCCGTTGTAGTCCCGCAACAACCGGTTGAGTTCCGGCACGAAACGGCCGATCAGCAGCGGCTCGCGGACGTCCGGCGGCAGGATGGCCAACTCGCCGTCACCGGCCTGTTGGGTCTTCCACCGGACCCGGTCGAGTCCGACGGTGCGGGCAGCGTCGTGCAGCACCTGCTGGAACGCCTGTTGCGCCTCGTACTGCCGGCGGTTCCCGCGTCGGCTGTACCGCTCCATGTCCACGGCGATCAGCAGTCGCCGCTCGGGATGGTTCATCTCCTGTGTCCTCCATCGAGCGACGCACCGGGGTGGCGCGTCACCGGGACATGAGACCGCCCCCACGACGTCGACACCCCGTAGAAGTACGGGTTGACGCCTCGCGGTCATCCCGTCCCGTGAGGGGTTCTCGCGGCGCGCCGTCGGGTGTGGTGAACCCATGACCACGCATCTCATCGAGGCACTGCTCGACACCGGGTCCTCACCGGCGCCCCTGGTCCTGCTCCTGCTGCTGGGGGCCCTCACGGAGTCGCTGCGCCTTGTACGGTCAGCGCGGGGCGCGCCCATCCGGTCACGCTTCGCCATTCTCGGACCGAGGGAGAGGACGCAGGTGCCGAAACCGCGACACGCGACGGAACCCGACTGGCCGTACGGGACGTTCCTGCAACGGCTCACCCCGGCGGCCCGGACGGCGCTGCTGGATCTCGGCGTCCGCCGGCAGGTCGACGCGGGACAGATCGTCATCCACGAGGGCGGCCGGGAGTCGTACCTGGTCCTGCTGGAGGACGGGCTGACCAAGGTGACCGCTGGCCTGCCCGACGGACGGACCGCGTTGCTCGCCCTACGGATCGGGGGTGACCTGGTCGGCGAGATGTCCGCGCTCAACGGTCGCCCCCGCTCGGCGACCATCACCACCTGCGGTCCGACCCGGTACAGCGTCATCCGGCCCGACCGTTTCAAGCTGTACCTGCGCGACCAGCCGGACGCCGCGCTCGAACTGGCCGCCATGGTCTCGGACCGGCTCCGCTGGTCCAACCGCCGCCGGATCGACTTCACCGGCTACTCCGTGAAGGTCCGGGTGGCCCGGGTGGTCGCGGAGATGTGCCGCACCCACGGTCGGCAGCAGCGCGACGGGGTGGTGATCGACGTCCGGCTCACCCAGCCGGAGCTGGCCAGCATCTGCGGTGCCGCGGAGACGTCGATCCAGAAGGCGCTGCGGGAACTGCGCGGTGAGGGCCTGCTCGACACCGACTACCGACGGATCACCGTCCGGGACCTGACCGGTCTCCGGAGGTCGGCCCACATCGACCCCGACGTCGATTGAGCCCGACCGCTTCCGCCGGCCCGGGTGTGTGCAGGGGCCCCCTGCTCCGCAAAAAGCGGTAACAAGGGACCCCTGCTACCACCTCAGGCGCCGCGCAGGGTCGCGCCGAAGCGGGACGCCGCGGTGGCGACCGCCGCGTCGCGGGCGGCCACCGCCTCCTCGACGGTGAGGGTGCGGTCGGGCGCGCGGAAGGTGAGCTTGTACGCCAGGGACCGGCGTCCCTCGCCGAGCTGCGCCGAGGCGTACACGTCGAACAGTCGGACCGACTCCAGCAGCTCACCGGCCCCCTCGACGAGGGCCCGGCGCACCTCGGCGGCCGGGACGGTGTCGTCCACCACCAGCGCCACGTCGATCAGCGCGGGCGGGAACCCGGAGACGGCCGGCGCCGGGACGATCCCGGCTTCCGGCACCGCGTCCAGGTCCAGCTCCATCGCGGCGGTCCGCCGGGGCAGCTCCAGCGTGGCCAGCACCGACGGGTGCAGCTCACCGGCGTACCCGACGACGGTGTCGTCGACCAGCAGCTGCGCGCAGCGACCCGGGTGCCAGGGAGCGTACTCGGCGGCGCGGACGACGATCCGCTGCTCGTCGATCCCGGCGGCGGCGAGCACCGTCCGGCCGGCCTCGACGGCGTCCGCCCAGCTCGCCGGGCGGCCAGCCCCCCACCAGCCGGTCGGTTCGACGTCCCCGACGAGCACCACGGCCACGTGCCGGGGCTGGGCCGGCAGGGTCGCGTCGGCGGCGGTGAACTCGGCGGCGGAGGGACGCCGCTCGACCCCCATCACCGGGGGTGACCCGGCGTCCGGACGTGGGTGGAAGACCAGGCCGGTCTCGTAGAGGGCGAGGTCCCGGTGCCCCCGACCGACGTTGCGCTTCAGGATGCCCAGCAGCGGGCCGAGCAGCGTGGTGCGCAGCAGCGGCTCCTCCTCCGACAGCGGGTTGGCCAGCCGTACCGCGACCCGGCGCGGGTCGTCGGCGGGCAGACCGAGCTGGTCGGCGAGGTCGGGGGCGACGAACGGGTGCGCGAGCACCTCGACGTACCCCTGCTCGGCCAGCGCGCGGGCGACCGCCCGGTGCCGCCGCTGGTTCGGGGTGAGCCCCCGGCCGGGCGGGGCGGGCGGCAGCACCGACGGGACATGGTCGTACCCGTCGAGGCGGACCACCTCCTCGACCAGGTCGGCCGGGTCGGTCAGGTCCGGTCGCCAGGTCGGCGGGACGACGGTCAGCACCGCCCCGTCACCGGCGGCCACCCCGACCGTGCCCGGGTCCTCGGCGAGCCGGTCGACGCCCTGGCTCACCGTGCAGCCGACCTGCTCCAGCAGGGCGACCACCCGGGCCGGCGGGTAGTCCACGCCGACCCGCCGGCCCGGCAGGTCGGCCGGCAGGCTCACCGGCGCGGACGGCCGAACGTGGTCGATGTCGAGGATCTCCGCGTCGGCGGTGCCGCCGCCGTACTCGGTGAGCAGCCGCACCGCCCGGTCGATGGCGACCAGTGGCAGGGCCGGGTCGACGCCGCGTTCCCACCGCTTCGCCGCCTCGCTGAACAGCCTGTGCCGGCGGGCGGTGCGCCCGACCATCACCGCGTCCCAGTGCGCCGCCTCGAAGAGCACGGTGGTGGTGCCGGCGACCACCTCGCTGGTCTCGCCGCCCATCACCGCGGCCAGGGAGATCGGGCCGGTCTCGTCGCAGATGACCATGTCCTCTCCGGCCAGGCTGCGGGTGACCCCGTCCAGGGTGGTGAGCTTCTCCCCCGCCTCGGCCCGGCGTACCACCAGACCGCCGACGAGCCGGTCGGCGTCGAACGCGTGCATCGGCTGGCCCGTCTCGATCATCACGTAGTTGGTGATGTCGACCGGGAGCGAGATGCTGCGGATGCCGGCGACGGTGAGCCGGCGGCTCATCCACTCCGGGGTCCGGGCGGTCGGGTCGACGCCCCGGACCATCCGGGCGACGAACCGGTCGCAGCCCACCGGGTCGCGCACCTCCACCGGGTACGCCGGACGCGGCGTCCCGCCGGGCGCGGGCACCAGACCCGGGTCACGGAACGGCACCCCGAAGGCGTGCGCCAGCTCGCGGGCGATGCCCCGGACCGACATCTGGTAACCCCGGTCGGGGGTGATCTCCAGTTCGACCACGACGTCGTCGAGCCCGACCACCGGGCGCGCGTCGTCACCGGGCTTGGCCGGGTTCTCCCCGCCGAGCACGATGATGCCCGAGTGGTCGTCGCCGAGGCCCAGTTCCTTGGCCGAGCAGATCATCCCGTGGGAGTTGCGCCCGTACGTCTTGCGGGCGCCGATGGCGAAGTCGCCGGGGAGCACCCCGCCGGGAAGGATCACCACGACCCGGTCACCGGGGGCGAAGTTGCGCGCCCCGCAGACGATCTCCTGCAACTCGCCGGTGCCGTTGGCGTCGCCCACGTCCACCCGGCAGAACCGGATCGGCTTCTTGAAGCCGGTGAGCTCCTCGACCTCGCGGACCTCACCGACGACCAGCGGTCCGGTGACCGTGGCCCGCAGGTCCACCAGGGACTCGACCTCGATGCCGAGGTCGACCAGGGCCCGCTCCAGGTCGGCCGGGTCGAGGTCGGCGGGCAGGTCGACGTACTCCCGCAGCCAACTGACTGAAACTCGCATGCCTCTAGACCACCGTCTCCGTGTCTCGTTCCCGCATTCCCGTCACGCCCCGGTGCCGAACGCGCGGGTGAACCGCACGTCGCCCTCGGCCATGTCCCGCAGATCGCTGACCCCGTGCCGGAACATGACGGTCCGGTCGATGCCCATGCCGAACGCGAACCCGGAGTAGACCTCCGGGTCGATGCCACAGGCCCGCAGGACCCGGGGGTTGACCATGCCGCAGCCGCCCCACTCGACCCAGCGCGGCCCGTCCCGGTGCTCCGGGAACCAGACGTCGAACTCGGCGGACGGCTCGGTGAACGGGAAGTAGTGCGGCCGGAAGCGGGTCTTCGCACCCTCGCCGAACATCGCCCGGGCGAAGTGGTCGAGGGTGCCGCGCAGGTGGGCCATGGTGATGCCCCGGTCGACGACGAGCCCCTCGACCTGGTGGAAGACCGGCGAGTGGGTGGCGTCGAGTTCGTCGGTGCGGTACACCCGGCCGGGCACCACCACGTAGATCGGGGGCTTGCGGGTGAGCATGGAGCGGGCCTGCACCGGTGAGGTGTGCGTGCGCAGCACCTGCCCCGAGCCCGTCGCGCCGTCGGAGCCGCCGGTGGGTGCGACGTGGAAGGTGTCCATCAGCCCTCGGGCGGGGTGGTCGGGGCCGATGTTGAGCGCGTCGAAGTTGGTCCACTCCAGCTCGACCTCGGGGCCCTCGGCCACCTCGTAGCCCATCCCGACGAAGAGGTCGCTGATCTGCTCCATCAGGGTGCTGATCGGGTGGCGCGCGCCCCGGGGCCGCCGGTCGTACGGCAGGGTGACGTCCACCCGCTCCTCGACGAGCACCCGCGCGGCCCGCTCCCGTTCCAGGATCTCCAGCCGGGCGGCGTAGGCCGTCTCGATGCCCCGGCGGGCCTCGTTGACCCGCTTGCCGGCGTCGGACTTCGCGGCCGGCGGCAGCGCGCCGATCTCCCGGCGGGCGAGGGAGACCGGGGACCGGTCGCCCAGGTGCGCGGGGCGCAGCGCGGTCAGCGCGTCCGGGTCGGCGGCGTCGGCGAACGCCTTCTCGGCGTCGGTCACGGCCGCGGCCAGGGCGGCCGGGTCGAGCAGGGCGACCTGCTTCGGGTCGTACGGATCGTTGCGATAGGTCATGGCGTACGGGCACTCCCTCACGGCGGCGCCGCCCTCACGGGACGGCCAGGCGAGTCTACGGACGCACGGCTGTGCCGCAGCCCGCCGGTGGGAGGGAGGCGCGGAGCGGTCAGGCCCGCCGCCCGCCGACACCGGCGGGCTGGCTAAAGGAACGCCGAGGCGCGTTCACGGGCGGACGCTCTCCTTCGTGGAGGATCCCCGCTCGGGGGACCGCTGTGCTCTGGCCGAAGCGTACAGGCAGACGGCGGCGGCCGCAGCCAGGTTCAGGCTCTCCGCGTGCCCGTGCAGCGGCACCCGGACCCGGGCGTCGGCGGCGTCGGTCAGCTCGGCGGACAGGCCGTGTGCCTCGGAGCCGAAGAGCCAGGCGGTGGGGGCGGCCAGCCGGTCGGTGTCGGCGAGGTCGTCGAGGTCGCTGTCGCCGTACCCGGTGGTGGCCAGGACCGTGAGCCCGGCGGCGCGGGACGCGGCGACCACCTCGCCGGGGTCGGCGGCGCGGACCACGTCGACGTGGAAGAGGCTGCCGGCGGAGGCCCGCACGCACTTGCCGTTGTACGGGTCGACGGTGTCCCCGGCGAAGACCACCACCTGCGCGCCGGCGGCGTCGGCGGTGCGCAGCACGGTGCCGGCGTTGCCGGGATCGCGGATGCCGGCGAGCACCGCGACCAGCCGGGGGGCGGCGGCGAGCGCCCGGTCGAGGGGGACGTCGAGGTGCCGGCAGACCGCGACCAGCCCCTGCGGGGCGACGGTCTCGGCGAGGGCGGCGAGCGCCTCGTCGGTGACCTCGGAGACCGGCACGTCGCTGGCGGCGGCGCGGGCCGCGAGGTCGCGGTGCCGGTCGAGGGCGGCCGGGGTGCCGAAGAGTTCGACCACCAGGCCGGGGCGGGTCAGGGCCTCCCGGACGGCCTGCGGTCCCTCGGCGAGGAAGCGGCCGGAGGTGTCCCGGTCGCGGCGGCGGTGCAACCGGCGGGCAGCCGCGACCCGGGGGGTACGTGGGGTGAACGGACCCGGGACGGCGTCGAGGCGCCTCCCGTGCGCTGGTGATGGCATGGGAGACGCCTCGATGACCGGTTGCGGTGGATCAGGCGGCCTGAGCCGCCGCGCCACCGGTGCCCTCGGCCGCCACGGCGGCGCGGGCGACCTCGACGATGGCGGCGAACGCCGTCGCGTCGTTGACGGCCAGGTCGGCCAGGATCTTGCGGTCGACCTCGACGCCGGCCAGCTTGAGACCCTGGATCAGCCGGTTGTAGGTCATCCCGTTGGCGCGAGCGCCGGCGTTGATCCGCTGGATCCAGAGCTGCCGGAAGTCGCCCTTGCGGTCACGACGGTCCCGGTAGGCGTACTGCATCGAGTGCAGCACCTGCTCCTTGGCCTTGCGGTACAGGCGGGAGCGCTGGCCGCGGTAGCCGCTCGCGGTCTCCAGCAGGGTACGACGCTTCTTCTGGGCGTTCACAGCCCGCTTGACGCGTGCCATTCAACTACTCCTTACTAGTGGTCAAGTGGCGCGCGTCAGCGGCCGAGCAGCTTCTTGATTCGCTTGACGTCAGCCTTGGCCAGCTCGACCGTGCCGGTCAGCCGACGGGTCTGGGTGGAGGGCTTCTTCTCCAGGTTGTGGCGCAGCCCGGCCTGCTGGGCAACGATCTTGCCCTTGCCGGTCACCTTGACCCGCTTGCCCATACCCGTGTGGCTCTTCATCTTCGGCATGTGAAACGTCTCTCCCCTGTTACTCGCCGGTCGTGCCGGCGGGCTCGGCCGCTTCGGCCGGTGGTGCCTCGGCGGCACCGGCCTCCCGCTCCCGCGGTGCGCCGGTCCGGGCTGCCGTGGCGGCGGCCTTGGTGGCACGGTGCGGCGCGAGAACCATGATCATGTTGCGACCGTCCTGCTTCGGAGCGGCCTCGACGTACCCCAG
This sequence comes from Micromonospora sp. NPDC050187, assembly GCF_044459745.1. Lineage (NCBI taxonomy): Bacteria > Bacillati > Actinomycetota > Actinomycetes > Micromonosporales > Micromonosporaceae > Micromonospora > Micromonospora sp. NPDC050187. The sequence goes on from NZ_JBITJH010000035.1 coordinate 29,823, forward strand.
TTCCGAGATCTCCGACTCGAGCCGGCGCAGGAGCCGGTAACCCAGCTCCGGACGGCTCTGCTCGCGACCACGGAACATGATCGTCACCTTGACCTTGTCGCCGGCCTTGAGGAACCGCACCACGTGACCCTTCTTGGTCTCGTAGTCATGCGGGTCGATCTTCGGCCGGAGCTTCATCTCCTTGATGACGGTCTGCTGCTGGTTACGCCGCGCTTCGCGCGCCTTGAGTGCGCTCTCGTACTTGAACTTGCCGAAGTCCATGAGCTTGCACACCGGCGGGCGCGCCATGGGCGCAACCTCGACCAGGTCCAGGTCGACGTCCGCGGCCAGCTGAAGGGCGCGCTCCAGCGGGACGATGCCCACCTGCTCACCCTCAGGGCCGACCAGTCGGACCTCACGTGCCCGGATCTGCTCGTTCACGCGTGGTTCGACGCTGATGGGGCCTCCTCGAGTCCGTACTCCTATGCGGCCGACCCCGTGGTCCCCGAATGGGGACCGACCCGGAAAGCAGAAGGCCCCGGCGCATGCCAGGGCCCGCTCGACCGGTCGGCACGATCATATGATCGCGCATCCGGTGCCGGGACGTGCCCGGAACCGGTGACCGGACCCGGCCGCCGTCGCGGGCGACTCGGGTGGGAGCAGGCGCTCCACTTCAGGGCTGCTCACAGTTACACACAGGCAGCCTGGTCGACAGAGTCACATTACACCCCCGGCCGGGCGCCGCTCAAATCGACCCGCCCGGCGGGGCTCAGCTCTGGGCCAGGGTGGCCTGGTGGGCCCGGTGCAGCCGGCGCAGCGCGCGGACCCCGTCCACCGCCAGTTCCTTGTCGGCCGCCTGGAGGGCCACCATCGGCAGCAGGTCGTCGTCGTACAGCTCCAGGCTCGCCCAGGGCGCCCCCCGGTCGAACCGCACGTTGCGGACGACGTCCCAGGGCAGTTCGTACGAGCCGATGATGTTGCGCACCCGGACGCCGTGCGCGTCGGCCTCGACGCGCGGGCGGGTGAAGAGCAGGGCACCGAGCGCGCCGAGCACGCCCAGGCCGATCATGGCCAGCTGGTCACCCCGCTGGAAGGAGCCGTAGCCGTTGCCGGTCGGGCCGTGCAGCGAGGTGGCCACCAGGCTGAAGACCACCACCAGCGCGACGGCGGAGGACCAGCAGACCACCCGGATCCGGCGGGGACGCAGGCGTACCAGGTCGGAATCGCTCACCCCACCAGTCTGCCATCCGGCCCCGGATCCATCCGCGTCGCCATGCGCGCCGTCCGGCATCAGTACCGCCGGTCCGTCGGCGAGGGACGGTCTGCGGAGGTCGGGCCGCCGGTCCGGGGCACCGGCACCACCGCCCGCGTCCCCCGCAGCCGGCCGCCCCGACCGGCCACCACGGCGGCGACCAGGGTGAGCACCGCGCCGGCCAGCACCGGCAGACGCAGTCCCGCGCCGCCGGGCAGCAGCGCGTCGAGCAGCAGGGAGCCGCCGAGCTGCCCGCCGACCAGCACCAGACCGGTGCGCAGCACCCCGACCGACCGGACCCCGACCAGCAGGGCGACCACGATGGTCACCCCGAGCAGCCCGCCGGTCCAGAGATACCAGTCGCCGGGCCAGCTCGCCGGGGATCGCACGAGGGTGCCCGCGACCGCTGCGGCGGCGAACACCGCCACCGTGCTCACCACGAAGTTGACCGCGATGCCGGCGCCGGTGCCGACGGCGGCGGAGACCCGCCCGTTCAACGCGGACTGGAGGGCCACGGCCAGGCCGCCGACCACGGCCAGCAGGACCGGGCCGACCGCCAGCTCCCCCACCGGGCGGCCGAGCTGGGCCAGGGTGACCGCCGCCAGGCCGAGCAGGGCGCCGGTGACCCGGGGGCCGGTCAGCGGCAGCCGCCCCACCGGCGCGAGACCGACCCGGTCGGCGGCGAGCCCGCCGAGGCTGCCCCCGGCGACCTGGGCGATGGTGAAGGCCGCCACCCCGAGCACCGGTACGACGTACGCGGCGACCAGCACGATCGCCGCGCCACCCAGCCCACCCAGGTACGACCACCAGGGCAGCCGGGCGGTACGCAGGTCACGCAGCCCGGCCCGCATCGACGGCAACGTCAGCAGGGCGACCAGGACGAGCACGCTGCCGCCCAGGTTGTTGACGACCGCGGCGAGCACCGGGTCACCGGTCCGCGTCCCGAACTCCGCGTTGATCACGCCCTGGGCCGCCGAGGCCACCCCGCCCAGCGCCACCAGGGCGAGGGCGGCCGTCGGCGGCAGCGGTCTCACAGCCGGCAGGCGTGGATGTTGGTGACCAGGATGGCCCGCGCGCCCACCTCGTAGAGCTCGTCCATGATCCGGTGCACCTCGTCGCGGGCCACCATGGCCTGCACGGCGACCCAGCCCTCCCGGTGGAGCGGGGAGATGGTCGGCGACTCGATGCCCGGGGTGAGCGCGCTGGCCCGCTCCAGCAGGTTCGCCGGCACGTCGTAGGCGAGCATGACGTACCGGCGCGCGACCAGCACCCCGTGCAGCCGGTGCAGCAGCTGGTCGGCCTGGGCACAGCCGGGGGCCTCGGTCCGGCGCACCAGCACCGCCGAGGACCGCAGCAGCGGCTCGCCGAAGACCACCAGGCCGGCCTGGCGCAGGGTGGCCCCGGTGGAGACGACGTCGGCGACCACGTCGGCCACCCCCAGGCGGACGGCGTTCTCCACCGCCCCGTCGAGGCGGATCACGTCGGCCCGCACGCCCAGCTCGGCGAGGTACCGCTCGACCAGCCCCGGGTAGGCGGTGGCGATGCGGTGCCCGCCCAGCTTCTGCACCGAGTCGATGTCCTCGGGGCGGGCGGCGAACCGGAAGGTGGCCCGACCGAAGTTCAGGTCGACCACCTCCTCGGCCGGCGCGCCGGAGTCGATCAGCAGATCCCGGCCGGTGATGCCCAGGTCGAGGTCGCCGGAACCGACGTAGGTGGCGATGTCCTTCGGACGCAGGTAGAAGAATTCGACGTCGTTGCCCTCGTCCCGGCAGACCAGGTCCTTGGCGTCGGTACGCTGGCGGTAGCCCGCCTCACGCAGCATCTGGGCGGCCGGCTCGGCCAGGGTGCCCTTGTTGGGAACGGCGACACGCAGCATGACGGAGTGCTCCTTTTCTCGATCGTGACGGACCGGTCGGGTAGGGCACTCACAGATGTCGGTAGACGTCCTTCAGGTCGAGACCGCTCGCGATCATCAGCACCTGGACCTGGTAGAGCAACTGGGAGATCTCCTCGGCGGTCCGCTCCGGCCCCTCGTGCTCGGCGGCCATCCACGACTCGGCTGCCTCCTCGACGACCTTCTTGCCGATGAAGTGGACACCCCGTTCGAGCGCGGCGACCGTGCCCGACCCCGGGGTGCCGGCGGCGGCCTTGGCCTGCAGCTCGGCGAACAACTCCTCGAACGTCTTCACGGAAGGCGATTCTTCCAGCCGGGCCGGCCGGCCGGGTGGCCCGGGTCCCGGGCGGACGCGTCGGCGTCGCCCGGGATCCCGCCGTCGCCGGCCGGCTACCGGTCGGGGGTCAGCCGCCGAAGCCGAGCCGGTGACCGTTGGCGGCGTCGAGTCCCCGGATGGCCAGGGCGGCGTCGAGGGCCGCGACGGTGGACGCCCAGCCCTTGTCCTCCGCCGAGCCGGGCAGCCCGGCCCGGTCGCGGGCCTGCTCGATGGTGTCGACGGTGAGCACGCCGTGGGCGACCGGCTTCCCCTCGTCCAGGGCCACCCGGGTCAACCCGTCGGTCACCGAACGGCAGACGTAGTCGAAGTGGGCGGTGGCCCCGCGCACCACCACGCCGAGGGCGACCACCACGTCACAGCGGCGGGCGAGGGCCTGCGCCACCACGGGCAGCTCCACCGAGCCGGCGACCCGGGCGACCACCGCCCGGGCCCCGCACGCCTCGGCCGCCGCCACCGCCCGGTCGCACATGTGGTCGGTGAGGTCACCGTGCCAGCGGGCCGCGACCACGCCCACGGTCAGGCCGGCCGCGTCCACCGCGCTCGCCCCGGGTTCGCCGAATCCCGCCATCTCACGCTCCGATCTCGTCGGCCGTGGCCACCCGGCGCAGCGGCGTCTCGGTGACCTCGTCCAGCTCGTCGAGGAGGTGTCCCATCCGGTCCCGCTTGGTGCGCAGGTAGCGCACGTTCTCCGGGTGCGGGCGGATGGGCAGTCCCTCCCGGCCGGAGATGGTCAGGCCGTAGCCCTCCAGTCCGGCCCGCTTGGCCGGGTTGTTGGTCAGCAGCCGCATCGAGCGGACCCCGAGGTCGTAGAGGACCTGCGCGCCGGTGCCGTAGTCGCGGGCGTCGGCCGGCAGTCCCAGGTCGAGGTTGGCGTCGACGGTGTCCCGCCCCAGGTCCTGGAGCTGGTACGCCTGGAGCTTGTGCAGCAGCCCGATGCCGCGCCCCTCGTGCCCACGCACGTAGAGCACCACGCCCCGGCCCTCCGCGGCGACCCGGGCGAGGGCGGCGTCGAGCTGCGGCCCGCAGTCGCAGCGCAACGAGCCGAGAACGTCGCCGGTCAGGCACTCCGAGTGCACCCGCACCAGCACGTCCCGGCCGTCACCGATCTCGCCCATGACCAGGGCGACGTGCTCGGCGCCGTCGTGCTCGCTGCGGTAGCCCAGTGCCCGGAACACCCCGTGCGTGGTGGGCATCCGGGCCTCGGCGACCCGCTCGACCTGCTTCTCCGTGCGCCGCCGGTGCGCGATCAGGTCGGCGATGGTGACCAGCGTGAGGGAATGCTCCGCGCAGAACCGCTCCAGGTCCGGCAGGCGCATCATGGTGCCGTCGTCGTTGACCAGCTCGCAGAGCACCCCGGCCGGGCGCAGCCCGGCCATCCGGGTCAGGTCGACGGCGGCCTCGGTGTGCCCGGGTCGGCGCAGCACCCCGCCCTCCCGGGCCCGCAACGGCACCACGTGCCCGGGACGGGCCAGGTCGGCCGGGCTGGTCGCGGCGGCGGCGAGCAGCCGGATGGTGTGCGCGCGGTCGGCGGCGGAGATGCCGGTGCTGACCCCCTCCCGGGCGTCCACGGTCACCGTGTAGGCGGTGCCCCGGCGGTCCTGGTTGGTGTGGTGCATCGGCGGCAGGTCCAGCCGGTCGCACTCGCTCTCGGTCAGCGGCACGCAGATGTAGCCGGACGTGTGGCGGACCATGAACGCGACCAGCTCCGGGGTGGCCTTCTCGGCCGCGAAGATCAGGTCTCCCTCGTTCTCCCGGTCGGCGTCGTCCACCACGACGACCGGCCGGCCGGCGGCGATGTCCGCCACCGCCTGCTCGATGGTTCCGAACGTGGTCATGCCGCCGCCTCCAGGTAGCTGTGCGGAACAGGGGTGCGGGCCGCCCGCGCGGCCCTCGCCGAGGTACGCCACCAGCTGGCGAAGCCCCAGGCGCAGAAGAGTCCGTAGAACAGGTACATCGCGGCGGAGGGATAGAAACCGCCACGCAGCAGCAGGGGCACGCCCACCGCGTCCACCGCGATCCACACCAGCCAGAACTCCACCCAGCCACGGGCCATGCCGTAGGTGGCGAGCAGGCTGCCGACCAGGATCCAGGCGTCCGGCAGCGGCCCCCACGAGCCCAGCGCGGCGAGCACCGGGTACGCCGCGGCGGTGCCGAGCACGGCGACCGCGAGCATCCCCAGCCGCTCCCGGCCGGTGGCCCAGCGGGGGACGACCGCCGACCGGTCGGGTGCGGTGCCGAGCCGGCGGGTCCGCGACCAGCTCCACCAGCCGTAGCAGCTGACCGCGAAGAAGAAGACCTGCCGCCCGGCCTGCCCGTACAGGTCGTGGGCCTGCGGGGTGGCGAAGACTCCGCCGAGGAAGACGGTCAGCAGCAGGGCGTTGCCGACCATGCCGACCGGCCAGGCCCAGACCAGCCGACGCAGCCCGAGCAGGGCCGAGGCCAGCCCGAAGCCGTTGCCGACGACCTCCCGGACCAGCACCGGGGAACCGGCGACCTCGACCTGGGCGGTGAGCAGCCAGGCCAGCGGGCCCATCAGCGGGCTCCCCCGGTCAGCCGGTCGCCGAGCAGCCGCTCGACGTACTTGGCGAGCACGTCGACCTCGAGGTTGACCGGGTCGCCGGGGCGCCGCACGCCGAGGGTGGTCAACGCGAGGGTGGTCGGGATGAGCCCGACGGCGAACCAGTCGTCGCCGACCGCGGCGACGGTCAGCGAGACCCCGTCGACGGTGATCGAGCCCTTCTCCACCACGTACCGGGCCAGGCCGGCGGGGAGGCGGAAGCGGACCGTCTCCCACTTCTCGGCCGGTTCCCGGTCGAGCAGCTCGCCGACCCCGTCGACGTGTCCCTGCACCAGGTGCCCGCCGAGCCGGCTGCCGAGCGCGGCGGCCCGCTCCAGGTTGACCCGGTCGCCGGGCCGCAGCACGCCCAGCGCGGAACGGCGCAGGGTCTCTCCCATGACGTCGGCGGTGAAGATCTCCCCGTCGACCTCGACCACGGTCAGGCACACCCCGTTGACCGCGATGGAGTCGCCGTGCCGGGCGTCCGAGACGACCAGCGGGCCGCGCACGGCGACCAGCGCCGAGTCGTCTCCGGTCTCGGTCACCCGGACGACCTCGCCCAGTTCCTCGACGATGCCGGTGAACATGTCAGCTCTCCCTCTTCCGGGGCAGCGCGGTGATGCGCAGGTCGGGTCCGACCTGCGTGACGTCGACGATCTCCAGGTCGATGGCCTCGCCGATGGTGCGCACACCGGCGTCGAGCAGGGCGGCCGGTCCCGCGCCGAGCAACCGGGGCGCGAGGTAACCGACGACCCGGTCGACCAGACCGGCGGCGAGGAAGCCGCCGGCGAGGCGGGGCCCTCCTTCCAGGAGGACCGCCCGGATCCCGCGCCGGTGCAGCGCGGTGAGCAGCGCCGGCAGGTCGACCCGGCCGTCCGGGGCCGTGCCGACCTCGGCGGCGGTGGCGATCCAGGTGTCGGCGGCGGCGTCGCGGACCCGGGCGTCGTGGGGGGTACGCCCCGCGCTGTCCACCACCACCCGCAGCGGCTGCCGGATGGCGAGGGTGCCGTCGCGCAGGTTGCGCACGGTCAACCGGGGGTCGTCGGCCAGCACGGTGCCGACCCCGACCACGATCGCGTCCGCCGTGGCGCGCAGCGCGTGCACGTCCGTCCGCGCCACCTCGGAGGTGATCCACATGCTGGTGCCGTCCTCCGCCGCCGACCGGCCGTCGAGCGTGGCGGCGTACTTCCAGATCACGTACGGCCGGCCCCGGCGCATCGAGGTCAGCCAGGCGATGTTGCCGGCCTCGGCCTCGTCGGCGCGTACCCCCAGCTCGACCTCGACACCGGCGGCGCGCAGCGTGCCGGCACCGCCGGAGGCGACCGGGTTGGGATCGGGGACGGCGACCACCACCCGACCGATGCCGGCCTGGATCAGCGCGTTGGTGCAGGGGCCGGTGCGGCCGGTGTGGTCGCAGGGTTCCAGGGTGACCACGGCGGTGCCGCCCTTCGCCCGGTTGCCGGCCTGCGCCAGCGCGACGATCTCGGCGTGCGGCCCCCCGGCGTAGGCGTGGAAGCCCTCCCCGACGATCTCGCCGTCCGGGTCGAGCAGCACGCACCCGACCACCGGATTGGGACTGGTGGTGCCCAGGCCCCGGGCAGCGAGCGCGATCGCGCGTCGCATCGCCTCGTCGGTGGAGACGCCGGCCATCGCCTGCCCCTGCTCTCTCGCGCGGTCGACGCGCGGGCGGGGCGGGAGGCGGGCATGCGGCGGCGGATCCGGGAACGGCGGAGCCGACCCGGCAGGCCCGGAGGGCAGCCGACAGCGCGCGTCGGCCCCGGGGGCCTGTCCGTCCCGCGCGCTGTCTCCCATCCGGACTGTCTGGGCGCGGGCTTGCCCGCCCCCAACCGTCGGCCCCGGATTTTCACCAGGTCCACCGGGCGGCCGAGGCCGACCGGGTCGCGGGCTGACCACGGCTCGGGCCGTGGATCACCGCCGGTTCGGAATTACACCGAGTCCCGCCAGCGCGTGGTGGGTACGAGGGAAGTCTTACACGCCGACCCGGGGGGTCCGCCACCCCGGCGAGCTACCTCACAGCTTCGCGGGGTGGCGCGCCGCACGGTCAGGGAATCCCCCGCCGCCGGTCCACGGCCACGTACGAGCCGGGTTGGCTCTTGGCCACCGTCTTCATCTCGGAGGCGACCGCGATGGCCTCCAAAGGGTCGGTGAAGCGCTTCCGGCTGTCGGAGAGGGAGACCCCGATGGAGAGCGTGACCAGGGCGGCCCGACGGATGTTGCCACGCCGGTCCTTCAGCTCGACGTAGCCCCGTTCGGCGTCCTCGGGGTCGTAGAGCTTGTCGGCGGAGGTCTCGAAGTCGACCACCGAGCGGGAGGTGAGCGGGCGCACCTGCTCGGGGGTGCAGACGATGACGAAGTCGTCGCCGCCGACGTGGCCGAGGAAGGCCGGTGGGAGCCCGATCGACACCACCGCCCGGTGCAGGCTGCGGGCCAGCGCGGAGATGAAGTCGTCGCCCCGGACGAAGCCGTACCGGTCGTTGACGCTCTTGAACCGGTCGATGTCGATGTAGCCGACGGCGTAGTCGGTGCCGCTGCGCACCCGGTCGCTGATCTCCCGGCGGATCCGGCTGTTGCCCGGCAGCCCGGTCAACGGGGAGACCTCGCGGAACTCCTTGTTGCGGCGCAGGGTGGAGCTGACCCGGGCCACCAGCTCGGCGGTGTCGAAGGGCTTGACCAGGTAGTCGTCGGCCCCGGCGCTGAGCCCGTGCACCTTGTCGACGGTCATGCCCTTGGCGGTCAGCATGATCACCGGCAGGGCGGACGTCAACGGGTTGGCGCGTAGCCGGCGGGTCAGTTCGAGACCGTCGATCCGGGGCATCATCAGGTCCACCACGGCCAGGTCCGGGCGCTGCCGCTCGATCACCTCGAGCGCCTCCTGCCCGTCGGCGGCGTGGATCACCTCGAAGCCGTGCAGCCGGAGGTTGAACTCGACGAACCGGGCGATGTCCTCGTCGTCGTCCACGACGAGGATGACGTCGGGGCTCTCACCGGCGGGCTCCACGGCTCAGACCCCGGCCGCCGCGCGTTCCGCCAGGGCACGCAGGTGGCGTACCGCCTCGGCCGGGTCGTCGGCGCCGTAGACGGCCGTGCCGGCGACGAAGGCGTCCGCGCCGGCCTCGGCGGCCTGCGCGATGGTGTCCGCGGCGATCCCCCCGTCCACCTCGATGCGCAGTTCCAGGTGGCCGGCGGCGACGTGCCGGCGAGCGGTGCGGACCTTGTCCAGCAGGTTCGGGATGAACCGCTGCCCGCCGAACCCGGCCTTGATCGTCATGATCAGCAGGGTGTCGAAGCTGGGCAGGATCTCCAGGTACGGCTCGATCGGGGTGTCCCGGTCGATCGCCAGGCCCGCCTTCGCCCCGGCCGAGCGCAGGTCCCGCGCGAGGGCCACCGGGTTGTCGCAGGCCTCAGCGTGGAAGGTGACGTTGTACGCCCCGGCGTCGGCGTAACCGGGGGCCCAGCGGCGCGGATCGGTGATCATCAGGTGCACGTCGAACGGCAGCGCGGTCACCGCCCGCAGGCTCTGCACCACGGGCAGCCCGATGGTCAGGTTGGGCACGAAGTGGTTGTCCATCACGTCCACGTGCAGCCAGTCCGCGGCGTCTTCCACGGCGCGCACCTCGTCGGCGAGGCGGGCGAAATCGGCGGCGAGGATGCTGGGCGCGACGATCGGGGGCGGTACGGTCACCGGCCCAGTGTACGAACGCGGCCGACACCCGTGCCGTAGGCTCCCGCGCCGTGGCATGCCGTGGCATGCCGGGGCGGCGGGGCGGAGCCGAGGGCCGGCACGGGAGGACAGAAGATGCGACGGTGGTAAAGGGCATGCGCCCTGGGCGGGGTGGCGACACTCGCCCTGGCCGGTCCTTCTTCGCCAACGGGAACGCCGCACACCGCCGGTGCCTCCGGATGGTCGCCGACTACGCCGAGGTGCCGAAGGACAGCACGCTCGGATTCCGGTCCCGGACACTCGCCCTTCACCCCCCCAGGAGCCGGAGTGGAGGAACGGCGACCGGGGAGTGCGGTGTTTCCTGGGGCGGGAGCAGCCGCTGACCCGCTCGGTCAAGGGCGGCGGCACGAAGGCCCTCCCCGTCCAGTTCGGCTGAGCCGCCCGTCAGCCACCACCGTGCCGCACCGTGTGCTGACCGCCCGTCGTCACCTCCCGGAGTGTGCCGCCGTCGGTCCCACCAGGACGGTCGGTCCCCGCGCGGCTCGTGCCGGTGCCGTATGCTCCTGCGCCGTGGCCCGCCCCGAACACCGGGGCGGTGTCGACACCACGGCCACGGGGAGGACGGTCATGCGACGGTGGTTGAGGGCGTGCGCTCTGGGTGGGGTGGCGGCGCTGGCACTGGCCGGCTGCGGCGTGCCGGAGGGCACCGACGGCGACCTGGTCGACGACTGGGCTGGCCTCGCCACGCCCAAGATCTTCCAACCGGCCACCGACACCTGCCATCCGGACGAAGTCGAGGTCGGCTACCTCAGCTCGTACGGCCCGGTGCCCTGCGACCAGTCGCACGAGACGGAGACGGTGCACGTGGGCACGTTGCCCGCCGAGCACACCGACCGCGCCACGCCCCCGCCGGCCGGCTCCCCGGCCCGGCTGGCCGCGTACGGCGAGTGTGAGAAGGCGGCGAACCGGACGCTCGGCGCGGACTGGCGATCGGGACGGGTCACCCTGTACACCATCCTCCCGTCCGAGTACGGCTGGAAGGGCGGCGCGCGGTGGTTCCGCTGCGACGTCGCCGAGGTCAACCGCCTCGACGGGCCGGAGGTGAAGCGCCGGACGGGCACCCTGAAGGACGCCCTGGCCGGTACCGCGCCCCTCGCCCACCGCTGCTTCAACGTCAAACTGGCCAACGACAAGGTCGACGACATGGCCGAGGTGTCCTGCACGACCCGGCACGACGCCGAGTTCGTCGGCATCTACAAGGACACCACCGGCGACCACGCCGAACTGGTCAAGGGCAGCACGCGCGTCCACCGGCGGTGCCAGGCCATGGTCGCCGCGTACGCGAAGGTGCCCGACGACAGCAACCTCAAGTACCGGACCGGCACGATCTACTACCACCCCTCGGCGGAGGAGTGGAAGGACGGCAACCGTGGGGTCCAGTGCTTCCTCTGGCTCAGTGACCGCAGCCTGAAGCGCTCGGTCAAGGGCGGCGGCACCAAGGCCCTGCCGATCCGCTACGCCTGACCCGGCAGCCGGTCCACCGTCCCGGGGGTCCGGGGCGGCTGGACCGGCACGCCCACGCCCGCTCCCGTGAACCCGGCCGCTGCGGCCCGGCCCGTGGTGAGTCCGCAGGGCCGGTCGCGGCAGCGGGGTGGGACCGCCGGCCCCACCCCGCCGGAACCGGAGAACCGGTCAGCCGCGCCGCAGCACCGCGAGGAACATCGCGTCCGTGCCGTGCCGGTGCGGCCAGAGCTGCACCGTCGGCCCGGCCCCGAGACCCGGCATCCCCGCCGGCAGCAGCGGCCGGGCGTCGACGAAGTCCACCGGCGCCCCGCAGCGGCGGGCCGCCTCGGTGACCGTCACGTGCGTCTCCACCACGTGCGGGGAGCAGGTGACGTAGGCGACCAGCCCACCGGGACGGGTCGCGCGCAGGCCGGCGGTGAGCAGTTCCCGCTGGAGTCGGGTCAGCGGCGGCAGGTCCGACGGCTGGCGACGCCAGCGCGACTCCGGCCGGCGGCGCAGCGAGCCGAGGCCGGTGCACGGCGCGTCCACCAGCACCCGGTCGAAGTGCTCCTCCGGCAGCTTCTGGTCGGAGCCGACCGTCCGCCCGTCGGTGTGCAGCACGTTCACCGGCAGTCCCCGGGTGGCCTGCTCGACCAGGCGGGCCCGGTGCTCGGCCACCTCGACCGCAGTCACCCGCGCGTCGCGCTGCACCGCGAGCGCGCCGAGCAGGCCGGTCTTGCCACCGGGGCCGGCGCAGAGGTCCAGCCAGCGGCCGTCCGGCCCGTCCAGCGGCGCGGCGACCAGCGCCGCCGCCACGAGCTGGGAGCCCTCGTCCTGCACGTGCGCCCGGCCCTGCGCCAGCGCCGGCAGGTCACCCGGCGCGCCGCCGGAGAGGTACACCGCGTACGGCGAGAAGGCTCCCGGCGCACCACCGACCTCGTCCGCCAGCTCCACCGGGTCGGCCAGCCCCGGCCTGGCGCACAGGTGCACCGGCGGGGGCTGGTTGTCCTCGATCAGCAGCCGGGTCGTCTCACCCAGGTCACCGCCGAGCGCCTCGCGGAACGCCCGGACGATCCACTGCGGGTGGCTGTGGGCCAGGGCCAGGTGCCCGACCGGGTCGTCCGCCATCGACGGGGCGATCCGGTCGATCCAGGCGTCGGCGTCCCGGCCGGCGACCTCGCGCAGCACGGCGTTGGCGAACCCGGTCGCGCCCGGACCGACCGCCCGGACCAGGTCCACCGTGGCGGAGACCGCCGCGTGGGCCGGCACCCGGGTGTGCAGGAGCTGGTACGCGCCGAGCCGCAGCGCGTCACGCACCGGCGGGTCGATGCGCTGCACGTCCCGGCCGGCGGCGTCGGTGAGGATGGCGTCCAGGGTGCCCATCGCGCGCAGGGTGCCGTAGGTCAGCTCGGTGGCGAAGGCGGCGTCCCGGCCGTACAGTCCCGCGTCCCGCAGGATCGTCGACAGCACCAGATTGGCGTACGCGTCGTCGCGGTGCACCGCCGCGAGCGCCTCGTACGCGGCCTGGCGCGGCCGGTCCACGGCGTCGTGGCGGGCAGGGCGCCCGCCGCCGCGCCGGTCGGCCCCGCCCGGGCGGGCACCGGTCCGACCGTCCCGTGGATCACGCCGACGGTCGCCGCGCCCGGACTCGCCGCCCGGACCGGACCGGACCGGACGTGGGTACTGCCGCTCCCCCGGCGCGGTCACGCGAACACCTCCCCGGTCTCGACCCGGACGCCCCGCGCCCAGTCGGTGGCCGGCATCGGCTTCTTGCCGGCGGCGCGTACCTCGCCGAGCGTCACCGGGGTGGTGGCCGTGCCGGCCAGCACCCGCCGGCGCTCCACGAGCAGCTCGCCGGGCTTCAGCTCCGGACCGTCGGCCGCCGGCCGCACCGGGCCGAGCTTGATCCGGTCGCTCCGGAAGGTCGTCCACGCCCCGGGGGCCGGGGTGCAGGCCCGGATCCGCCGGTCCACGGCGAACGCCGGCTCGGTCCAGCGGACCTGCGCGTCCTCGACGGTCAGCTTCGGCGCCAGGGACACCCCGTCGGCCGGTTGCGGCACGGCGCGGGCGGTGCCGTCGGCGATCGCGTCGAGAACGGCCACCAGCAGGCCCGCACCCGACCCGGCGAGCCGCTCCAGCAGGTCACCGGAGGTGTCCTGCGCCCCGATCCGGTCGGTGAGGGTGCCGTAGACCGGACCGGTGTCCAACCCCTCCTCCAACTGGAAGACGCTCGCCCCGGTCAGCTCGTCGCCGTGCAGCACGGCGTGCTGCACGGGGGCGGCCCCCCGCCAGGCGGGCAGCAGCGAGAAGTGCAGGTTGATCCAGCCGTGCGCGGGGATCTCCAGCGCGGCCGGGGGCACCAGCGCGCCGTACGCGACCACCGGGACGCAGTCCGGGGCGAGTCCGCGGAGCCGGTCGAGGAACTCCGGTTCGCGCGGGCGGGCCGGGGTGAGCACCTCGACACCGTGCGCGTCGGCCCACGCGCCGACCGGGGAGCGGGACAGCCCGCGTCCGCGTCCGGCCGGAGCGTCCGGGCGGGTGACCACCGCGACCAGCTCATGTCGGGAGGCGGCGACCGCCTCGAGGGCGGGGACGGCGACAGCCGGCGTGCCGGCGAAGACGAGGCGCACGGTCACCGCCCCAGGCCGAAGGGGCTGACGGCGCCGTGCGGGTTGACCTTGACCACCGGCGGCGCGGCGGCGTCGTACCACTCGGCCTGGCGGATCGCCTTCAACGCCTCCTTGCGCCCGGTGGCGTCCAGCCGGTCGATGAAGAGGACCCCGTCGAGGTGGTCGGTCTCGTGCTGCACGCAGCGCGCCATCAGGCCGGTGCCGACGATCTGCATCGGGTCGCCGTACGCGTTGAACCCCTTGGCGATCACGTTCTGCCGGCGTTTGGTGTCGAAGTAGAGGCCGGGGATGGAGAGGCAGCCCTCCGGGCCGTCCTGTTCCTCCTCGTCGGGGAACTCCAGCACCGGGTTGACCAGGTGCCCGAGCACGTCGTCGACGTCGAAGGTGAACACCCGCAGGCCCACACCGAGCTGCGGGGCGGCCAGACCGGCCCCGTTCTGCTCCCGCATCGTGTCGGTCAGGTCGGCGACGAGCTTGCGCAGCTCGACGTCGAAGTCGACCACCGGATCGGCCGGCGTGCGCAGCACCGGATCCCCGAACAGACGGATGGGCTGGACGGTCACGCGGGGTGGCTCCTTCGTCGACGGGACGGAACTCGTGCCGTACCAGTCTACGGAGTGCCCGGCCCGGCTCCGGGCGGCGTACCACGTTCCCCGGCCGGCACGGTCCGCCGCTGCTCGGCGACGGCGGTCACCACCGCCCGCCGGAGGTCGGTGCCGGTGGCCCGGCGGCGGGGGCCGGTGGTCACCGGCAGCGTGGCGTAGCCGCGCAGGGTCAGCCGGGTCCGGCGCCGGGGCTCGCCGGCCAACGCCAGGTCGGGCAGCCCGCGCAGCAGCAGCGGGAAGGCGATCCGCGCCTCCAGCCGGGCCAGCGCCGCGCCCAGGCAGTAGTGCGCACCCCCGCCGAAGGACAGCGGCTGGTTCTGCGGCCGGGCCGGGTCGAACCGGGCCGGGTCGACGAACCGGGCCGGATCCCGGTTGCCCGCGCCCAGGAGCAGCAGGACTTCGCCGCCGGTCGGCACCGGCACCCCGCCCGGCGCGACCGGGACGCCGCTGATCCGGCTGGTCACCTGCACCGGGGAGTCGATCCGGAGCAGTTCCTCCACGTACGCCCCGGCGAGGTCGGGGTCGTCGCGCAGCGCGGCGGCGTGCGCCGGGTGTCCCAGCAACACCACCAGCCCGTTGCCGAGCAGGTTGGTGGTGGTCTCGAACCCGGCGACCAGGAGGACCACCAGGTTGGCCAGGAGTTCCTCGGCGTCCAGGCGGCCGACCTCGGCGTCGTGCGCCTGGACCAGAGCGGTCGTCAGGTCGTCGGCGGGGGCCCGGCGACGAGCCTCGACCAGGTCCCGGAAGTAGTCGCGCAGCGCCGTCGCGCCCCGGTCGGCCACGGCCAGTTCCGCCTCGGAGACCTCCGGCTCCAGGACGGTGGTGAGGTCGGCGGTCCACTCCCGGAACGCGGGCCGGTCGGCCTCCGGCACGCCGAGCAGGGCGCAGATCACCCCGATCGGCAGTGGGTAGGCGAACCCGTCGAGCACGTCGACGGTCGTGCCGTCGCGGCCCCGCTCCGCCATCGTCGCGACCAGCGCCGCCGCCTGGGTGGTGACCACCTCCCGCAGGGCGGCGACCCGGCGCGGGGTGAACGCCCCGGCGACGATCTGCCGCATCCGGCCGTGGTCGGGCGGATTGGCCCGCAGCATCGACCGGGCGATCGAGGCGACCGCCGGGCTCTCCGCCCAACCGGCCACCGTGGTCTGCGGTAGCGGCTCGTAGGCGACCACGTAGCGGGGATCACGGAGCACCTCGTCGATCACGGCGTACCCGGTGGCCACGTGCAGCCCCGGCCACGCCTCGACGACCGGGCCGTGGGCGCGGAGCCGTTCGTACGCCGGATAGGGGTCGAGTCGTCCCTGCGGTGACAGCAGAAGCGCCATCGCCTCGGCAACCTCCACGGCGAACCTCCATCGACGGCGTCCGGGGGCTTCATCATGCCCCGGTCACCGGTCGTGTCGGCGCAGTGACGCGCCGTGGACGCGGGTGCGAAGGTGGAGGTCAGGCTCCCGCGACCGGGTCGCCCGCCAGCACCGCGTCGGGGGCCCGCAGGGCGTGCTCCGGCAGCGGAAGCTCGATCTTGTGGGCGGCCTCCCAGTCGTGCACCGTGCCGGCCCGGCACTGGCGGGTGAAGTACTCGGCCGCGGTGAGGCCACCGACGACGGGTTCGTCGGCCTCGGCGACCAGCCGGCCGGGCACCAGCGTGAAGCCGTTCTGGAGCGCGGCGCTGAGCCGCCGGTGGCCGTCGACGAGGAAGAAGTACTCCCCGGAGTACCCGATGCTCAGCGGCTCCAACGCCCGGTCACCGGCGGCCCCGACCGCACCGACGAAGTCGCCCTCCCAGAGCCCGCGCAGGTTGTGCACGTCCTCCGTGGGGTAGACCCGGGCCGGATCGAGCAGCAGCAGCGGCGGGGCGTCCCGGAGCACGTCGGCGGCGAGGCGTCCCTCGTACGCGTCGACGATGTGCGCGATCACCTCGGCCGGGGCGGCCCGGGTGGTGTCGCAGACCAGGTCGTAGTTGCGCAGCCGGGCCTTGTCCACGCCGTAGCGGACCAGGAAGCGGTTCCGCTCGCTGTCGCTGCGCTCCTTGAGCTTGGCCTTCGCCTCCTCCAGCGAGACGTAGCTCTCCGCCGGGCCGGAGGGGCGCAGCAGCACACGCCGGGCCGCCTCCCCCGGTTCGGTGATCATGTGCACCTTGAGCGCGTCGGTGAAGAAGTGCCAGGCCAGCCGGGAGTCCATCACCAGCGGCTCACCGGAGGCGGCGATGTCCCGCTGGAGCTGGTCGACGTAGCCGTCGACGGCCTGGTCCAGCTCGGCGTGCAGGTTGAGCTGGAGCGCGGTCATCTGCCGCTCCTGGGCCATCTGCCGGTAGAGGTCGCCGACGCTGACCCGCCGCATGCCGAGCCGCTCGGCGATCTCGACGGAGACGGTGCTCTTGCCGCTGCCGAGATCACCGTTGAAGACGATCGATTGACGGACGGTCACGACTGATCCACCTCTGATCACCGGCTGGTTGACATCATCGATTCGGCGTCGCCTCGCCGCACTCCGGCCACCGTCGCGCCGCACCGGCGCGGGCAATGAGGGGCGATGCTACCACGGTCCCGCCAGGACTTTCCCGGCGAACACCCCGCGTCGGACGAGGTCAGAACAGCTCCAACGGGTCCACCTGCACCCGGACCGGGTCGGCGGCCTTGCGGGCGGCGCGGACCCCGGCCGCGACGTGCAGCGCCTCCGCGAGCGCGGCGGCGCGCGACCGGGGCACCCGGACCAGCATCCGTTCCCGGTCGTCGTCCGCCGGGACCGGCCCGAGCACCTCGGCCTGCTCGGGGAGGCGCGCCTCGGCGAGCAGCTCGGCCACGGCCGGCGCGGCACCGGTCACGCTGGCCATCCGCACCGCCGGTGGGAATCCCAGCTCCCGTCGCTCGGCCAGCTCCCGGGCGGCGAACCAGGTCGGATCCCACCGCAGCAGCGCCTGCACCGGCGCGAGAGCGCCGTCGGCGACCACCACCACCCGCCCGCCGGCGGTCGCCGGCCGGGCCAGCGCCGCCGCGGTCAGCCACCGCCGCAGCGCCTCCTCCCCGGCCCGCAGGTCGGCCCGGGTGAGCAGGGCCCAGGAGTCCAGCAGCAGCACCGCGCCGAAGCCGCCGTCGGCGACCGGCTCGGCACCGGGGGTGGCCACCACCAGACCCGCGCCGCCGGGCACCTGGGCGAGCACCTCCTCGCGTCCGGAGGTGCGCACCGGCACCCCGGGGAAGGCCCGGCCCAGTTCCTCGGCGGTCCGCCGGGCACCGACCACCGCGGCCCGCAGCCGTCGGCCGTCGCACTCCGGGCAGGCGTACGCGGCGCTGATCCGGCCGCACCAGCGGCAGACCGGTGTCCCCCGGGCGGAGGGCAGCGCGAGCGGCCCCGCGCAGTGCGGGCACCGGGCCGGGGCCCGGCAGTCGGCGCAGGAGACCGAGGGCAGGTAGCCACGGCGGGGCACCTGGACCAGCACCGGCGCGTCGGCGCGCAACGCGTCCCGGGCGGTGGTCCAGGCCAGGCTGGGCAGCCGGGCGGTGGCGGCGGCCGGGTCGCGGGCCAGTTGCGGATCGTCGCCGGTCGGCGCGACGGCCGGGGTACGCGCCCGTACCGTGGCCCGCTCCGCGACCACCTCCCGCGCCCAGCCGGTCTCCACCAGCAGCTGCGCCTCGGCGGTCCGGGCGTGCCCGCCGACCAGGGCGGCGATCCCGCCGAGCTGGGCGCGGGTGAGCAGCACCTCACGGGCGTGCGGATACGGGGCCCGGGGCTCGGCGTGCAGGTCGTCGCCGTCGTCCCAGATCGCCACCAGGCCGAGTCGCTCCACCGGGGCGAACATCGCCGCACGGGTGCCGACGACCACCGGCACCCGGCCCCGGCGGACGGCGAGGAAGGCCCGGTAGCGGCGGGCCGGACCGAGGGCGGCGGAGAGCCGGACGTGCCGGTCCGGGCCGAGCGCCCCGGTCAGCGCCGCGTCGAGACGGTCCAGGTCGCGGGCGTCGGCGACCACCGCGACCACGCCCCGTCCACCGCGTACGGTGGCCGCCGCCGCCTCGGCGAAGCGGGCCGGCCAGTCCTCCCCCGGCAACGCGGACCAGACCGCGCGCGGGGCCCGACCGTCGGCGAGCGCCCGCAGGAAACCCGGCCCGGCCGGGTAGGCGTCCCAGCCGTCCGCACCGACCGGCGGATCGGGGGTGGCGACGGCCGGATCCGGCACGGTCGTCGCGGCCGGGGTGCTCACGGCCCCCCGGCCCCCGTCGGCCCGGCCCTCGTCGGCCGGAACGTCGACGGCCGAGGGCCCGTCGGATGGGCTCTCCTTCTCCACCCGGGCGTGCCGGGGCGGTACCGCGAGGCGGAGCACGTCGGCGAGGCTGCCGGCGTACCGGTCGGCGACCGCCCGGGCCAGCCGGGCGATCTCGGGAGACAGCACCGGTTCGGGCGAGACGAGCTTCTCCAGGTACGCCAGCCGGCCGGCGTGCCCGGAGCGCTCGGTCCGCTCCAGCAGCCAGCCGTCGACGAGTTGACCGGCGAAGCGCACCTTGACCCGGGTCCCGGGCACCGCCGTGGCGGCCAGTTCGGCGGGGACCAGGTAGTCGAAGGGCCGGTCCAGGTGGGCCAGGGGCACGTCCACGCAGACACGAGCGACCGGCGACCCGTCAGCGGGTCGCCGGTCGGTGTGCCTGCTGGGGGTCAGGCTCCTGCGGCCGACTTGAGGTCGGCGGCGCGGTCGGTGTTCTCCCAGGTCAGTTCGGGTAGGTCCCGGCCGAAGTGGCCGTACGCGGC
>NZ_JBITJH010000036.1:0-48185 GCF_044459745.1 Micromonospora sp. NPDC050187
CCCGCCCGCCCCCCCCCCCCCCCCCCCCCCGCGGCCGGCCCCGCCCGCACTGCTTCGCACGTCTTGGCGGCCCGGCCCGCCCGGGGGCGGGCCCCCCCCCCCCCCCCCCCCCCCCCCCCCCCCCCGCCGGGGCCGGTGAGGAGGAACAGGAATGATGCGGACGACACGTGGCCGGCTGGTCCGGCCGACGGTGGCGGTGCTGGGGGCGGTCGTCGTGGCGGTTGCCGGACCCGTCACCCCGGCAGCCGCCGCGATACCCCACGTCCCACCCCCGGCTCCCCCCGGCGCGCCGCCCCCGGCCGTGGTCGCGGGCCTGGTCCGGCCCGGCCCGTCGACCGGTGCCGCGCCGGTCACCCCGGTGGCCGACGCCTGGGTGGACAGCATGGACCCGGCGACCAACCACGGCACCGGCAGCCTGAAGGTGGACGGCCTGCCCGTCGCGGTGGCGTACCTCCGCTTCGACGCGCAGGGTGTCGACCCCGACCCCTCCGCGCTGCTCCGCTTCCACGTCGAGACGTCCAGCAGCACCGGCGTCGAGGTCCGCGCGGTCGGTGACGAGCCGTGGCAGGAGACGACCCTGACGTACCACGACGCGCCGCCGCTCGGGGCCGTGGTCGGCAGCAGCGGCCCGGTCTCCGCCGGTACGTGGGTCTCGGTGGACGTGTCGGCGCTGGTCACCGGCGACGGTCCGGTCACGGTGGCGCTGACCACCGGCAACGACACCGGCGTACGGATCACCAGCCGGGAGGGGACGGCGAAGCCGGAACTGCTCGTGCCGGCACCACCCAACCCGTCGCCGTACCTGGTCACCCGGATCGGGGCGGCCACCTACCAGGCGGTCTCCCAGGTCACCGGACACAGCTACCGGGGCAGCCTCAAGACGGTGGTGGAGAGCGCGGTCAGCCAGCTCGACGGCCGGG
Source organism: Micromonospora sp. NPDC050187 (assembly GCF_044459745.1). Classification (NCBI taxonomy): domain Bacteria; kingdom Bacillati; phylum Actinomycetota; class Actinomycetes; order Micromonosporales; family Micromonosporaceae; genus Micromonospora; species Micromonospora sp. NPDC050187. Next base: position 921 of record NZ_JBITJH010000036.1, read on the forward strand.
GCGGCGGCACGGTCGCCTTCGGCCCCGGCACGTTCGAGCTCGGCGGGGAGTTCTTCAAGCTCGTCCAGATCGACGACATCACCTTCGCCGGGTCGGGCATGGACGTAACCCTCATCCGTAACCACAGCACCGCCAGCGCCGACACCGAGCCCTTCAACACCAAGGGTGCCGTCCGGATGACCGTCCGGGACCTCACCGTCTCGGCTGGCGGCGCCCCCCGGTCCACCAGCGACGCCCTCGACTTCGACGACGGGGTGGACGTCCTGGTCGAGCGGGTCCGGGTGGCCGCCGCCCGGGGCCGGGGCATCGTCTTCGACGGCAAGAACCAGGGCTGGAGCTCCACCGGGAACACCGTGCGGGACTGCGTGGTCACCGGCACCACCAGCGACGGGATCGAACTGCTCGCGTCGAGCCGGAACACGGTCACCGGCTGCGCGATCAGCCACGTCGGCGGGCACGGGATCCAGGTCAACCGCTCGTCGGAGAACGCCGACCAGCCGAACAAGACCTCCGACCGGAACGTGGTGACCGGCAACGTCGTCGACCAGGCCGGCCAGGACGGGATCAACGTCGACGGGGGCACCGCCAACCAGATCATGAACAACCGCGTCACCAACAGCGCCGACGACGCGGTCGGCCGGGACGGCATCCGGATCACCACCCCCGCCGGGGTGGCCTGCGCCGAGAACGTCGTCGCCGGCAACGTCGCCACCGACGACCAGGCGGTCCGGACCCAGCGCTTCGGCCTGCACATCGCCACCAGCCGGTGCGCCGCCACCGTGGTCGGGCCGGGCAACGACTTCACCGGCAACCTCTTGGGCGCGATCCGCGACGCCGGCACCGACACCGTCTACCACTGACCGGCGGGAGGGCGCCCCGAGGTCCGGAGCGCCCTCCCGTACCCCGCTCGAAGCCGGTGGTGACCGACGGTGTCCGGGGTAGCGTCGGGATCATGCGCTACGTTCCGCTGGACACCCCCAAGCCCATTTCCAAGATCGGCCTCGGCACCTGGCAGTTCGGCTCGAAGGAGTGGGGCTACGGCCCGGAGTACGAGCAGCGGGCCGCCCAGATCGTCCGGCGGGCGCTCGAACTCGGGGTCACCCTCTTCGACACCGCCGAGGTGTACGGCTTCGGCCGCAGCGAGCGGATCCTCGGCGCGGCGCTCGGCGACGACCGGCCGAAGGCCGTGGTGGCCAGCAAGGTCTTCCCGGCGCTCCCGATCGCCCCGGTGGTGCAGCAGCGGGCGGTCGCCTCGGCGGCCCGGCTCGGCGTGCACCACATCGACCTCTACCAGGTCCACCAGGCCAACCCGGTGGTCGGCGACCACACCACCATGCGCGGCATGCGTGCGTTGCAGGACGTCGGCCTGGTCGGCGAGGTGGGGGTGAGCAACTACAGCCTCCGCCGGTGGCAGTTCGCCGAGGTCGCCCTCGGCCGGCGGGTGCTGAGCAACCAGGTCCGCTACAGCCTCGTCGACCGGGGGCCGGAGGACGACCTGCTGCCGTACGCCGAGCGGACCGGACGGATCGTGATGGCGTACAGCCCGCTCGCCCAGGGCTTCCTCTCCGGGCGGTACGACGCGGCGAACCCGCCCGCCGGAGCGGTCCGCAGGGCGAACCCGTACTTCCTGCCGGAGAACCTGGAGCGGGGCGCCGCGCTCATCGGCACGCTGCGCGAGGTGGCCGACGCGCACGACGCCACGCCCAGCCAGATCGCCCTCGCCTACCTGCTGCACCACCCGAACGTGGTGGCCATCCCCGGCGCGTCCAGTGTCGAGCAGATGGAACGCAACGCCGCCGCCGCCGAGATCGACCTCAACGACGGCGAGTACGACGCCCTGCTCACCGCCGCCCGCAGCTTCCACCCGGTCACCGGCCTGGCCGCCCTGCCTCGCCTGCTCCGCGCCCGCACCACCCGCTGAACTGTCCGCCGGGGGCTGAGGTGGTTGCAGGGGCCCCCTCCTACCGCTTTTTGATGAGCAGGGGACCCCTGCAACCACACCAGAGGCGGCAGTCCGAGTGCATCGTCAGCCGCTGCGGGTGTCGTCGTCCGCTAGCGCCACCGCGTCCAGGTAGTCGCGGGCGGCGGCCACTGCCGCGCAGTCCGGCACCCGGCACACCGGGCAGCGGCCGTCGGAAGCGGGCCGATGGTCGCGGAGGATCCATCGGGCGGTGAGGATGAGCCGGTTGCGGATCTGGGCGAGAGACCGGAACGGCGCGGTCATCTCACCCGATCCCGAGGGCCGTGGCCAGCCGCGCGACACCGGCACCGGCCGGTCCGCCGCGCACGACCCCGGCGATCACCGTACGGGCGGCGGGCCGGGCGCGGGTCTCGGCCGGCGCGACACCGTCCGCCTCGACCAGCAGGCGTCCGGCCCGGCCAACATCACCGAGCAGGAGGTACGCCCGCGCGGCATCGATCAGGTGCGCGGCCCGGTGCTCGGCGGGCAGCCGTGCCCACCCGGCCCTTTGGGCGAGCTGTTCGTGAAGGCCGACCGCCTCCCCGACATCACCGAGGGCGACGGCCGCCGTGACCCGAGCCAGAGCGAGGGCGGTCGGGCCGAAGGTCGTCCAGTGGTGGTCGTGGCCGTCGCCGATCCGCTCGGCGATGTCGGCTGCCCATCCGGTCAGCTTCCGGACGCCGTGCGGGTCACCGCAGGCAGCGGCGGCCAGGGCGGCCTCGACCAGCAGTGTGCCGAGCACCGACAGGTGGTCGGCCGGTGTCTCGTCCGGCGTCGGTGGCGCGACCCACCGGGCGGCGCTGACCGTCGCGGCGTGGGCGAGGTGGCCCCGGCCGAGGGCACGTAACGCCTGGCCGAGGGGGATGGTGGCGATGGCGGCGCGCAGCGGATCAGTTCCGGCGGCGGTCATCGCCCGGTCGGCGGCGAGCCAGGCCAGGTCGGGTTCGCCGAGCTTCACCAGCACGGACGCGGTGAGCCGGTACACCTGAACCAGCAGTCCGGCGGCGTCGTGGTCGCGTCCGGCATGCCGGGCGTCGCCGAGCAGGTCGGGCAGCAGCCGAAGCAGGTACGGATAGTCAGCGTGCTGGTAGGTCAACCAGGCATGCCCGACCCGACGGTCCAGCTCGGCGACTGGCGGCGCAGGCTGACAGGTGAACGGGGCCGGCGGGGGGTCATGGCGGGCGAGCGCAGCCCGCACCGCGTCGATCCCGTCGACGGCGATGGTGACGGTCGAGGGCCTGGCCGGGCGGCCCAGCAGCACCGCCGGATCGACGCGCAGCACCTTGGCCAGGTCCTCGATGACCGAAACCCGGTCCAGGGCGCGGACACCTCGCTCGACCTTGTCCACCCAGCTCTTCGACTTCCCGAGCCGGTCGGCGAGCATCTGCTGCGTCATCCGCCGCCGCGCCCGCCACTGCGCCACCCGACGCCCGACCGGCACCTCACCCCCGCGCACGACACCACCACTGCCAGGATTGGGCCGTGCGCTGGGTCGGCGACTCCAACCAGTGGCCCCGGTTGACCGGCAACCGCTGTCGGCCACGACAGGGCTGACCGGCCCCACACCGGCAGACGTGTCGCCATCTCCACCACGACCAGACGGGCCGATGCTGCCCGGCCACAGTGATCAGGCGTTCGCTTGGTGCGTGTCGGTGCCGAGGTGGTAAGCCCCACCTTCCCCGTTGTTTGCTGTACCGGTCCCATTTCGTGCGAAAGACCATGGCTCTCCTGCCGGTCCGTCCCTGGACACCGTGGATGCCCGTCCAGCGGTTGGCCGGGGGGCAGGCATCCACGGCGGTGGGGCCTCCGGCCGCCAAGCTGGGCGACCCCACGAGCAACTTAAGACGCAATGTGCGCATAGTCAACAGCTCATGACGCATGGCGTTGTAAGTCGGCCGCTACCTGTGGTCTGCTTGGGTCAGCCGCCAAGCTGGGAGCACCACGAATGTCAGAAGCCGCTTACCTCCAGGTCGCCAGAGACATCCGCGATCAGATCGGGTCCGGCCGACTGAAGCCGGGCGACAAGCTGCCGTCCTTTTCCGCGCTCTGCGAGCACTACGAGGTCAGTAACACGGTGATCCGGGCGGCCATGCTGCTACTGAAGGCCGAGAAGCTGATCGACGGGCGTCAGGGCAAAGGCGTCTACGTCGTGGATCGGTCGTCCGAGTAGGGCGGATCAGCTGGAGGTGGAACTGCCCAGCCGGCGTGAGTTGGTCGAGCACTACCACGTCAGCGGAGGTTCTCCACCGGGTCGAGGCGGAGGAAGAGGAACCGGGAGTCGTCCGGGCCGGGGCGGGATCCGCCGTCCGGTTGCCAGCCGTGTCGGGTGTAGAAGGCCAGGGCGCGGGTGTTGCGTTCCCAGACCTCGATGAGACCGAGGGACAGGTCGGCCTCCACCAGGTAGTCGAGGAAAGCGGCGTGCAGGACGCTGCCGATGCCGTGTCCCCAGCGGCCGGGGACGACGTGGATCTGGTAGAGCTGACCGGCCCGGGTGGTGTCCGGGGCGGACGTCAGCGGCGGTCCCATCGCGGCCGCGCCGACGACGTCGTCGCCGAGCGTGGCGCAGAGCACCCGCTTGTCGGGCGACTCGATCGCCTCGGTCCAGCCTTCCCGCTGCGCCTCCCGTACCGTCGGATCCTGGACGGCGTCGGCTGTCAGTCCGCCGGCCTGGTAGTACGCGAGCCGGGCCCGGGTGTGGATGTCGACGATGTGCTCCAGGTCGGCGAGCGTGGCGTACCGGGTGACGACCGGATCGTTCATGCTGACACTCCCTGCGGACGGGCGACAGATGTGTGAACGTTACCGAACGGCTTTTCAGCGGACGGCTGGTGCGACGGATACCTCCCCAAGGTGAGCTAGCTTTGGTCGGGTGACTGCCCCTTCCTCGGTATCTCCGGTCCCTCCGGCCGACCTGCCCGGCACGCTCGGCGAGCTGCGCGCGGCCGGACACCAGCACCGTACGGTCAAGCAGGAACTCCGTGACAACCTCCTCGCCCGGATGCGGACGGGCGGCGACCGTTTCCCCGGCATCGTCGGCTACGACGACACCGTGCTGCCCGAGGTCGAGCGGGCGCTCCTCGCCGGGCACGACCTGGTGCTCCTCGGTGAGCGGGGCCAGGGCAAGACCCGGCTGATCCGGAGTCTCGCCGCGCTGCTCGACGAGTGGACGCCGGTGATCCCCGGCTCGGTGCTCAACGAGCACCCGATGCACCCGCTCACCCCGGCCTCCCGGGCGGCCGTCGCCGAGGCCGGCGACGACCTGCCGATCGGCTGGCTGCACCGATCGATGCGGTACGGCGAGAAGCTCGCCACCCCGGACACCAGCGTCGGCGACCTGATCGGCGACGTGGACCCGATCCGGATCGCCGAGGGCCGCTCGCTCGGCGACCCGGAGACCATTCACTTCGGGCTGGTGCCCCGCACGAATCGGGGCATCTTCGCCGTCAACGAGCTGCCCGACCTGGCCGAACGGATCCAGGTGGCGCTGCTCAACGTGCTGGAGGAGCGGGACATCCAGGTTCGCGGCTACCAGTTGCGGCTGCCGCTGGACCTGCTCCTGGTGGCCAGCGCCAACCCGGAGGACTACACCAACCGGGGCCGGATCATCACCCCGCTGAAGGACCGGTTCGGCGCGGAGATCCGAACCCACTACCCGCTGGACCTCGATCTGGAGCTGGCGCTGATCCGGCAGGAGGCGCAGCTCGTCGCCGAGGTGCCGGAGCACGTGCTGGAAGTGCTGGCCCGCTTCGCCCGTACGGTGCGGGACTCGCCCTCGGTCGACCAGCGTTCCGGGGTCTCCGCCCGGTTCGCCATCGCCGCCGCCGAGACGGTGGCCGCCGCCGCCCTGCGTCGCGCCGGCCTGCTCGCCGCCACCGCACCCGGTTCCGCCTCCGCACCCGGTTCGTCCGAGGTGCCTGCAGGGGACCCCTCCTCATCAAGAAGCGGTAACAGGGGACCCCTGCTACCAACCCTGCTACCAACCCAGCCGGTGGCGCGCGTCGGTGATGCGGTGTCGGTGGTGAGCACGCTGCGGGGCAAGGTGGAGTTCGAGAGCGGCGAGGACGGCCGGGAGGCGGAGATCCTCGCCCACCTGCTGCGGACCGCCACCGCCGAGACGTTCCGCGCCCGGCTGGCCGGGATCGACCTGTCCGGGTTCACCGCGCTGGTTGCCGACGACGCCGTGGTCGAGACCGGTGAGCTGGTCGCCGCGACCGATCTGCTGGCCCAGGTGGGCACCATCCCGGGGCTGGCCAAGGTGCTGGATCGGCTCGGCTTGGGCGACGCGCCCACCCCGGAGGAGGCCGCCGCCGGGATCGAGTTCGTGTTGGAGGGGCTGCACCTGACCCGCCGGCTCGGCAAGGACGTCACCGACGACGGCCGGACCCGCTACGGCGGGCGGGGCTGACCCGTCGCGGTAGGCACCAGGTCCGCCGGGACAGCGAACCACGAGCGAGAAGGGCGGTCCGGACATAGCTGGCAACCGGTTCCGGTACGGGCAGTGGCGGGGTGGCCCCGACCCGCTCGCGCCCCCGTACGACGTGCGGGCGGCGGTCGACCAGGTCGGCGCGGAGGTGCTGGCCGGCGGGAGCCTGCGCGAGGCGCTGCGGAACCTGCTGCGCCGGGGGCCACAGGGGCGGCGCGGACTGGACGACCTGGCCGCCCGCGCGCGCCGACTGCGCCGCGAGGCGCTGCGCCGGGGGGACCTGGACGGGGCGGTGACCCGGGCTCAAGCGCTGCTCGACCAGGCGCTCGCCGCCGAGCGGGACGAGCTGCGCGGGCGCGACGGCGACGACGCCCGGTTCGCCGAGGCGGTGCTGGACAACCTGCCCCGCTCCACCGCCCGCGCGGTCGAGGAACTGGCGGCGTACGACTGGGCCAGTGACGAGGCCCGGCAGACGTACCAGCGGATCCTCGACGGACTGCGCGGCGAGGTGCTGGAACAGCGCTTCGCCGGGCTGCGGGACGCGGCGCGGGCCGCCGCCGACCCCCGGGTGCAGCAGCAGCTCGCCGAGATGATGCGGGACCTCAACGACCTGCTGGCCCGGCACGCCCGCGCGGAGGACACCACCGACGCGTTCGCCGAGTTCATGCGCCGGCACGGCGACTTCTTCCCGGAGCAGCCGCGCGACGTCGACGAGCTGGTGGACGTGCTGGCCCACCGGTCGGCGGCGGGGGAGCGGCTGCTGCGGTCGCTGTCGGACCGGCAGCGCGAGGAGCTGGCCGGGCTGATGCGGCAGTCCCTCGGTGACCGGCTCTCCGGTGAGCTGGCCGCGCTCGACGCCAACCTGCGGGCGCTGCGGCCGGACCTGGGCTGGTCGCGGGGCGAACGGGTCCGGGGCGACCAGCCGTTGGGCTACGGCGAGGCGGCGGCAGCGCTCGGCGAGATCGGCGAGCTGGACGACCTGCTCGACCAGCTCGGTCAGGAGCACCCGGGGGCGACCCTGGACGACGTCGACGTGGAGACGGTGGCCCGCACGCTCGGGCGGGACGCCGCCGACGACGTACGCCGGCTGCGGGAGCTGGAGCGGGAGCTGCGCCGGCAGGGCTGGGTGAGTCGGAGCCCGGACGGCCTGACGTTCAGCCCGAAGGCGTTGCGCCGGCTCGCCGGCACCGCGCTGCGTCGGGTCTTCGCCGACCTGACCGCCGGGCCGCGCGGCCAGCACGACCTGCGCTCCGCCGGGGCGGCCGGCGAGGTGAGCGGAGCGTCCCGCCCCTGGCGGTACGGCGACGAGCAGCCGCTGGACGTGGTGCGGACCCTCACCCGCGCGGTGCACCGGGCCGGGCCGACGGTGCCGGTGCGGCTCGCCGTCGACGACTTCGAGGTGATGGAGACCGAGCGGCGGGCCTCGGCGGCCGTGGCGCTCTGCGTCGACCTCTCCTTCTCGATGGTGTCCGAGGGGCGGTGGGGGCCGATGAAGCAGACCGCGCTGGCCCTGTCCCACCTGGTCGCCACCCGGTTCCCGCAGGACGCCCTCCAGATCGTCGGCTTCGGTCGGGCGGCGTTGCCGCTCAGCCAGCAGGAGTTGGCGGCGGTCGAACCGGAGATGGTGCAGGGCACGAACCTCCAGCACGCGTTGCGGCTGGCCGGGCGGCACCTGCGCCGGCATCCGGGGGCGGAGCCGGTGGTGCTGGTGGTCACCGACGGCGAACCCACCGCCCACCTCGACCCGGACGACGGCGAGCCGGTTTTCCACTGGCCGCCGCTGCGCGAGACGGTCGAGGCCACCATCCGCGAGGTGGACCGGTTGACCCGGTACGGAGCGACGTTGAACATCTTCATGCTCGGCGAGGACCCGGGGCTGCGCCGGTTCATGGACGCGGTGGCCCGCCGATCGAAGGGGCGGATCTTCACCCCGGACACCGACGACCTCGGCGAATACGTGGTCTCCGACTACCTGCGTGCCCGCCGGGGCCGCCGCTGAGACGTCCCGCCGGCTGTCGTGGCGGCGCCGGCCGTCCCGGTGGCGGTCGTGCCGGCCGCCGGCTGTCCCCGGCCGTCGTACCGGGCCGGGAATCGCCCCGCCGCCGCGTCGCCGACGCCTACGCTGGGCGGATGGAGACCGCCGAGCTGCGCCGGACGTACGACGTCCTGCTCGCCGAGGTGGAGGCGGGTGGGTTCGGCCCGCCCGGGGACGGCGGGCTGAGCGCCGAGCAGATCGTGGCCCATCTCGCCGTCAACGACGAGTTGATGAGCGAGGCGACCGAGGCGGTGATCGCCGGCTCGACCTACGCGTACTACAACCTGGAGGACATCCACCGCCCGCAGCTCGACGCGGTGGTCGTCCAGCACGGCGGCCTGGCCGGGCTGATCACCCTGTTCGGGGAGACCAGCCGGCGGCTCTGCGCGCTGGCCGACCAGCTCGGCCCGGCGTCCCGGACTTTGGTCGAGACGCACCTGCGGGAGGGGTTCGAGCTGCGGGTGGACGAGGCGCTGCCCTGGGGTCGCACCCTCGACCTGCACGGCCGCGTGCACCTGCCGCTGCACCTGGCCGAGCTGCGCGCCCTGCGCACCACCGGCTGACCTGGCCGGCACGGCTGACCCGGCTGACCCGGCTGACCCGGCCGAGCCGGCCGCCGCCGCGCGACCAGCCGGCTCGGCCCCGTCGTCAGTCGACGACCGTGACGTCCTTCCAGAACGCCACCCGGCCACGGACCATCTCGGCCTCCGGCTTCGGTTCCGGGTAGTACCAGACGGCGTCCGCGCTGGTCCGGCCCTCGTGCTCCAGGCTGAGGTAGGAGGCGGTGCCCTTCCACGGGCAGGACGTGTGGGTGTCGGACTCCCGGACCAGGTCGTCCCGGAGCGCGGCGCGGGGGAAGTAGTGGTTGCCCTCGACCACCACCGTGTCGTCGCTCTCGGCGATCACCAAATCGTTCCAGACGGCTTTCGGCATGCGCCCAGGCTATGCCCCGCCCGCCGACGCGGCCATCGCCTGCCGGTGCGGCGCCATCGGCCGTCGCGCCCGCTCCGGTCAGGAGTCGGGAAGCGCCGGGTCGGGGTCGGTGACGTCGGCGACGGTCGCCTCCAGGCTGAGCAGGGTGGCGTCGGCGTCCACCGCGACGGCCACCCCGTGCGCACCGGCCCCGAGCGTGACCAGGCGACCGCGCATCCGCTCGTCGGCGACGACCGGCCACCCGGTGGTCGCGCCGAACGGGGTGATGGTGCCGCGCTCGTAGCCGGTGACCGCCCGCGCGGTCTCCGCGTCCGGCATGGAGAGCCGGTTGACCCCGAGCAGGGCCCGCAGCTTCGGCCAGGAGACCACCCGGTCGCCCGGGGTGAGCACGAAGACGTAGTCGTCCTCGCCGCGCCGGACCACGATGGTCTTGACCACGTCGGGCACCGGCACGCCCCGTGCGGTGGCGGCCTCGGCGAGGCTGCGGACCGGCCCGTGCCGGATGACCCGGTACGGCAGTTCCAGGGCGTCCAGGGCGGCGAACGCGGGTGTCGTCATCAGCGGACGGTATCCCGGTCGGCCGTGCCCTTCGGTCCGCCCACCCGCCTCCACTCCTCTGACCTGGGAAAAGCCATCGTGGACAACACGCATATCGGGTCGGGTGGGCGTAGGGTGATGGCGTGTGCGCGCTGCGTGTGGAGCGGGTGGGTGACCCGCACGGACCGGCAGGTGACCGGCACGGCCGGGCCGTCGAGGCACTCCGCCGGTCGTACGCGGCGGTGCCGGCTGGCGAGCCGGTCCGGCTGGCCAAGCGGACCTCCAACCTGTTCCGTCCGAGGGCGGCCACCGCGTCCCCGGGGCTGGACGTCGGTGGCCTGACCGGGGTGCTCGGGGTCGACCCGGTCGCCCGCACCGCCGACGTGCAGGGCATGTGCACCTACGAGGACCTGGTCGCGGTGACCCTGTCGTACGGGCTGATGCCGCTGGTGGTGCCGCAGTTGCGCACCATCACGCTGGGTGGGGCGGTGACCGGCCTCGGCATCGAGTCGACCTCGTTCCGCAACGGCCTGCCGCACGAGTCGGTGGTCGAGATGGACGTCCTCACCGGCGCGGGCGACCTGCTCACCACCGGTCCGGACGGCCCGCACGCCGACCTCTTCGCGGCCTTCCCGAACTCGCTGGGCAGTCTCGGCTACGCCACCCGGCTCCGGATCGAGCTGCAACCGGTCCGCCGGTACGTCGCTTTGCGCAACGTCCGCTTCACCGACCTGGACGCGCTGGTCGACGCGATCGGCGCGGTGACCGCCACCCGGGCGTGGGCGGGCCGTCCGGTCGACGCGATGGACGGGGTGGTGTTCGCCCCGGACGAGGCGTACCTGGTGCTCGGCACCTTCACCGACGACACACATCCGGCCGACGGCGGCCTACGCCGGCCCAGCGACTACACCCGCCGGGAGATCTACTACCGGTCGCTGTCCCGGCGCGGGCACGACCTGCTGAGCAGCCACGACTACCTCTGGCGCTGGGACACCGACTGGTTCTGGTGCTCCCGGGCGTTCGGCGCGCAGCATCCGGTGGTGCGTCGGCTCTGGCCGGCCCGCTGGCGACGCAGCGACGTCTACCACCGACTGGTCCGGCTGGAGCACCGGTACGGGATCGCCGCCCGGATGGGCCGCTGGCGGGGCCGGCCGCCCCGGGAGCGGGTGGTGCAGGACGTGGAGATCCCGCTCGTCGGCACCGCCGACTTCCTGCGCTGGTTCGCCCGTGAGGTGGGCATGGCACCGGTCTGGCTCTGCCCCCTGCGACTGCGTGAGCCGGTCGGCCCCGGCTCGGCCCGGGTCTGGCCGCTGTACCCGCTGCGTCGCGGCGAGACCTACGTCAACGTGGGTTTCTGGGGCAGCGTGCCGATCGCCCCAGGGGCCGCCGACGGTGACGTGAACCGGGCCGTGGAGCGGGCGGTGGCCCGGGCCGGGGGGCACAAGTCCCTCTACTCCGACGCCTACTACGACCGGGCGGAGTTCGCCCAGCTCTACGGCGGGGCCGTCTACCGCGCCGTCAAGGACCGCTACGACCCGGAACACCGGCTCACCGGACTCTACGAGAAGGCGGTGGCGCGACAGTGAGCCTGATCGACCGTGAGCAGGGGGCGGTGGACGTCCCGTCCGTACCGCCGGGACGCCGTCGGCCGGCGGGTCCGACCGTGGCCGACGTCGTCCGCGCCGTCACCGCCGGGCCGCTGCCCGTGCGGATCACCGGGTACGACGGCAGCGCCGTGGGCCCGGCCGACGCCGGGATCACCCTGGCGATCCGTTCCGAGCGCGGACTGTCGTACCTGCTGACCGCGCCGGGGGACCTGGGCATGGCTCGGGCGTACGTCAGCGGCGACCTGTCCCTCGCCGGGGTGCACCCGGGCGACCCGTACGAGGCGCTGCGGGTGCTCAAGGACGAGCTGACCCTGCGTCCGCCGTCGCTGGCGCAGGGGCTGGCCCTGGTGCGCGGGCTGGGCTGGGAGCGGCTGCGCCCGCCGCCGCCCCCACCGCAGGAGGCCGTCCCGCGGTGGCGGCGGGTGGTCAACGGGCTGCGGCACTCCCGGTTCCGGGACAGTCGCGCCATCTCGCACCACTACGACGTCTCCAACGCCTTCTACGAGAAGGTGCTCGGTGCGTCGATGACGTACACCTGTGCGCTGTTCCGCGACCCGGAGGACACCCTGGAGCGGGCCCAGGCGGCCAAGTACGACCTCGTCGCCGGCAAGCTGGCGCTGCGGCCGGGGATGCGTCTGCTCGACGTGGGCTGCGGCTGGGGTGGCATGGTCCGGCACGCGGCCCGCGAGTACGGCGTCCGCGCGGTCGGGGTGACCCTGTCCCGGGCCCAGGCCGAGTGGGCGCGGGCGGCGATCGAGCGGGAGGGGCTGGGCTCGCTGGCCGAGGTGCGGCACCTGGACTACCGGGACGCGCCGGCCGGGCCCTTCGACGCGATCTCCTCGATCGGGCTGACCGAGCACATCGGGGTGGGCAACTACCCGGTGTACTTCGGTGCGCTACGGGACCGGCTGCGTCCCGGGGGCCGGCTGCTCAACCACTGCATCACCCGGGCGGACAACCGGGCCCCGCACCGGTCCGGCGCGTTCATCGACCGGTACGTCTTCCCGGACGGCGAGCTGGCCGGTCCGGGGCGGCTGGTCGGCGAGATCCACGACGCCGGGCTGGAGGTGCACCACGAGGAGAACCTGCGCCGCCACTACGCGCTGACCCTGGCCGCCTGGTGCCGCAACCTGGTGGCGCACTGGGATGCCTGCGTGGCGGAGGTCGGTGGGGGCACCGCCCGGGTGTGGGGGCTCTACATGGCCGGCTCACGGCTGGCGTTCGAGCGCAACGGCATCCAGTTGCACCAGGTGCTGGCGACCCGGAACGGTCCCGACGGGGCGGACGACTACCCGCTGCGTCCCGACTGGACACCCTGACGCGATCCACGGCGCACGGCGGCTCCGGCCGCCCGATGCCGCGCGCCCCATTGACAAGGCAAGTTTTTACGTACAAACTTGTTTTTGCCATGAGAGACGTCCTGTACCTCGAAGAGATCACCCAGGCCGAGACCCTGCTCAAGCCGCAGCGGGTCGAGGTGCTGCGGCAGCTCGCCGAACCACGCACCTGCACCGAGGTCGCCACCCGGCTCGGGCAGACCCCGCAGCGGGTCTACTACCACGTCAAGCAGTTGGTCGCGGCCGGGCTGGCCGAGCAGGTGTCCGAGCGTCGGGTGCGCGGCATCAGCGAGGGCATCTACCAGGCAGCCGCCCGGTCGTACTGGCTCTCGCCCCGGCTCGTCGGCCGCCTCGGCGGTCTCCGCCGGGCCCGCGACGAGCTGAGCCTCGGCCACCTGCTCGACCTGATGGAGGAGGTCCAGGCCGACGTGGCGGCGCTCGACCGCTCCGCCCCCGAGCTGCCCAGCATCGGGGTGTCCGGGGAGATCCGGGTGCCGGCCGAACGCCGGCAGGAGTTCCTCGCCGACCTCCGCACCACCCTCCAGGACCTGTTCACCCGTTACGGCGGTGCCGAGGGCGACGCCTTCAAGCTCGCCGTGGCCTGCTATCCCAAGGGAGAAGAAGACCGTGACTGAACCGATGACCCTCCGGGCCCGCCTCGACGCGCCGATCAAGACCGTCCACCACGCCCTCACCGACCCGGCCGAGCTGCGTACCTGGCTCACCGAGCACGCCGAGGTGGAGCTGCCGGACCGGTACGCGTTCTGGGGCCGGAACACCCCCGAGGGGGACGCCCCGCACCAGCGGCTGCTGCACGCCGACGACCACGACCTGCGGTTCACCTGGCTGCTCGGCGGCGGGGAGACCACCACTACCATCAACCTGGCCGAGGACGGATCGGACGCGACGGTCCTCACCCTCACCCAGACCCACTTCGACTTCGCCGAGGCGATCAGCGGCAGCAACATCCGGGGCGTGCTCCAGACCTGGTGGTCGCTGGGCATCGCGAACCTCGCCGCCCACCTGGAGGGGCGCACCCTGCTGCCGAAGGTCGACTTCACCTCCACCGACCTGCGCGGCGAGCTGCTCATCGACGCGCCGATGGACGCCGTCTACACCTCGCTCACCGACTCGGAGCAGGCCAGCGCCTGGTTCGGGTACCCGATCGGCATCGAGCCCTGGGTCGGCGGCCGGTACGCCATGGGCGGGTTCGAGTCCGGCTACGCGGCGAAGGTCGTCGACCTGGAGCCGGGGCGGCGGATGTCGGTCGACTGGGGACCGACCGGGGTCACCACCTGGGAACTCGACGAGTCCGAAGGCCGGACCCGGCTGACCTTCGTGCAGAGCGGCTTCGACGAGCAGAACCCGCCGTACGGCGCCTGGGGTGGCTCGGTCTCCGGTCTCGCCGAGCTGCGCCGCTACCACGAGGTGCCCGACTGGCGACCGATCTGGCTCTGACGCCGTTAGCGGCCGGCCGATCGGGGTACTGCCCGTCGATGTTCCTCATCTTCGGACTCCGTACCTCGGTCAGCCGGTCGGGCGTGGTCGCCATGGTCTGCCCGAACTGCGGCAACCACGCCGCCCAGGTGATCACCAAGCGGTCGACGAGGTTCAGCGTGTTCTTCGTCCCCCTCATCCCGATCCGCACCCGCTACGTGCGGCAGTGCTCGTTCTGCGGCGCGGAGTACGTCATCGGGAAGCACGAGGCGCGACACCTCCCGGTCGGCTGAGATGACCCGCTTCCTCTGCTGGCTGATCGGCCGCGCCCCGACCACGCCCGACGACCCGCCCACCCACACGGTGTCCCGGCCACCCTGCACCCCCGTGCGGCGACGCCGCCGCCGACGCCGGCCGTCCGCCGGGGCGCGGCTGCCCCGTTCCCCCCGGAACCGCTCCACCGGCCGCTGACCGCCCGCCGGCTGAGGTGGTTGCAGGGGACCCCTCCTCATCAAAAAGAGGTAGCAGGGGACCCCTGCTACCACCCGACCCCGCGCGAACGCCACCGCGACGCCCCGGGGTGCCGGTGCGGGCGGGCGGGCACCGGAGCGCCTATCGTGGCCTGTCGTGACGACCACCGAGCAGCGACTGGCCGCCATCCGGGGCGGCGTGCCGGCCCGCCGGCACAACGCCCGGACGATCGCCGCGCTGACCGGCAACCCGGGCTGCACCCGGCGGGCCGTGCTGGACGGGGCCGGGGTGGACAAGCCCCGGCTGGCGGAGCGGATCGGCTTCCCCGCCCGGTTCGGGCAGTCCCGGTTCGCGATCAGCCGGGGCAACGCGTTCGAGGCGCAGGTCAAGGCCGACGGCGGCGCGGAGCTGCTGCGCCTGGTCGCCGAGCGGCTCGGGGTGACCCCCGACGCGCCGGCGACCTGGACAGACCTGAACGCCGACGACCTGGCGCAGCGGCACGAGCGCTCCCGGGACCTGCTGACCGCCGCCGCCGACGACGCGTCACCCGCCCTGTTCGACCATCCGCTGCTCAGCCTGGAGATCGCCGGGCAGCGGGTGTACCTGGAACCCGACCTGGTCGCCGCCCGGCTCGCCGGCCGCTACCACGTCGTGGAGATCAAGTCGTTCCCCGTGGTCGACGGCCAGGCCGACCCGGGCAAGGTGGCCGCCGCCGCGATCCAGTCCGCCGTCTACGTGCTGGCCCTGCGCGAACTCCTCGCCGACGCCGGAGGAGACCCGGAACTGGTCTCCGCCGACGTGGTGCTGATCTGCCCGCGCGACTTCGCCAACCAGCCGGTGGCGAGCCTGGTCGACGTGCGTCGGCAACTGCTGGTGCTTCGCCGGCAACTGGCCCGGATGGCCCGGCTCGACGCGCTGCTGGCCCGCGTACCGGAGGACTTCACCGCCGATCCGACCGCCGAACCGGCGGCCCTGGTCGCGGCGCTGGGCTCCGTCGAGGCGCACTACGCCCCGGACTGCCTGGCCGCCTGCGAGCTGGCGTTCTTCTGCCGGAACGAGGCACGCGGGCACACCGCCGCGCTGGGCCGGCCGGTCCGTGAGGCGCTCGGCGGGGTGGCCGACGTGGCCGAGGCGCTGGCGCTGGCCGACGGCGACCACCCCGGGGAACCGGACCAGGCGGAGGCCGCCGCGCTGCTGCGGGCCGCGGCCCGGCTGCGCGCCGAGGCTCTGGCCGGGCGGCCCACGTGAGTACGCTGCGCGCCCTCGCCCGCGTCCGCGCGCTCGCCACCGGGCGGGCCGAGCCGGTCGCCACCGTCCGGCACTTGCACCTGGCCGAGCGGCCACTGGTGCTCGTCCCGCTGGCGTTGGCCGGCGAGGCGAACGCCCCCCTCGCCGCGCTGGTCGGCACCGCCCCGGACGACGCCCGGCTGCTGGTCGTGCCACAACCCCGCAACCGGGACCAGCGCTTCGCCTTCGCCGCCGAGCTGGCCGGGATCGTGCTGCCCTGGATCGACGGGCACCGGGGCGCGACCGAGGACGTCCCGGTCGACCGGGGCCGGGACGTGCGCCGGCGGTACGTCGACGCGCCCCAGCTGGTGGTGCCGAACCCGGCCGGGGTGACGTTCCTGCGCCTGTTCGGGCGGGCCACCCGGTTCCGCCGTGCCGACGGCGAGTATCCGGTGCACCCGTCGGTGCCGCTGCTCGGCCGCTGGCTGACCTTCTTCGCCGACCGGGCCGAGCACCCGGGCTCGTCGGCCCTACTGGCGCTGACCGAGGCGCTCACCCTGCACTATGCGACCGGGCAGAGCGTGCTGGAGGACCTGCACCTGCCGGCGCTGCTCGGCTGGATCGACCCGCCGCCGGGACTGACCGGTGCGCAGGCCGCCGCCCGCGCCGAGGATCCGTCGCTCTGCCCGCCCGCCGGCCCGGCCACCGACCCGGACTTCGACAACGCCCGGCTGCACCCGGCGATCGAGGCGTACGCGGCGGCCGGCGACGACCCGGAGGCCCGCCGGACGGCGTACGCGGACCTGGCGGAGCTGCTGCGCGGCCAGCTCGCGCCGACCTGGGACCTGATGTGGCGCGGACTGGCGCTGCTGTACGCCCTGCCGCCCGGAGCGCGGGTCGCCGGACGCTGGGACGGCGACCGGGACGCGTTCACCGCGTTCGCCGAGCACGTCGACGCGGGCGGGGCGCCGCAGCCCCGACGGGACGGGGCGGTGGCCGCCGCGCAGAAGCTGCACCGGTTGGAGCGGGCCCTGACCGCGTACGCCGTCCAGCGCGCCTACGACGACCCGCTGGTGATGGCCGAGCACCGGCTGACCGGGGAGGCGTTCGTCGGCGACGTGACCCTGGCCGACCCGACCCGGATGGACGACAGCGGCAAGCGTCCGGTGCTGCGCCCCAGGATCCAGGTGGTCACCGACGAGCCGGTGCCGATGCCGGTCGGCGTGACCCTCTGGTCACCGACCCGGCCCGCCCAGAAGGCGAAGGTCATCTTCGTGAACCCGGTGGGGGAGTCGAAGACCGAGGTGGTGCTGGAGCTGTCCGGCGGGATGGGACGCGGCCGGACCGCGCCGCCCGGAACGGTTCCCGAGGTCGGGGAACGGCTCTGCTACACGACCCTGTCGGACGCGTTCCTGCCGGCCGGGGTGTTCCCGACCGTGGAGGAGACCCCGTGGACGCACGGCGGCCCGCCGCCCGCCGCCGTCGACCCAAACTCGGTGGACCCGCAGTCCGTCGATCCCTCGGACGACGCGGTCGCCGGCGAGGAGTGGGACTGACCGGCCCGGACCACCGTGAGGCATCCCAAACCGGTCGACAGGGCAGGTCCGGGGCACGCCGACTGAGCAGGGGGTCAGTCGGAGGTGCTAGCGGGGGCGCGGGAGGCTGGCTAGGCTTTGCTCGTTCGCCACCCGTGACCGGTACGCGCCGTCCAGCGTGGACTCAGGAGAGAGAGCCGGAGCGAATCGCCGTGCCGCCGCAGGAGGTGAACCGGGACGCCGTGGGGGCGACCGGTTCGTCCCGAGTCTCGCCTGGGTCGTCCCGCCCCGGGCAGCTCGGTCTGGCCGTCGCCGTGGCGGTCGTCCTCGTCGAGGCGTTCTGGCTCGCCGCCCGACTGCCCGCCGCCGCGCTCGTCGCCGACCTCGGCGCGCTCGCCGTGGCCGGCTGGGCCGCCGTCGCCTGTGCCGGAGTGGCCCGCCGCCACCCGCCGTCGCTGCGCCGCTTCTGGACGCTGCTCGCGGTCACCATGGCCCTCTCCGCCGTCTCCCGGGCACTGTGGGCGCTCCAGCGCCTCGGCAGCGGCGAGACCCCGCACACCCCGCTGGTCGGGCTGGTCTTCATCACCGGGATCGTCCTCGGCACCATCGGTATCCTGTCCAGCCCCATCGCACCGCACAGCACCGTCGGCCGGGGCCGGGTCGTGCTCGACGGGGTGATCGTGGGGCTGTCCCTGGTGCCGATCGGCTGGGTGGTGGTCTTCCGCGACGTCGCCGCCGCCCAACTCGCCGAACCGGACCACGCCCTCGCCCTGGTCTATCCGACCTTCGACCTGGTGCAGCTGACGATCCTGGCGGCGGTGGTCGGATCGGCCCGCGTCATGTGGCGGCCGCTGACCCTGCTCGGCGGCAGCCTCGCCGTCCGGGCCGTCGCCGACGTCGGCTACGTCTGGCTGCTCGCACACGACAGCTACGTCCCCGGGCACCTGGTCGACCTGGGCTGGCCGCTGACCTGTCTGCTGGTGGGCCTGGCCACCCGGTACCCGCCCCCGGTCGAGGGCGTGGACAGCGACGAGACCATCGTTCCGCCGGCGCCGCCCTGGTGGCGGGCGGCCCTGCCGTACCTGCCGGTGGGCGGGGCGATCGTCGCGGTGCTGCTGGCCCGCCGGCCCACCGGACAGACCCCGCCGCTGGTCCTGCTCTGTGTGCTGGGCCTGCTGGCCGTCCTGGCCCTGCGGCAGGGACTCGCCGCCAACGAGAACCTGCGACTGGTCGCCCAGCTCCGCCAGCTCGCCTACGCCGACCAGCTCACCGGCCTGCCGAACCGGCTGATGTTCACCCGCCGGCTGCGGCGGGCCATCCGGGAGGAGTCACCGGTCTCCGTCCTGCTGCTCGACCTGGACGGCTTCAAGCAGGTCAACGACCGGTTCGGGCACGCCACCGGGGACGCGTTGCTGGTCAGCATCGCCGACCGGATGCGCGACGCGGTGGACGGCGACGGTACGGTGGCCCGCCTCGGCGGGGACGAGTTCGCCGTCCTGGTCGACGCCGACCAGCTGGTGCCCGCCGAACGGCTGGCCGAGCGGCTGCTCACCGCGCTGCGCCCGGCCGACGACGAGGAGGACGTCGGCACCCACCCGTCGGCCAGCATCGGCATCGCCGAGTACGGCCCCCAGCACGCCACCCACAGCGACCTGCTCCGCGACGCCGACATCGCGATGTACGCGGCGAAGGCGGCCGGCAAGTCGGCGTACCGGACCTGCACCCCGGCGTTGCGCGAGTCGGCGGTGAGCCGGGCCGAGCTGATCGCCGAACTGCGCCGGGCGGTCGACGAGGGACAGTTGGAACTGGAGTTCCAGCCGATCGTCGACCTGCGCAGCGGCCTGGTCCGCAGCGCCGAGGCGCTGGTGCGCTGGCGGCACCCCCGGCTCGGGATGCTGGCGCCGGGCCGGTTCCTGCCGCTGGCCGAGGAGACCGGCCTGATCCTCCCCATCGACCGCTGGGTGATCCACGAGGCGTGCCGGGCCGCGGCCGTCTGGCGACGGGGTGCCCCGGACGCGACGGTCGCGGTGAACATCGCCGCGGCCCACCTGCGCCGCCCCGACCTGATCGCCACGGTCACCGGGGCGACCGCCGCCGCCGGGCTGGCCCCGCGCGCGTTGACCCTGGAACTGACCGAGTCGGCGCTCATCGAGGGCAGCGAGGCGGTGCTCGACCGGCTCCGTCAGCTCCGTGAGCTGGGCATCCGGATCGCCATCGACGACTTCGGCACCGGCTACTCGTCGCTGAGCTACCTGCACCGGATCCCGGCCACCGAGTTGAAGATCGACCGGTCGTTCGTGGCCCGGCTGGACGAGGACGCGCGGGCGTACGCGACGGTCAACATGGTCAGCAGCCTCGCCGACGCGTTCGACCTGCGGGTGGTGGCGGAGGGCGTGGAGACCGACCGGCAGCACGACGCGGTCGCCGCCATTGGCTGCGCCCAGGGCCAGGGCTACCTCTACGGCCGGCCGGGCAGCCTCGCCGACCTGCGTTCGGCGTTCACCGGACCCTGATCCGCGAATCAGTTCGGGGCTTTCTCCGGCCGTCGTACCCGCCCTCGGCAGGGTCGAAGGTCCCGGTCAGGTCGGGGAGCTTCGGCCCTGTCTCCCACCGTGCGGTCGGCGCGACCATGTATCAGTAATCGACATGTAGGCATGCGACAGCGGCAGCGACCTGGGGAGAACGACATGAAGCGCCGGACCCTCGACATCCTCTTCAGCATCGGTGGCCTCGGACTGGCCGTCCTCCTGCTCGTCATCGGCATCGTGCTGACCACCAACGCCAACTTCGCCAACGACTACGTGCGCGACCAGTTGAGTGAGCAGAACATCCGGTTCACCCCGGCGGAGAACCTCAGCGAGGAGGAGAAGAAGGCCGACTGCCTGGTCGAGAACGCCGGCAAGCTGATGACCACCGGCAAGCAGGCCGAGTGCTACGCCAACGAGTACATCGGGCTGCACCTGAGGGGCATCGCCGGCGGCCAGACGTACGCCTCGCTCGGCGAGCCGGAGCGCGAGATCCAGGGCAAGATCGAGGCGGCCCGGCAGGCCAACGACCCGGCCCTGCCCGAGCTGGAGAAGCAGCTCGCCCAGCTCCAGGGCCAGCGGGAGACCGTCTTCAAGGGCGAGACGCTGCGCGGCCTGCTGCTCACCTCGTACGGTTTCAGCGAGTTCGGCGTCAAGGCCCAGCAGGGCGCGCTGGCCATGTACCTCGGCGCCGGGCTGCTGTTCCTGCTCTCGATCGCCGGTTTCGTCCACGCCGCCCGTACCCCGAAGAACGAGACGTTCGCCGCCCCGGAGCGCGACCGCGCCACCGCCTGACCCGCCAGCCGCACGCCCCCGGTCCCGCCTCCCGGCGGAGCCGGGGGTGTCGGTGGTGGTGGGGACTTCTCCGGCCGGGGTTGACCTCCACGTGACGGGAGGCGGGAATGTGGTGGGCGCAGTGGGCAGGGGCCGTGACGCACACGGTGGGAGACGTCGCTCGACTGGCCGGGGTGACCGTGCGGACGCTGCACCACTACGACGACGCGGACCTGGAGCGGCTCCAGCAGATCCTCTTCTTCCGCGAGCTGGGGTTCCCGCTGGAGGAGATCGTCGCGATTCTCGACGACCCGGGTGCGGACCCGGCGGCCCACCTGCAATGGCAGCACGAGTTGCTGACGGTACGGATCAGGCGCCTGGTGGAGATGGTCACGGCGATCGAGTTCGTGATGGAGGCGAAGAAGATGAACGTACGACTCACGCCGCAGGAGCGGTTCGAGGTTTCGGTGACGTCGATCCCGCCGCGTACGCCGAGGAGGCCGAGCAGCGTTGGGGCAGCTCCGAGGCGTACCGGGAGTCTGAACGCCCTGGGGCGATCGTCGCTGCTGGCTGGGAAATCGCCGCCGTTAGGGCGGATGTCGATGTCGGTATCGAGCCAGAAATACGAGACGAATGCCCGTCAGGCCCTCTACCGGACACGAATCCGGTGCCTGCGCACACCGCACGCATTGGCATACAATCGCGGCGCACCAGGCAGCAGCCATAGCGCCGCGTGACGATGTGTGGTGGGACAGGGAGATTCGATTGCTGACGGGTGTCAGGACGCGGTTGCTGCCGGCAGGGCGGCTGGGTCCGATCTGTCTCGGCCTGTGGGTGCTGGCGGCGACCATCGCGGTATTGCAATCGTGGGCCGCGCTGACCCGACCGGCCAGCAACCGCCTGCCCGATCTCCAGGTCTACGTCAGTTCGGTGGACTTCCTACTCGACGGCCGTAGCCTCTACGACTTCACCGCCGCCGACGGTGCCCCGTTCACGTACCCGCCCTTCGCCGGCCTGTTGTTCACTCCGCTGGCGATCGTTCCGACCGATCCGCTGCGACTGATCTGGACGGTCGCCACGCTGGTGCTCGTGGTGCTGCTCGCCGCGCTGTCCACCCGGGCCGACCTGTCCCGGCCGGCACCCGCGGCGATCACCGTGCCGGCGGTCGCGTGTCTGCTCTTCGCCTCCGCTCCGGTTTCCAGCAACATCCGGTTCGGGCAGATCAGCCTGCTGCTCGTCGCCCTGGTCCTCGTGGACTGCCTGGGACTGCTGCCGTTGCGCTACCGGGGTGTGGCTACCGGGGTGGCGGCGGCGGTCAAGCTGACCCCGCTGGTGTTCGTTGCGTACTGGTGGTTCTCCGGTCAGCGGCGGACCGCCGTGAACGCCACGGCGACCATCGTTGTCTGTACCGCCCTCGCCTGGATCGTGTTGCCGGGCGAGTCGACCCGGTACTGGTTCACCGAGATCTGGAACGTCGACCGGGTGGGCAACATCCACGGCGGGGGCAATCAGTCGTTGAGCGGTGCGCTGCTGCGGTGGGGGGTGCCGGACGGTGCCCGTACCGTCGTGGCGGGTGTGCTCGGCGCGGCCGTGGTGCTGCTCGGCCTGGTCCGTGCGGTACGCGCGAACCGGCACGGCGCGCCATTCGCTGCCGCAGTCATCGTGGGGGCCGCCGGACTGGTCTTCTCGCCGGTCTCCTGGACCCACCACCAGACCTGGCTGGTGCTTGCCGGCTTGCTCGCGGTCAGTGCCCGACGGTGGGTGAATGTTGCCTGGTCCGCGCTGGTCGCGGCATTGATGGTGCTGCCGGTGACCTCGGTCGGGGCGGAACTGCCCGGTGCGGCCGTCACCGGCAACACCCGACTCCTCCTCGCGATCGCGGTGGCCTGCTTCGTGCCCTTCGTCGCGGTCCGGGCCGGCAGGACGGACGACCGCGCCGTGGCCGGGGGCGACACAGGCGAAAGACGTCCCGCGGGTCTCAGGAAGGCCCCGATATCCTAGGCCGCCATGACGACGAACTCGGCCCCTGAGTCGATCACCGAACCCGAAGCGCCGCCGCCAGTTTCCGTATGGGGTAGTCGGCGGGCCCGAGCCATGGCGGTGTGGACCGTCGCCTTCGTCGCCGGTTGGTTGATCATTGGTTTGCCCACCGATCCCCTGTACGCATTCTTCTGGCTCTGGGCGCTCACCGTGGCGTGGCGTCCGCACCTGGCATGGCGAGTGCACATCGGCTTCGCCCGTGACTGGCTACCGGTCGTGATCCTGCTCGCCGTCTACAATTTCTCGCGCGGTTTCGCCTACGACGAGAACACCCGCCCGCACGTCACCGAGCTTATCGACGCCGACCTGTGGATGTTCGGCTGGCTCATCGGTGATCAGGTGCCGACGGTCTGGCTCCAGGAACGGCTGTACCACCCCGACCAGATCCTCTGGTACGACGTCCTGATCAGCTGGGTGTACTTCTCCCACTTCTTCGCCTCGCTCGGCGCGGCGGTGATCCTGTGGCTGACCTCCAGGTCCCGCTGGGCGGCGTTCATGCGCCGTTGGTTCCTGCTCAGCGCGGCCGGACTGGTCACCTACTTCCTCTACCCGGCGGCCCCACCGTGGTGGGCGGCCGAGTACGGTCACCTGGCCGACGAGGTGGCCCGGGTCTCCACCCGGGGCTGGCACGCGTTCGGCCTGCACGGTGCCGGCAACCTCCTCAACCTGGGTCAGCACGCCGCCAACCCGGTGGCCGCCATCCCGTCGCTGCACACGGCGTTCGCCCTCTTCGTGGTCCTGTTCTTCTTGCCCTCGGTACGTCGGCGCTGGTGGCCGCTGATGCTGGCGTACCCGTTGGCCATGACGTTCACCCTGGTCTACGCGGGTGAGCACTACGTCATCGACGTACTGGTCGGTTGGGCGTACGTGATCGGGGTCTTCCTCGTCGTCGCGCCTGGCGAACGCTGGTGGGCGGCACGACAGGCCCGGAGGCACGGGGGGCGGGACACCGCCGACGACCGACCAGCGGAACCGGTCGACCCCGACACCGCCGAGCGGGTTTCCCGCTGACGCGGTCTTCACCGTCGGCTGGTGATCGTCGGAGGGCGCACAAGCGACATGGTGACGAAGTGTCGACTTCGTCACCATGTCCCACCGCTACTTCTCCCGGATCCGGTGGGCGCCCGTGCCCGGCATGCCCCGACAGTCAGGTGCCCTGTCCGACGCGGCCACCGGATTAGGTGCTCTCCGTCGTGCCTACAGGGCGTTCAGCCGAACCAGCCACCCGTCCTTGTCGGTGTTGGTGAGGCCGAAACTCTGCGAACTGATGAAGGCGTGGTCGTTCGAGTAGATGGTGTGCTGGACGCCCCCGTCGCCCTTGCGGGTGTACCCCGAAGGGACGCAGTTCTGGACGTTCTCCGGGTCGGAGGTGTCGTATTCCATGTTGAGGTCGCCAGCCATGATGGTGCGGCCGGTGAAGCCCTCCTGGGAGAGGATGTAGGGCACGACGGTCGACATCATGATCTGACATTGTTGGAGGGCGATGGGCTCGCTCTCCGCCGAGAGGTGGGTGGCGCAGGCGAGGTGCAGATTGACGGCATAGACGCAGCCGAACGTGCGCTTCTCGTTCTTGGAGTCCTGCGGGGTGTAACGCCCGGAGTATGCGAAGGCACCCTGGTCGTGGCCGGCGGGGAATCGACCGATCACCGCGTTGCCGTACGCGCCCCGCCCGTCGGTGCACTGGTAGTCGCTTTGCGAGGATGCGTTGTAGGCCGGGGAGAAGAAGAGGTAGGTCGTGTCGTTCGGCCAGGCGTACGCGAGAGATTCCCAGAGGTAGCCGTCGACGTCCGAGGAGCAGACCTCGTTGAGCGTGACGACGTCGGGGGCGACGTAGTAGATCAGGTCGCCGCCCTCGATGATCGCCTGACCCTGGCGGTAGCAACCCGCCGTACCGCCGTTACACAGGTTGAGTTGAAGTGACCAGAACTCTCCGGTGACCTTGGCGGTCGAGTTTTCCGGGCGAACGGGGATTTCGCCCGCCCACCTGTTCTCACGCTTCTGGCGTTGCGCCGCGATTTCGCTGGGATTGGCACCGACCGGAGGCCGGACGGTCGTCGCGGATCGCGTGATTGCGGACTCCTGGGCAACCTTCTCGTCTACGGCTGGCGTCGCCTGGGCGGGAGCGGCGACAATGGTGAGGAGGAGCGCGCCGGCAGCGAGGGGGGCGACCAGGAGCCGGCGAAGTTTTGCGTGGACTCTGGGCTTGCGCATCGTTCTCCTTCACGACGTGGTGGTCGGAGGCAGTTGCGGTGCGGCCGGTCCGTGTCGATTCCGGACACGAGCAGCGGCTGCCCGAGTGCGCAGACTCAGGGGCACGCGCGAGCCCTGTCGGTGCGCGGAAATGCTCCACCGACATACAGAATCGATTTTTCCGGGCCAGCAGGTAGCGGATCCTGGGTTGATCCCTACCGGTTCACATCCCGTCGCACCGAACCAATCCGTTACTCCCTGTGGTGGGTAGAGTACTCACAGTGGTAATGGACAGTCAAGAGCGCCTATGTCCAGGATTGTGTCCCGTGAGTAGGCCGACCCGAGTCGCGGATAGCGGCGAGAACCGTCCTCAGTCGACATCCGACGAGCGGGGCGTCGGTTCCGGCGGCATCACCAGTCCGGGTGCCAGCGCCCCACAGGAGAGCGGTCGGCGGGTGGCGTGACCCCACCGGCGTCCGGAGGGGACTCAGGCAGCGACGACGCGGGTGCTGGCGTCCGTGTCGGCGGGGGAGCGGATGGGCGGACGCCCAGATCCGCATCCGATGGTCCCCGGTGTGCTCCCGGTACCCCATCGCCCCGCGTACAGCTACGGCGGCGCGCCCAGTCTCCCTGGGGCGCCCGGGTCTTCCGGCCGATGAGGCGCACCGTCGAAGCGGCTCGACGTGCCGGACGTACCGCTGCTTGGCGGAAGTTCACGTGTTGCCCGCCAGTCGCACGCCCCCGGTCCCGCCTCCCGACGGAAGCGGGGGTGTCGGTGGTGGTGGGGATCTCTCCGGCCGGGGTTGACCCTCACGTGACGGGAGGCGGGACCGTGGTTCCGGTGAAGGGAGGAACCATGACGCACACGGTGGGAGAGGTCGCCCGGTTGGCCCGGGTGACCGTGCGGACGCTGCACCACTACGACGAGATCGGGCTGCTCTCGCCGGGCGGGCGCACCCCGGCCGGGTACCGCTGCTACGACGACGCGGACCTGGATCGGCTCCAGCAGATCCTCTTCTACCGCGAGCTGGGGTTCCCGCTGGAAGAGATCGCCACCATCCTCGACGACCCGGGTGCCGATCCGGCGGCGCACCTGCGCCGGCAGCACGAGCTGCTGACGGTACGCATCAAGCGCCTGGCGGAGATGGTGACGGCGATCGAGTTCGCGATGGAGGCGAAGAAGATGAACATCCGACTCACGCCCGAGGAGCGGTTCGAGGTCTTCGGTGACTTCGACCCCGACGCGCACGCCGAGGAGGCGGAACAGCGCTGGGGCGGCAGCGAGGCGTACCGGGAGTCGACCCGGCGCACCGCCGGCTACACCAAGGCCGACTGGCTGCGGGTCAAGGAGGAGACGGCGGACTGGGGACGGCGGATCGTGGCGGTGATGGAGTCCGGCGCCCCGGCCGACAGCCCGGCGGCGATGGAGTTGGCCGAGGAACACCGGGCGCACATCAGCCGCTGGTACTACGAGTGCAGCTACGAGATCCAGACCGGACTGGCCGACATGTACCTCGCCGACCCCCGGTTCACCGCGCACTACGAGGCGATCAGGCCGGGGCTGACCGCGTACCTGAGCGAGGCGATCCACGCCAACGCGATCACCCGGTCCTGAAGGGTGTGCCGGGCCTTCCGGCGTCGGGCGTCCACCTGACGACGCTCGTGGTCCCGAGGATGCCCGACGGCCTGGTGCCGCCGGGCATCCGTACGGTGTCGTTCGATCAGCAGCCGGGACCGAAGCTGACGCGGACAAGGCGGGTGGCCCAGGCCCCGCCGAAGAAGTACTGCCGGGCGAGCAGCGCGCTCCGGCCGGCCGGGCAGCTGGCGCTGGCGACGAGCAGACCGTGGCGGTCCGGGACGCCTCAGTCCACAAGTACCGCATCTCCGCTGTCGAAGCCCCCTGACCGGCTGGGCGACGTCACCGCGCGGTGACGGCCAGCGGGGCGCCCTTGAACACCTCGCGGCGGTGCCAGGTGACGTGTTCGGCGGCCGGGCCGGTGTTGCCCGGACGACCCGGACGCACCTCGCGTCCGTGTAACTCGTAGACCGCCCGGCCGGCCGGCGTACGGGCGGTGAAGGCGTCCGACACCTCGATCCGCAGCGCCAGGTCCAGGCCCATCACACCGAGGTCGAAGAGCTTGTGGTGCAGTACGCACAGGGCCAGCCCGTTGCCCGGCTCGTCCGGCCCGTCGTAGGCGAACCAGCGGATGTGCGCCGCGTCGAGGCCGACCGAGGCGGAGCCGAGCTGGCCGTCGTACCCGCAGAAGGCGCACTGCCGGTCCCAGGCCGCCAGGACCGCGCCCCGCCAGCGCGGATCCCGCCGCCGGCCGCGCGTGGTGCCGACCGCCGTGCCGGCGGCCAGCACCACCTCCGGGTCCAGTCCGGCGGCGAGCAGCACGTCCGGTGCGACGGTGGTCGGGAAATGGCTCTCCACCAGGGTGCGGGCCACCGTGTGCAGCAACGCCGGGTCCCGGCGCAGTGCCGTCTCCAGCTCCGGCGCCAGCCGGCCGCTCGGGTTCCGCCCGGTGAGCGGCGTGATCAGATCCATCGGTACGTCCCGGTCGAGCAGCCACACCCCGTCGGTCCGGAGCCGGGTGAACGGGTATGCGGCGCTCTGCGTCCGCCCGGTACGCGACGCCGGGCCGAACTCGGCGATCAGGTCGCTCAACCGCGCGGGCCAGCAGCACCAGGAGAGGCTTGTGCGGCGCCCGCCGGCCCCGGTGCTGGTGCAGTCGCAACCCGGTGAGCCGGGCCAGCACCTCGTGCCTGATGTCCCCGCTGCTCGCCACCCTGTGATCATGCCAGCCGTCCGGAGTGGACGGCTCAGGCGGCGATGGCGCGGGCGGCAGCGTACACGTCGGCCGGGAGCGGGTGGGCCAGCTCCCAGAGGATCCGCATCGGCCGGTCCCCGCTGTGCTCCCGGTACGTCATCGGCCCCGCGTACAGGTACGGCGGCGCGCCCAGGTCACCGTCGGCGACCCGGCTCTCCCGCAGGAAGAGGTGCACCGTCGAGCCCTGGGCGGCGTGGTGGACGTACCGCTGCCCGGTCGGTGAGGCGGTCGACGTGGTGCTCTGCGACTCCCACTGGAACAGCCGGTCGGTGACCGCACGGTCGGCGTACATGGTGGTGGGGGAGTAGTGGCGCTCCGATTTCACCAGCGTGACGAAGAACAGGTCGGCCCGCTCCGCTGCCAGCCACTTCACCCCCTCCCGCAGCGATCCCGGATTGGGCATGCCGAACGCCGCGCACGCCTCGTTGCGGCTGTACCGGGCGTGCACCCGCAACGGCACGCCGGACGACGGCGACGGCCCTGGGACCCGGTGGATCCGCTCCCGCAGCACCTCGACCACCTGACGCAGCTCCGCGCAGCGGGCCGGCTCCGCCCAGAGCCGGACCAGCCGTTCCTCCCGCGACGACAGCGGGGCGTTCGGCCCCCACAGGTCGAAGTGCAGCATGTCCCAGCGCCGCCCCGGCTCCGGGCGGTCGCCCGCCGCGACCCGGGCCAGCAGGTCCAGCCGGTCGACGTCGTCGAGGTGCAGCATCCGACCGATCGCCCGGCCCAGCTCCCGGTCGTCCGGTCCCGGCGTCGACGTCTCGATGCCGGCGAGGCGACGCAGCCCGGTCCAGCCGCCGAGCGACGCGGACCGGTAGACGTCCTCGACCTCCAGCCCGGTCTCCCGCAGAAACCCGGCCAGGCTGACGTCCCCGAGCTGCCGCAGCTCCGCGACCAGACCCTTGCGAGAGGTGGGCAGGGCCGATCGCAGGTTGTCGAGCACGATGTTCTTGGCGACCCGGTCGAGCTGGATGTGACAGCCGCTCGGCAGCGTCGGGAAGTCCTGCTCGACGGCCTCCCGGACGGCCCGCCGGCTGACCCCGGTCAGCGCCCGCCAGCGCAGGTCGAAGCGGAAGTTGGCGTGCTGCCCGCCGATGAAGT
This sequence comes from Micromonospora sp. NPDC050187, assembly GCF_044459745.1. Taxonomy (NCBI): domain Bacteria; kingdom Bacillati; phylum Actinomycetota; class Actinomycetes; order Micromonosporales; family Micromonosporaceae; genus Micromonospora; species Micromonospora sp. NPDC050187. The sequence goes on from NZ_JBITJH010000036.1 coordinate 29,887, forward strand.
CCAGCACCGTCAGACACGGCTTGTCGTCGTCCAGCCGCAGGCCACGGCCGAGCTGCTGAAGGAAGATCGTCGCGCTCTCGGTGGGCCGCAGCATCAGGATCGTGTCGACCATCGGCAGGTCGACGCCCTCGTTGAAGAGGTCGACGGTGAAGAGGACACGCAGCGTCCCGGCCCGGAAGTCCCGGATCAGCCCGTGCTGCGCCTCCCGGCCGACACCGGAGGTCACCGCCGCCGACGGGACGCCGTGCCGGGTGAACCAGTCGGCCATGAACTCGGCGTGCCCGATGCTGACGCAGAACCCGAGCGCCCGCATCCGGTCCACGTCGACGGCGTCCCGCACCGCCCGCAGCACCAGCCGCGCCCGCGCGTCGTTACCGGTGTAGACACCCTCCAGATCGGCCCGGTCGTAGCCTTGGCCGCGCTTCCAGCGCAGGTGCGACAGGTCGACGTCGTCGTGCACCCCGAAGTACTGGAACGGGGCGAGCAACTGCCGCTCCAAGGCCTCCCACAGGTGCAGCTCCACGGCGACCCGGCCGTCGAACCACCGCCGTACGTCGCCGCCGTCGGCCCGGTCCGGGGTCGCCGTCAGCCCGAGCAGGACGCGCGGTCGCAGCCGCTCCAGCAGTCGGGCGTACGTCGGCGCCTCCGCGTGGTGGAACTCGTCCACGATCACCATGTCGTACGCCCCGGGGACGACCTCCCGCCGGTGCAGCGACTGGATCGAGGCGAACACATGCCGCCAGTCTCGTGGTTTGTCGCCGGCGACCAGCATCTCGCCGAAGCTACCGTCGCCCATCACCTGGCGGAACGTGGCCAGGCTCTGTCGCAGGATCTGTTCCTGGTGCGCCACGAAGAGCAGCGAGTCGACCTGTCCGCTGCGGTGCAGGCGGCGGTAGTCCAGCGCGGCCACCACCGTCTTGCCGGTGCCGGTCGCCATCACCACCAGGTTGCGGTGCCGGCCGTGCACCTGCCGCTCCGCGTCCAGGCCGGCCAGAATCTCCGCCTGGTACGGGTACGGGCGTACGTCCAGGTTCGCGATCTGGGTGGACGCCGGGTCGGGACGCTCACCGCGCAGCGCCACCCTGAGCCGGTCCGCGTCCGCTGCGGGGTGGTAGCTCTCGAACGCCGGGTCGTTCCAGTAGTCCTCGAAGGTGGCGGTGAAAGTGTCGATGACGTGGGGCTGCTCAAGGTTGGCGATCCGCACGTTCCACTCCACCCCGTCGACCAGTGCCGTCCTCGACAGGTTCGACGAGCCGACGTACGCGGTGGTGGTGCCGTTGGCCCGGCGGAACAGCCACGCCTTGGCGTGCAGCCGGGTGGTCCGCGTCTCGTAGGAGACCTTGACCTCGGCACCCAACTCGGCCAGCCGGTCCAGCGCCCGCTGGTCGGTGGCCCCCAGGTACGTCGTGGTGATCACCCGCAGCCGGCCGCCGCGTCCGATCAGCTCCCGGACGGCCGGCTCCACGATCCGCAGCCCCTGCCACTTGATGAACGCGCAGAGCAGGTCGACATGGTCGGCGGAGGCCATCTCGTGGACGACCTCGTGCCCAATCCGGGGCTGGTGCTGCCCGTTCACCAGCAGGGCACCGGTGGAGAGCGGGGTGGCGGGACGCGGCGGGAAGATCGGCTGTGCGGGCGCGACGGGCGGGGCCGCGATGGCGTGCAGCAGGTTCTGGGCGTCGGTCACCTGGTCGCCGTGATCGGCCGCGCCGGGATCCAGCTCTGCGATCACGTCGGCGAGGCGGTTGGCCAACTCGACCTGCCGCGTGAGCCGATCGTCCCCGCCGGGGACGGCGTTCAGGGCTCGGCTGATCAGGGCGGCCAGGTGCCGGGTGAGGATCTGGTGCGCGTCGGCGGGATCGAGGCGACGGTGTTGGACCTGGGCAGGATCAAGGTGATGAAGGCGCTCGGCGAGCTCACGGGTGATCAGATGTTCGTAGATGCCCCGGGCCGGTTCGATCACCGGGGCACCGTAGCCGGCTTCGCCCGGGAACGCCGTTCCGGGTCAGGGCTGGCCGAAGTCGGGCAGGGTGAGCGAGCCGTCGGGGGCGAGCGTGAACCCGGAGTTGTAGGCGATCTCCCAGACGTGGCCGTCCGGGTCGGCGAAGCAGCCGGCGTAACCGCCGTAGAAGGTCTTCCGGGCCGGTTGCGTGATCGTCGCCCCGGCATCGGCCGCCTCGGCCAGCACCTCGTCGACCTCGTCCCGGGTACGGACGTTGTGCGCCAAGGTGATCCCGCCGAAGCCACCGTCGCCCCGGTCGGTGACACCGGCGTCCTCGACGAGCTTCCCGCGACTCCACAGCACGACGGCGAGGCCTCCGGCCTGGAGGAAGACGGTCTCCTCGACCTCCTGACCGTGCCAACCGAGCCGCTCGTAGAAGGCGCGGGCGCGGGCCAGGTCGGCGACGCCGAGGGTGATCAGGCTGATCCGCTGTTCCACTCCCGCACCGTACCGCCGACGAGCCGCTCGGTGGTCAGGACGACGCGGTCACCAGGGTTGGCAAGAGTTTCGTGGACTGCAACCTCTGGTAGGCGGCTGTGATGTGGGCAGACGTGAAGAGCCTGGCCTTCCGCCCGCTCCATGCCTGAACCCGGTGAATCAGCTCGCCCAGGTCGTTGGTCGCCGGGTCAACCCGGGCCCCGTAGTGGACGGTGGCGAGCAGTTCCAAGCTGTACGGGGCAGCGAAGCCGTCCACAAGTTCGACGAGTCGCTCGATCGAATCGGAGGATTCCGGGCTGTGTACCTCGAACCAGGTGGAAACGGCTTCCGATGTCCCTTCTGTGACGTGGATCGGCCGCAACTCCTCCGTTCGCGCGGAGCGGTCACCGAATCCGATCAGGTAGTGCCCCTCGAGGAGGTCGAGCACGTGGTTCAGCCGTTCCGCGTATGGACCGTACTGCCCTCGCACGAACGAGAGCCGCAGCGGCTCCCCGAGTACCTGGAGGAAGTAGGCGATCTTTTGGATCTCCAGGGTGGTGATGCCGTCCCTCGGTTCCACGGCCTGAGACCGTTCCAGGTACTGGTCGATCGCGCGGAGCAGGGTGGCACGCCCTCGGGTCAGTGGTGGCTTCTCGGTGGCGACAGGCATGTCGGCTGGCTCGGGAGGCCCCTCAGGCGGGAAGAGAAGGACTCGGACCTCGGGTAATTCAGCGAAAGCCTGCTCGATCAGCGGTCGGACCTCGTCCCATTCGAGTCCGCCGTTGCCGCAGCCGAGAGCCGGCACCGCGACCGAGCTGATCTGCCGTTCGCGTACCACTCGTATCAGGTCAACGAGACCCGCGCGGATGTCAGACAGCTTGGAGCTAGCCCGCCAGTGGCCCTTGGTCGGAAAGTTGATCACATAGCGGCGGCAGCCCACGAGGCCGGAGTCGAAGACGAACATCCTGCCCAATGTGACATCTTTCGCCGCGCAAGCAGTGCGGTACGCCCTGTAGTTGGCCGGGTGGGCGCGCTTGAACTGGAGGGCGATTCCCTTTCCCATGACGCCGACCGTGTTGACCGTGTTGACCAGGGCCTCCGCTTCGGCGGTGAGCAGGTTTCCGTGGCTGATGACTATCACCCTTGCACCTCCCTTCGCCCGAAGCCGTAGTACCAGTCCGGTCTGACACCAACGTACGCGTTGATGATGCCGGCGTCGCGGAGGACCTGCCTCAACTGCTCCTCCCGAGCCTGCGTCCGAACGGCGTAGCCGAGGATCAGGTCGAGCGGGAACTCCCGGTGCACGAGTAGCTCGGCCATCCGCCTCCGCATCCGGTCCTGGTCGTCTGGGGTGTTCTTCCAGACGCCTTCCCGCATCAGCGGCCAGTCAACCAGCTCCGCCAGATCTGGCAGCGAGTTGGAGAAGGACGTGAGCGCCGCGGCGCAGTTGCCGTCGCTGGCGACCCAGCTCAGCCGGGCGGCATGGACTCGGTCGACCGAACTCACGAGGTAGACCAAGGGATCATCCCCGCCGGGGTAACAGTTGGGTTTGCCGTCGCGGTGATCACAGGCGATGCGGTACATCATCGGGGAGCGTGGCGCGTAGTAGAAGGGTACGAAGTCCGCGACGACGCCGCCGGGTGGGCAGGGCACCTGCCGGGCTCGGCGGCTCGCCTTGATGGCGGCGGAGCCGACATCGGTTGCCAGGCGCTCACCCACCGCGTTGTCGGCGACGAGTCGCCCGGCGGCCAGGATCGCCGGCAGGTTGTGGATGTGGGTGAAGTGCATGATCTGTGCCCGATGCGGCGGGAGAACCTGCAGCGAAACCATCGAATCAGTCGAGCTCGCTGGGATCGATGCGGGCTTTCACCTCCGCGTGCTCGGCGAGCAGGTAAAGCAGGTTGGATCCGTCAATGAGTTCCAGCGGCTTCCCCGAGGCGAAATCGTACGACGCTGGACCATAGCCGCTGGTGGTAACCAAGATCCCCTTGGAGGCACCCTCGTTCTGTACGGTTCCGAAGAGGTCTCGCACTGACGAGACGTCGACCGTATTGCGGTACCGCTTGGCTTGGATCACCACCTTGCCCCCGAAAATCGGGCGGGGGTCGTAGGCGACACAGTCGACGCCGCCGTCCCGCGAGGGCCGAGTCTGCTTGGTGTCCAGACCCATCCTGGCAAAGAGATTCTGGATCAAGCTTTCGAACTCCGTGGGAGTCAGCTTGAGTAGATTGGGTCGCTGGTCGAGATCCGCCAGGACATCGACCTCGTCAACGAAACGCTTGTCCACCATGTCGAACTCGAGGACCGGCCGCACCGGAGCCAGGGCCTCTGGACGCTTCGAGACGGAGGCGTTCAGATGCTGAAGGCACGCCGTGGGCTGGACTTTGCTCAGGTTCAGCTCGGCGAACACCTCGCGGGTGGTGCGGAGTGTCACCAGGCAGGGGCGGACGGCAGCGCCGGTGCGCGGGTCTGTCGTGTGAACGATGCCGTTGTAGACAACCGTTTCCACGAGCCCCGACCGATCGGCTTCGAACATCTCGTGCACCGTGCGGAGCGTCACCTGGGCGACGATGTCCGCGTACCGTTCCCTGATCTCCTTGGCAGGACGAGCGGTTGTGGTGATCTCGTCTCGTGCCTTCACGTAACGGTACTCGCGTATGGCGGGCACCACCTCCATGGTCGGAAGGTGGTATTCGACGATGAGCTGACGCGATTCCGGCACGTAGGCCAGTCGGTACTGCTGAGGAAAATCGTCGGGGTACACGGAGTTGCTCAACACCATGCCGAAGTACTCGACGACCTCAGCCGGATCACCCGCAGCGACCGCCGCTGCGAACCGCTCAACCTCCGCGTTGTGTGTGGCTACCTCTGCCTCAACCTTCTCGCGATGCTGCTGGTACCGCTGGTACGCGGCGGCCAGCCGCCGCTGTCGGTCAGCCTCGGCTGTGGCATGCTGCGCTTGAGCCTGACCGAACGCGTGCTGAGCCAGGTTCACCTGTTGCTGGTACTTCGCCTGTCCGCCGAACAGCTTGCCGAGCCCACTGGGCTGCGGCGGTTCGAAATGGCGCCAATCAGGGGGTGGTAACGGGTTGCCGAGGGAGCCTGGGTTGAAGGCCGGATGCTCTACCGACTTCTTCAATCTGCCAAAGTCGATATGATCATCTACGGTAAGGGTAGCCGTGAGTAGATTGTCGAGCTCCTCAAGGTGGCCCAGCAGTTCTGAGTTGTTCGCGGCGACCTCGGCCAGGCGCGCCTCAACGTAAAGTCGTTTGCGTTCCCGCGCGTCTGCCGCCGCTGCGCGCTCTGCAGCTTTTCGGGCGCTTTCCGCCGCCCGGACCAACTGCTGGTGATGCCGGTGGGCGGCAGCCTGAGCCTGCCGCTGTGCGCGCACCTGGCGTGCATGCGCCCGCTGCATCTCCCGGATGATGCCCACGTGCCGTCCTTGTGAAGTGAGGGTTGGGAAGCCGACACGATAACGAGGGGTCGTGTTTGAGGTTGCCCTGTGCTGCGCCGGTCACCGAGGGAAGATGCGAGTTGGCTCCGCGCCGCTGAGGAAAGTGCCAGGTCCCACCGAGGATGCGCCCAAGATGTCGGATCTTGGACAGCGTCCCGTTTTCCGGCGTGGCTCCCTCGGCTTCCCGGTCGGCCTGGAGGTGTCGGTTCCACTGCACGCGCGGCAAGGGCCGCTCGGGAGCAGGTTGGCCGCATTGCACAGGAATCCGGTCTATGGCCTGCTCATCGGTAAGGTCACCAGGGCCGCCTTGAGGAAAGTGGGGACGATGCGGACTGCTCTGGATCTGCCGCCGGGGGTCGAGGCGGAGCGGGTCATCACCGCCGTCCTGGCCGACCTGCGCTCGGGCGACCACCGGGGCGTGGTGGTCGACTCGCCGCCCGGGGCCGGCAAGTCGACGCTCGTCGTCCGGGCCGCCGTCGAGCTGGCCGAGGCCGGCGAGCCGCTGATCATCATTGCGCAGACCAACGAGCAGGTCGACGACCTGATCGACCGCCTCGCCCGAAAGGCCGCCGAACTGCCGATCGGCCGGCTGTCGGCCGCCGACTACCGGCCGACCGAGCGGATCAGGGCCCACGAGACGGTCCGGGTCGCCGCGAAGGTCGCCGACCTCGGCGGTCCGGCCGTCATCATCGGTACGGCCGCCAAGTGGGCCACCGTCGCCGACGGCTCCTGGCCGTGGGCGATCGTGGACGAGGCGTACCAGATGCGGTCGGACGCCCTGTTGCGCGTGGCCGGCAGGTTCGAGCGGGCCCTGTTCGTGGGGGATCCCGGCCAGCTCGATCCGTTCTCGACCGTCGAGACCGCCCGCTGGACCGGGTTGACCTGGGATCCGATGCAGTCCGCCGTGGCGGTGCTGCTGCGGCACAACCCCGACCTGCCGGTGCACCGGCTGCCGGTGTCGTGGCGGCTGCCCGCCTCGGCGGCCCCGGTGGTGGCGGCGGCCTTCTATCCGTTCACCGGATTCCGCGCCGGGACCGGGCCGGACGACCGGGTTCTGACGTTCACCGAGGCCGGGCCGGGTGACGCGCTCGACGCGACGGTGGAGCTGGCCGCGTCGTCGGGCTGGGCGCTGCACGAGCTGCCGGCCCGGCACACGCCGCGCACCGACGGGGAGGCGGCAGCCGCGTGTGCCGCGCTGGCGCTGCGGGTGCTGCAACGCGGCGCGGTGGCGTACTCGTCGGGGGAGACGTCCCCGGTCGACGCGTCCCGGATCGCCGTCGGGGCCGCGCACCGCGACCAGGTCGCGGCAATCCGCGCGCGGCTCGGCGAGGCCGGGGCGGGCATCACCGTCGACACCGCCAACCGGCTCCAGGGCCGCGAGTACGACGTCACGATCGTGTTGCACCCGCTCTCCGGCCGGCGGGACGCGACCGCGTTCCACCTGGAGTCGGGGCGACTCTGCGTGCTGACGTCCCGGCATCGGCACGCCTGCATCGTGGTCGCACGGGCCGGGATCGCGGAGCTGCTGGACGCCCACCCGTCCACCGAGCCGGTCCACCTCAACGTTCCGGTCAAGTTCCCGGACGGCTGGGAAGCCAACCAGGGAATCCTCTCGGCCCTGAAGCGGTACCGGCAGGATTCGCACATTCTGTCCGTTCCACAGTGCCCGGTCGGGCCATAGGGTCGCGAGGCTGATCCGTAGATCAAGTCAATCGGGAGGTTGGCCGTTGAGTCGCCAGGTTTCGTATCTGATGACGGCGGCCAGCCTCGGCGCTCTGTTGTCGCCGCTCGCGCGAGCGGTCACCGTCGGCGGGATCACGTGGGTCACGAAGAACCGGGTGGTCCGCGAGGGTGTCGTGCACGTGGACACTGCGAGGCGTGCCCGCCCACCGCATCCACCTGCCCGACGCCCACTGACGCTGCGCGACCTGGGTCCGGACGCGCACCAACAAAACCCTCTACACATCGTGGGGATCTGTAGAGGGTTTTGCCGTGGTCGGAGAAGGTGCATCACGCGGCGGAGCGGCGTACACGGGTGGGGCGGAGGATGCCGACGACCGGTTGCCAGCCTTCCCGGTCCGGGTCGGGCAGGTCGGTGACGACGACGCCGGCCTGCTCCAGCAGGCGGCGGTTGCCGGCGTAGGCGGGGTGGTTGCCGAGGCCACGGCCGACGTACGGGAAGGCATGCACCGGCAGGCCGGCGCCGAGCGCCCCGTTGAGGACGCCGAGGGCGACATTGTCGTTGATGCCGTTCGCCCACTTGTTCATCACGTTGAAGGTGGCCGGCACGACCGCGACGGCGTCGGCCACGGGGTGCGGCTCGGGGTCGCCGGGGAGCCGCCACTCGACGCGCACCGGGTGGCCGGTCGCCTCGGCGAGGGCTTCGCGGTCGAGCCAGGTCGCCGCGGTCGGGCTGAGGATCAGGCAGACCGTCCAGCCGTCGGCGATCAGCAGGTCGACGAGGGCGGGGATGCCACGGGCGGGGCCGGCGGCGGAGACGACCAGGTGCAGCACGGGTGCGCGGCTCATGCCGTCCACCGTAGGGGACGCACACCGTGGGCCAGCCGGAACGGGCTCGACAGTGCACCCGGTCTGCCGTCGTCGGGTGAGTGGACGCAGTCCTCGGGCGACACGGTGCCGTCAACTCCGGGCACCCTCGCAGTGACGACGTTGAACGCCGTCGGAGCGACCATGACCACGGTGGTCGCTACCAGTTCACCCTCCCCGAGCGGGGGCGGCCACCCGCGTTCCGGCTTCCGAGCCGGCTGTGCGACATGCGGGTGGTGTCGGACGAGGGAGGAGCAGTCGATCGTCTGGCGTGGTCATTGCTCGAATGACGCCGGGGCGTCCGACTGCTCGCGGTAATCGGGTCAGCCAAGAAGTCCGGTCTCCGGGGCACGTGGTGCCGCGACCGGACGGACGAAAAGGAGCAACGATGTCAGATCAGACACGCTTCCGGCGCTTCGGAGCCCCAGCGTTCGTCTTCGTGCTCGTCGGTGCCTTCGTGGGTGTGGTCGCTCCCGCGAGCCCGGCATCGGCCGCCGTCCCCGGCCTGATGAGGATCTCCGCGACCAGCACCCTGACCTCCAACAACTACCAGAGCGCCACCGCCGTCTGCCCGGTGGGCAAGGTGCTCCTGAGCGGGGGGTACGAGATCGTCGGCGCGTCCGGTGAGGTGACGATCGACGATTTCCGTCCCAACGGCGGTCCCACCACCGCACCGACCGCGATCACGGTGGGGGCGTACGAGGTCGACGAGTTCCCCGACGTCTGGATGGTCCAGGCCTTCGCGGTCTGCGCCAACCCGGTGGCCGGGCTGGTACGCGTCTCGGTGACCAACGGCGGCGACTCGTCCGATGTCCACTCCACCATCGCCACCTGCCCGACGGGCAAGCAGCTGACCGGCGCCGGCTTCGAGATGCAGGAGGTGGTCGGCAAGGCCATGGTGGACGACCTGCGTGCCAACGGCACGTCCATCACCGCTCCGACCGCGGTCGACGTGCGGGCGTACGAAGCGGACCCCTTCTCCGGCCCCTGGTCGTTGACTGCCTACGCGATCTGCGCGAATCCGCTCCCCGGCCTGGTGCAGATCACCATGTCCAGCACCGGCGGCTCGGACGACTTCCGCAGCGCCACGGCCAACTGCCCGGCCAGCAAGGTGCTGGTCGGTGGTGGGTACGAGGTGCGGGAAGGGTTCGGTGAGGTCGCGGTGGACGACTTCACCCCCAACGGTGGCCCGGCCACCGGACCGAGCAGCATCATCACGGGCGCCTTCGAGGAGGACCCCTACAGCAACGACTGGTCGATTCGGTCCTACGCCATCTGCGCGACGATGTGACGCCGTTTCACCGCGCCTTCGGTGACCCCTTGTAGTCGGATCCCCAGCCGGCTCCGGGCCGGCTGGTCACCCCACGTCAATGCGCCACGGCCACGATCCCCGGCACCCCGCGACACACGCGGTCACCGGGGGACGGAACAGGAGTAACGCATGTCAGATCAGACAGGGTTCCGGCGCCTCGGAACCCGAGGGCTCGTCCTCGTGCTCGGTGTCGCCGTCGCGGTTATGGCCGCTCCGGCGGGTCCGGCCTCGGCCGCTGTCCCCGGGCTGGTGCGGATCTCCGCGACCAGTCCCAGCAACTCCAACGACTTCCGCAGCGTCACCGCCACCTGCCCGGTCGGGAAGGTACTGGTCGGCACGGGTTATGAGATCACCGGTGGGCTCGGTGAGGTGGTGGTGGACGACTTCAGTCCCAACGGTGGGCCCGCCACCGCTCCCACCGCCCTGACGGTGGGGGCGTACGAGGCGGACCCGACCACCGCGAACTGGATGGTCACCGCGTACGCCGTCTGCGCGAACCCGCTGGCCGGGTTGGTGCGGATCTCGGCGGCGAGCAGCACGGACTCGAACCCCTTCCACAGCGCCACCGCCGCCTGTCCCACCGGCAAGGTGATGACCGGTGCCGGATTCGAGCTGACCGGGGTGACCGGTGAGGGCGTCGTGGACGACTTCCGTCCCAACGGCAGCGTCGTCAGCGCGCCGACGGCGGTGACCGTGGGGGCGTACGAGTCGGACACCTTCGTCGGCAACTGGACGGCCACCGCGTACGCCCTCTGCGCGAACCCGGTTCCCGGCCTGATCCGGGTCGCCGCCACCAGCGCGCTGAACTCCGACGACTTCCGCAACGTCACGGCCACCTGCCCGAACGGCACGTTGCTGACCGGCGCGGGGTTCGAGGTGAACGGCGCGACCGGCGAGGCCGTGGTGGACGACTTCAGCCCCAACGGCGGTGCGGCGACCGCCCCGACGTCGGTCATCTCCGGGGCGTACGAGGAGGACGCCTTCGCCGGCAACTGGGACCTGCGGTCGTACGCCATCTGCGCCGACCGCTGAGGACGGATCCGACGTCGGTGCCGCTCCCGTCGCGGGGGCGGCACCGATGTCGCCGGGAGGATGGGCTTCACTGTCGGGAGACGAATCCGACGGGAGGAGCCGTGGTGGACCTGGTTCGCATCGAGCCGTGGCAGGAGGACGACCTCGACCTGCTTCGGCAGATCAACACGCCGGAGATGAAACGGCACGTCGGCGGCCCGGAGAGTGAGGAGAAGGTGTTCGCCCGGCACCGGAGGTACGTGGACTTCGCCGGCACCGGCCAGGGCTGCATGTTCCGGGTGGTGTCGCTGCCGGAGGGCGAGGCGGTCGGCAGCATCGGTTACTGGGAACGCGTCTGGCACGGCGACACGGTCTACGAGATGGGCTGGTCGATCCTGCCGGCGTACCAGGGGCGGGGACTGGCCACCGCGGCGCTCGGGGCCGCCGTCGCCCAGGTCCGCGCCCGACGTACGCACCGTTACGCCCACGCCTTCCCGTCGGTCGACAACGTCGCGTCGAACGCGGTCTGCCGCAAGGCCGGGTTCACCCTGCTCGGCGAGACCGACTTCGAGTTCCCGCCCGGTCAGCTGATGCGCTCACACGACTGGCGGCTGGACCTCACCACCGGACCGGATCGACCGCCGGGGCAGCCCGAGGCAGGCTGAGCCCGGGGCTCAGGCGGGCATCCAGTCGAAGGTGTCGGGGTGCGCGCCCTGGCGGCCGGTCTCGCCCCGGTCGAGAGCGCTGATCCGGGACATGTCGTCGTCGTCCAGCGTGAAGTCGAAGATCGCGATGTTCTCGGCGATCCGTTCCGGCGTGACCGACTTGGGGAAGACGACGTCACCGCGCTGGATGTGCCAGCGGAGCACCACCTGGGCCGGGCTGCGGCCCAGCCGCCCGGCGATCTCGGTGACCACCGGGTCGCCCAGCACCTTGCCCTGGGCGATCGGCGACCACGCCTCGGTGACGATGCCGTGCTCCCGCCCGTACGCCCGGACCTGTTCGTTGCCGAAGTACGGGTGCACCTCGACCTGGTTCACCGCCGGTGGGGTGTCCGTCTCGGCGGCGAGCCGCTCCAGGTGCGGCACCTGGAAATTCGACACGCCGATCGAGCGGGCCCGGCCGTCCGCCCGGCACTCCTCCAGCGCCTTCCAGGTGGAGACGAAGTCGCCGTCGTAGAGCGTCGGCAGCGGCCAGTGGATCAGGAACAGGTCGACGTAGTTGAACCTCAGTTCGTCGAGCGTCGACTGGATCGCCTTGCGGGCGTCGTCGGGACGGTGGAAGGCGTTGCTGAGTTTGCTGGTGACGTAGACGTCCTCCCGTTCCAGCCCGGAGGTCCGGATCGCCTGCCCGACCTCGGACTCGTTGCCGTACATCTGGGCGGTGTCGATGTGCCGGTAGCCGACCCGCAGCGCCTCGCGTACGGCGGTGACGGTGTCCCGTGGTTCGACCTGGAACACCCCGAAGCCGAGCTGCGGGATGGTGTTGCCGTCGTTGAGCGTGATGTCCGGAATCGTGTTGGTGGCCATGCCGCTCCCTCTGCGCCTCGTGCGGTCTTCCGGGCTGTCCTACCCCGGTCGTCGTCCGGTTCACCTGCGACGAGGCGCGATCTCCCTAGCGGGCGACCAGGAGGAGCAGGCTGCGACCGCGCAGCAGGTAGCTGGTGCCCTGGCCGCCGATCAGCGCCTCCGACCCGGGTACGGCGACCTGGTTGGGTCCCTCCGCCCAGGTGGCGGTGTCGGTGACGCGGTACCACTGTTTCCCGGCACCGGGTGACGGGAGGGTGAAGTTCACGTCCCCGGACCAGCCGTTGTAACCGACGTAGACGGCCGACGCCGGGTCGCCGAACTCGGTGCCGTCGATCCGCCAGCCGAGGGCGTGGTTGCCGGCGTTGCCCCAGTATGCCCCGTCGGGGCTGGTGCCGGCCGGGGTGAACCAGGCGAGCTGGGGCATCCCGTTGCCGTTGGTGTCGGCGGCGGAGTAGAAGTTCGCCGGCCGCAGCGCCGGGTGCGCGTGGCGGAAGGCGGCCAGCCGGGAGGCGAAGGTCCGGAAGGTGGTCTGGTCGGCGGTCGGGCTCCAGCCGAGCCAGTTCGCCGACGAGTCCAGGTTGTACGGGTTGTTGTTGCAGCGCATCCCGCGCAGCACCTCGTCCCCGCCGGTGATCATCGGGGTGCCGGCGGAGAGCATCAGGAACGCGTGTCCGTTGCGGGCCGCCCGGCGCTGGTCGGCGGCGTTCCCGCCGTGGTCCCAGGAGATGTTGTCGTCGCTGCCGCCGTCGGAGGGCCCGTACGGCCACGCCTGGTTGTTGTTCTTGCCGTTGCAGGCGTACAGGTCGGCCAGGGTGAACCCGTCGTGGGCGACCATGAAGTTGACCGAGTTCCACGGCCGACGGCCGTCGTCGCCGTACAGGTCGGAGGAGCCGGCGAACCGGTCGGCGAGTTGGCCCGGGGTGACCGCGGTGACGCCGAGCTTGTTCTGGTCCCGGCGCAGCGTGTCCCGGTACTGCCCGTTCCACTCCGACCAGCCGACGGGGAAGTTGCCGACCTGGTACGTCCCGTCGCCGAGCGCCCACGGCTCGGCGATCCAGTCCACGCCCGCGCCACCGCCGGCCGGGCGGGGCGGCATCTCCCGGGTGATCCGGTTGAGCGCGGTGTTCGGGTCGGTCCTGTTGTAGTTGAAGCAGCCGTGCTGGCAGGTGTTGCCGAGCACGGAGGCGAGGTCGTGCCGGAACCCGTCGACGCCGAGCGTGTTCTTCCAGTACGCCAGCGAGTCGACGATCAGGTCCTGGGCGACCGGGTGGTACGTGTTGTAGTTCCCGCCGACGCCGGTGTTGTCCCAGGAGGACTGCCGGTCGGCGGTGAGCGAGTAGTAGGTCGGGTTGTCCAGCCCGCGCCAGGAGACGATGTCGTAGACGTTCGACCCGCCCGCGTTGTAGACCCCGCCCTCGCCGGTGTGGTTGTAGACCACGTCGACCAGCACCTTGATCCCGGCGTCGTGGAACGCCTTGACCATCTGCTGGAACTCACGGGTGGGCCCGCCGGGGGAGCGGTCGTAGGCGTATCGGCGGTCCGGGGCGAAGTAGTTCAGGGTCATGTAGCCCCAGTAGTTGTCGCCCGCGGTGCTGGTCGGGTCGACGTCGATGGTGTCGTTCTGCGTCTCCTGCAACGGCAGGAACTCCACCGCGGTCACCCCGAGCGAGGCGAGGTAGCCGGCCTTCAGCGCGGCCCCCCGGTAGGTGCCCCGGTAGGCGGCCGGGACCGACGGGTCGTTGCGGGTCAGCCCGCGCAGGTGCACCTCGTACACGAGGTCGTCCTTGAGCGCCCGGGTGGGTTTGCTGCCGACGTTCGCCGTGGTGGCGGCGAGGACGATTCCCTTGGCCGCGTGCGGGCCGCTGTCGATGGTCCGGTACGCCGGCCCGGAGGCGTACGTCGTGGAAGTGGTCATGCCGGGCCGCAGCGGGTCGTGGCTGATCTCCCGGGCGTACGGGTCGAGCAGCAGCTTGTTGGGGTTGAACCGGTTGCCGGCGGCGTCGACGTCGGCGACGAAGCCGGCCGAGGAGCCCTTGGTCCAGGCGCTGCTGTACGGCCAGTTCGGCCCCCAGGCCCGGTAGCCGTAGTAGACGGTGCCGGTGACGCCGGCGGCCCGCAGCGCGGCGACCTCGACGGTGGCACCGAACACGCCGGAGGAGTCCCGGGTGAGCACATAGCTCGCGTTCTCGCCGGTGCCGGTGGGAGTGGCGTAGACGTTGACGGTCATCCGGGTGGCGGCGGCGGAGTGGACCCGGAAGGTGATCCGCGACCCGCTGCTGTCGTAACGTGCGCCGAGGGCGCGGGCGTCGATCGCGGCGGCGGCCGGCGGCGCGGCGACCATGGGCGCGACCAGGGCAGCCACGGCGGTCAGCGCGGCGGCGAGTCCGGCGGCGAGGGCGGCCCGGGTACGCCGGGCGCGAGGTGCGGGCATGGGCCTTCTCCGACGTCCGAGGTCCGGGTGCCGCAAGAACTTGCAGCGATTTCCGGAAAGATAACAGTCGATCTCGACGCGGTAAAGCCTCGGCTTTCGTCGATGTGCCACGGCCGGTCCCGGAGCGGGGGTCCGGGACCGGCCGCGAGCGGGGGTCAGCCCCAGATCGAGGCGGCCCACTCCGGGTGGTCGACGAACGGGTTGCGGTTGCCCTGCCACTGCTCGTAGATCCGCTGGTTGCGACGCTTCTCGAAGGTGTCCGGCGGGTCGGCCTGGTGCCACTGGAGCAGCACCGACATCTTCCCGTGGTACGGCGCGCTGCCGTTGTTGACCGAGTTGTTCAGCTCCAGGTTCGGCCAGCCGTCGTTCCCCTCGTACCGGATGGCCATGTACATGATCATCCGGGCGACGTCGCCCTTGACCGCGGCACGCGGCTCGAAGGAGTCGGCGTCGGTGTAGTTGCCGGGGGCCTCGCCGACCGGGCTGCCGCCGTTGTCGAAGTCCTTGTTGCCCCGGGTCGAGTTCACCGAGACGTCGGTCGGGCGCAGGTGGTGCACGTCGGTGCCGGGGCCGGTCGAGGTGCCGAAGTCGCCGTGCGACTTGGCCCAGACGTGCTCGCGGTTCCAGTCGTTCGCCCCGCCGCCGTTGGTGCTCTTGCTCTGCGAGCGTCCGGTGTAGAGGAGGATGACGTTGTTCGTGTTCGCCGGGTCCTGGTCGGTGTCCTTGAGCGCCTCCCACACCTGGTCGTAGGAGAGCTTCGTCTGCACCTTGATGATCGAGTGCAGCGAGCTGCGCAGCGCGCTGCCGGTCTTGCCGATCGCGTCGGCGTAGTACGTCGGGTCGTAGTCGCCGCCCGGGGCGGTGCTGGTCGGACGGGGCGTGGGGGACGACGTCGGCGACGGCGCGGTGGTGCCGCCGAGGCTCATCGCGGTCGGGCTCTTCAGCCCGCCGTGGCTGAAGTACGCGGTCAGCGTGCCGGTCGTGGTGACCTGCTTCCCGCGTAGGTCCGGGTTGGTGAGCAGCCCGAACGTGTTCCGGTACGCGCTGGTGACCTGGACGTAGAGCATCCGGCTCGCACTGGTCTCGGCGGTCGAGTCGGCGATGGCGATCGCGGTGTCGGCGGTGAAGCCGGACCGGAGGACCGTCGTGGTCGAGGTGGGCTGGCCGATGACGTATCCGGTCACGGTCGCCGTGCGGCCGTCCTGGGCGGCGAGCGCCTGGGCCACGGTGAGAGCCGTCGCGGCCGAGGCGGAGGTCACCACGACGGGTACCGCCACCGCGACGGTCAGTGCGACGGCAGTGATCATCCGTCCGGTTCGCGAGCGTGTGATGCTCCTAATATTCATGCCCAGCGATGCTATCGGCATCGATGTGAACAGCGGGAGATGCACGGGGCAACATTCCATGCCGGATCTGCGGGCGTCGGCCGTGCGGCGACGGTGGCGGCGTCGGCCGGTCACCCCCCGTGGCGGTCGACGGATCGCCGGTGGTCGGCGCAGACCGGTTCACCGGGCCGCGCGGTGCCGTTCACCCGCACGGGGTACGCCGGTCAGACCTCTTTGCTGAGGTGCAGGTCATGACCGAGAACCACACTGACCGCTCCGCCACCGACGACGACTCCGGAAGTCTCACCCGCCGTAACGTCCTTGCCCTCGCCGGTGGTGCCGCCGTGGCCGCCGGTGTGGTCGGCGGCGGGGCCGCGCCCGCCGTCGCCGCGCCGCGCCCCACCGAACCGGACGACGCTCCCACCCCGCGCCTCGGCGGCCGGCCGCTGCTCTGCGAGCCGTACCTGCTCGACCCGCAGTCGAGCGGCGTCCACGTCGTCTGGCACACCGAGGAGCACGGCACCACCCAGGTGGTGCTGGTCGGCTCGGCGGTCGCCACGCTCGACGACGGGGCCGCCCTCGACGCGGCCACCGGCCGCCGGGCCGCCGGCTCCGGCTGGCGTCGGGTCGCCGCCGAGACCACCCGACTGAGCCGTACCCGGGAGGACGCCTCCTCGGCGGTCCCCGGCCGGACGTACAGCGCGGTGCTGGACCGGCCGGTGTACCGGCACCTGGCCCGGGTGACCGGCCTGCGGTCCGGCGAGCGCACGCCGTACCGGGTGGTCTCCGTCGACCACCTGGGACGGGCCACGGTCACCGCCGCGTACTCCCTGGCCCCGGCGGTGCCCCGGCGCAAGCCGGTGCGGCTGCTGCTCACCAGCGACCACCAGCTCAAGACGATGACCCCGGCCAACCTGGAGAAGGTCGCCGAGACCGCCGGGGTGCGCCTGGACGGCATCCTCGTCGCCGGGGACCTGGTCAACGTGCCGGACCGGGCCAGCGAGTGGTTCGACAGCACCACCGGGCTGGCGTTCTTCGCCGGGCTGACCGGCCGGGCCGAGCGCGTCGTCGCCGGACGCACCTACCGGGGCGCGCCGCTGGTCCAGCACTCACCGATCTTTCCGGCGATCGGCAACCACGAGGTGATGGGGCGCTGGTCCGACACGGCCGGCCTGGACAGCCAGTTCAACGACCCGCAGCCGATCGAGGTGGCCCGCCGCCGCTGGCGGGAGACCCGCCCGAGCGGCATCGACGAGGAGACCTGGCTGGCTGAGCACTCCTGGGACGTCACCACCTACGAGGAGATCTTCCCGTACCCGCGCAGCGCCGAGGGCGGGCCGCGCTGGTGGTCCCGGACCATCGGCGACGTGCACCTGGTCACCCTCTTCGCCACCCAGATCTGGCGGTCGGGGGCGGCCAACACCCGGGGCAAGTTCTCCGAGAACCCGGCGGACCTGGCGGACGACGCGAAGTGGGGCTACGGGCAGTTCATCTTCGAGCCGGTGAAGAAGGGCTCGCGGCAGTACCGCTGGTTGGAGAAGGAGTTGGCCTCCAGCGCGGCCCGGCAGGCGAAGTACCGGGTGGTGATGTACCACCACCCCGGCCACGGCCTGGGGGACAACTCCGCGCCGCCGTTCACCGATCCGGTGCAGGAGATCACCCGGAATCCGGCCACCGGCGCGGTGACCGGAGTGCGCTACCGCTACCCGCTCGCCGACGACCACATCCTGCGTGACCTGGAGCCGCTCTTCTCGGCGGGCGGGGTGAACCTGGTCCACAACGGCCACTCGCACCTGTGGAACCGGTTCCGCAACGCCGACGGGGTGAACTGGCTGGAGACCTCGAACGTCGGCAACAGCTACGGCGCGTACGACCCGTCCAGCGGGACATCGCGCAACCTGCCGGAGAGCCCCGACCACGTCCGGCAGGGCGACCCGGGAGGCCTGACCCCGGTGGTGCCGACCGTCGCGCCGCTGACCGACGCCGCCGGGAAGCCGCTGCCCTACGTGGCGAGCAACGACATCACGGTGTTCTCACTGCTGGACTCGGCGGCCGGGGTGGTGCGTTCGTACCGCTTCGACACCCGTCAGCCGGACTCGGCGGTGGTGCTCTTCGACGAGTTCCCGCTCGCCTGACCTGCCTGCGGAGTGGGGCGGGCCCGGCCCCCCGCCCCCCCCCCGCCGGGGGTACAGAAAAACGAAAATACGATAAAAAAATACAGCCCGACGTGTTTGAACTCCTCCCGCCCCGCGACCAAAACGAGGGCGAGAA
>NZ_JBITJH010000037.1:0-44564 GCF_044459745.1 Micromonospora sp. NPDC050187
TCGCGGGCGAGGTCGTCCTGGGAGACGTCACGGTCGAGGGTGGTGAGGGCGTTGCGGGCGGCGGCGGGGCCGCAGTAGTAGAAGTTCGGCTGCGCTTCGTAGCGGACACGCAGTTCCCGCTGGCCCTTGTCGTGCTTGGCGTTGGTGCGGTCGTGGCCGCGGTCGGCGGTGACCGAGGTGGTCGGGGTGTGGGTGGTGGGGGCGGCGAAGGCGGTCGCGGGGCCGGCGAGCGCGCCACCGGCGAGGGCGGCACCAGCGGCGGTCAGGGCGGCCTTACGGATCAGCGTGGTCATGGGGGTGTCCTGCCTTTCCGTTGTTCCGGGGGGCACGCGGGCGCGGGGGGCGCCACACGTGGAGGTGGATGGTCGCGGCGCGGGGGCACCACGGAGGAAGATCGGGGGGCGCGGTCCGGGGCTCGGCCCACTCGGTGCGCCAGGTTGGTACAACGCCACCCGACCGGCCGGCATTCCGGGGACCGGGGTCCCGGCTCCGGGTGGGGCACGTCGGCTCGGGAAGGGCCGGCGGCCGGGAGCCGGGTGGGCGGGAGGCTCACGGGTGAACTCGTTACAACGCCCCCGCCCCCGGACCGATTCCCCGCCACGGCCACCGCGGCGGGCCAGCCGAACGTGACGCCGGGGCCTGCCTCCCTCATGACAGCCAACGGTCACCGGACGCCCGACGTCTGCGAGCCCGGTCGGGATGATCCGGGACGTACGTAAGAGTTTGCCCGGAATCACCAATCGTGAGCCGGAGGCCAAAACCGGACACCGGATACCGGACATGTCCACCCACCATCCGCCTGCACGGAGCGTGTATCACCACCGCGCCCGCGCCACTGTCCTCCGACCTCCTTTGCTCTGCACCCACCGATGCGCCAGTCACC
The DNA here is from genome assembly GCF_044459745.1 of Micromonospora sp. NPDC050187. NCBI lineage: Bacteria > Bacillati > Actinomycetota > Actinomycetes > Micromonosporales > Micromonosporaceae > Micromonospora > Micromonospora sp. NPDC050187. The sequence goes on from NZ_JBITJH010000037.1 coordinate 884, forward strand.
ATCCGTAGTCCGGCATGCGGCGCCGCAACTGCCACCGACCCCAAGGAAAGCCTGGTGAGACGAATGGCGCCTATACGGGTGCAGAGCAAAGCGCGGGAGAGCGATACCGGCTGACCACCACGACGATTACCGGTCGTGACATCGGGCGCACCGTCACCATCGTCACGCAACGCTGCCGATCAGAGCCGGACGGCACGCCGAAACGGGCCGCCGGCGTGAGCCCGGAGCGAAGGAGGGTGCCCAGACAGCTGGCGCTACGCCCGAAGAGCTCCCACTTTCAATCATTGAGCTTTCAACAATCTCCCGGTACGGTGGTCGACGAGGCAGGGCCGCCCGCCCGGTGGTCCACCCTCCGACGCCGCGTGTTCCACGCGCTGCCCGGTCCTCTCAGGGCCGGGCAGTGACGCGTAGGCCGTCACCCGCCGGCCCCCGAATGGCCGGCGTCCCACCGTCGCCCATCCGAGGAGAAGACCCATGTCCCTGCCTGCTTCCGTTCGTGACGTCGCGATGTTGCTCGCCCGGATGGGCGTCGGCGTCGTGTTCTTCGCCCACGGCTGGCAGAAGCTGGTCACCAACGGCGTCGACGGCACCGCCGCCTTCTTCGACCAGTCGGGCGTCCCCCTGCCGACGCTCGCCGCCTGGTTCGCCACCGCCGTGGAGCTGGTCGGCGGCGCGGCGCTGGTCCTCGGCCTGGCAGTCCCGGTCGCCGGGGTGCTGCTCGCGCTGAACATGCTCGGCGCCTACGTCTTCGTGCACGCCGGCAACGGCATCTTCGTGGACCAGGGTGGCTACGAACTCGTCCTCGCTCTCGGCGCGGCGGCACTGCTGCTCGCCGCCGTCGGCGCCGGCCGGTTCAGCCTGGACCACCTGCTGTTCGGCCGTCGCCGCGCCGCCACCCCGGTCACCGCCGGCGTCTGACCCGACGCCAACGCCCAGCCGGTGCCGACACCGCCGCCCGGCCTGCGCCAACGCTGCCAGCCGTTCACCGTCCGCCCCGCCGGGTGGCGGGCGGCTGGCAGGTGGCGGTGGCAAATCGGCCGGCAGGTGGCGGTGGCGGTTCGGCTGGCGGGTGACGCATAGGGTCGGGACATGTCTGCGGCACGTGACGGCACCGCCCGACTGGTCGTGGCGGCCATCCTCGTGGGAGTGGCTGCCCTGGGTCTGGTCGCCCTCGGCTGGTGGCTCCGCGACTGGGAGTTCTCCACCGACCGGGACCGCTACCTCGATCCGTCCTGGTGGGCCGGAGTGATCACGGTGGGCCTCGGCAACCTCGCGTTCGGCAAGGTCGGCTTCAAGATCGCACTGGCCGCCGTCGCGGCCGTCGCGGCGCTGCTCTGGGCGCGACGCCGACGCGCCGAGGCCGCCGACCCGGACCACGCCACCGACCAGGACCACGCCACCGACGCGGGTCCGGTCGCCGAGCACACGGCCACGGACGACGGCGACGGCAACCACCCGGCCGGGGACAGCACCCCGGGCCAGGGTGCCGACGCGACCCGCCCAGCGCAGCCCCGGTAGGAGGCCGGCCCGGTTTCCGCCGCGGCGGGGACAGGCCGCCCCGGTCAGCGTTGCGGCGTCGCGGCGGGCGTCGGCAGGTCGGCCAGGGGCAGCACGTGGGGTTCGTCCATCGGGCCGACGATCACCCGGATCGCCGGGAAGTGGTCGAGCAGCAACCGCCGGCACCGGTGGCAGGGCGTCAGGACCTCCCGCCCCCGATCCCCCACCACGACGATCGTCTCCAGCTCACCGGCGGCCTGCGTGGCGGCCGTGCCGACGGTCACCACCTCGGCGCAGGTGTCGCCCTCGGCGTGATGCACGTTGACCCCGGTGAGGACCCGGCCCTCCGGGGTCCGGGCGGCGGCGGCCACGGTGTGCCGGGCGCCACGGCAGCGCAGCCGGGCGACCGCACCGGCGGCCTGCACCAACGCCCGGTCGGTGTCGCGCATCGTCATCGCATCCCCCGCGCTCGATCGGCGACCAACTGTAGACCCTCCGCTACCCCGGAGGGTGCCCCTCCCCGCTACGACCCGCGGCCCGTTCGGGTGGACGACGGAGGCGGAGCCGTCGGTAACCCGGGAGCGGTCCGGCGGCGGGCTGCCTATCCTTGGCGACGACATGCAGAATCCATCCGCCTCCGCCACGCCCGACAGCGTCCGCGAGCCCTCCGCCTCCCTCGGTGAGCTGAACCGCCGGGTGGCCGCGCTGATGTTCCGCGACCAGCGCCGCGTCCAACGCCGGTTGGACGGGGTACGCCGGCTGCGCGACCCCGCACGACGGGATGCCGCGCTGGCCGAGATCGCCGCCGACGTGGCCGGAGCCGAGGCACGGCTCTCCGCCCGCCGGGCCGCCGTGCCGACGGTGACCTATCCGGTGGGTCTGCCGGTCAGCGAGCGCAAGGACGACATCGCCGCCGCGATCCGCGACCACCAGGTGGTGATCGTGGCCGGCGAGACCGGCTCGGGCAAGACCACCCAGTTGCCGAAGATCTGCCTGGAGCTGGGGCGGGGCGTGCACGGGTTGATCGGGCACACCCAGCCCCGCCGGCTGGCCGCCCGCACGGTCGCCGACCGGATCGCCGAGGAACTGGGCACCGAACTCGGTGACGTGGTCGGCTACAAGGTGCGTTTCACCGACCAGGTCAGCGACCGGTCCCTGGTCAAGTTGATGACCGACGGCATCCTGCTGGCCGAACTCCAGAACGACCGCATGCTGCGCCAGTACGACACGTTGATCATCGACGAGGCGCACGAGCGCAGCCTGAACATCGACTTCATCCTCGGGTACCTGAAGCAGCTCCTGCCCCGCCGGCCCGACCTCAAGGTGATCATCACCTCGGCGACCATCGAGACCGACCGGTTCGCCCGGCACTTCGCCGGGCCGCCCGCCGACGGCGCTGCCGAGGGGAAACCCGCGCCGGTGGTGGAGGTCTCCGGGCGGACGTACCCGGTGGAGGTGCGCTACCGGCCACTGGTGGAGGTCACCGGGGCCGAGGACGACGAGGGCGACGACGAGGAGAACGTCCGGGACCAGATCCAGGCGATCGGCGACGCGGTCGAGGAACTGGCCGCCGAGGGGCCGGGCGACATCCTGGTCTTCCTCAGTGGCGAGCGGGAGATCCGGGACACCGCTGACGCGCTGGGCAAGCTGGTGGAGAAGAAACGGTCGCTGCTCGGCACCGAGATCCTCCCGCTGTACGCCCGGCTCTCCTCCGCCGAACAGCACCGGGTCTTCGCCCCGCACAGCCGACGCCGGGTGGTGCTCGCCACCAACGTCGCGGAGACCTCGCTGACCGTCCCCGGCATCAAGTACGTGGTGGACCCGGGAACCGCCCGCATCTCCCGCTACTCCAGCCGGCTCAAGGTGCAGCGGCTGCCGATCGAGCCGGTCTCCCAGGCCTCGGCCAACCAGCGCAAGGGCCGCTGCGGGCGTACCTCGGACGGCATCTGCATCCGCCTCTACGACGAGCCGGACTTCCTCTCCCGCCCGGAGTTCACCGACCCGGAGATCCTCCGGACCAACCTGGCCTCGGTCATCCTCCAGATGACCGCGATCGGGCTCGGGGACATCGCCGCGTTCCCGTTCATCGACCCGCCGGACCGGCGCAACATCACCGACGGTATGAACCTGCTGCACGAGCTGGGCGCGCTCGACCCGACCCAGACCGACCCGGCGAAGCGGCTCACCCCGCTCGGGCGGCGGCTGGCCCAGCTCCCGGTCGACCCCCGGCTGGCCCGGATGGTGGTGGAGGGCGAACACAACGGCTGCGCCACCGAGGTCGTCGTGATCGCCGCCGCGCTCTCCATCCAGGACCCGCGCGAGCGGCCGGCGGAGAAGCAGGCCCAGGCCGACCAGGCGCACGCCCGGTTCACCGACAAGGAGTCCGACTTCGTCACGTTCCTCAACCTCTGGCGGTACCTGCGCGAGCAGCAGCGCGAGCTGTCCTCCAGCGCGTTCCGCCGGATGTGCAAGGCGGAGTACCTGAACTACCTGCGGGTGCGCGAGTGGCAGGACATCGTCAGCCAGGTGCGCCAGGTGTTGCGTGCCCCGGAGCAGGGTGGCGGGGGGCGCGGCCGACGCGGGCCGGCGGAGGCTGCGAAGGACGACGGACGGCGCGACGCGGCGGAGTCCGGCGGCGGACGGCGGGACCGGGGGGCGGACCTGCCGGAGGAGATCGACACCCCGAAGGTGCACCAGTCGCTGCTGGTCGGGCTGCTCTCGCACATCGGACTGAAGGACCCGCAGAAGCACGAGTACCTCGGCGCGCGGGGCGCCAAGTTCGCGGTCTTCCCCGGGTCGGCGCTGTTCAGGAAGCCGCCGCGCTGGGTGATGGCCGCCGAGCTGGTGGAGACCTCCCGGCTGTGGGGGAGGGTGGCCGGCCGGGTCGAGCCGGAGTGGGTCGAGCCGCTCGCGCAGCACCTGGTCAAGCGCAGCTACAGCGAGCCGCACTGGGAGAAGAAGCAGGCGGCGGTTCTCGCCTACGAGAAGGTGACCCTCTACGGCATCCCGCTGGTCACCGGCCGGAAGGTGAACTTCGGGCGGATCGACGCGGGCCTGAGCCGGGAGCTGTTCATCCGGCACGCCCTGGTCGAGGGCGACTGGTCCACCCACCACCAGTTCTGGCGGGACAACCAGAAGCTGCTCACCGAGATCGAGGAGCTGGAGCACCGGGCCCGCCGGCGGGACATCCTGGTCGACGACGAGACCATCTTCGCCTTCTACGACCAGCGGATCCCCGCCGACGTGGTGTCCGGCCGGCACTTCGACGCCTGGTGGAAGAAGACCCGCCGGGAGCAGCCCGACCTGCTCACCTTCACCCGGGAGCTGCTGGTCAACGCCGGCCGGAGCGGGGTGGACGAGGCGGACTACCCGGACGAGTGGCTCTCCGACGGGGTCACGCTGCCGCTGACGTACCGGTTCGAGCCGGGCACCCCGACCGACGGGGTGACCGTGGACATCCCGCTGCCGCTGCTCAACCAGGTGCCGGCGGAGAGCTTCGACTGGCAGGTGCCGGGGCTGCGCGAGGAACTGGTCGTCGCGCTGATCCGCTCGCTGCCCAAGGCGGTACGGCGCAACTTCGTGCCGGTGCCGGACTTCGCCCGCGCCGCCCTGGCCGCGATCACGCCGGGCGAGGAACCGCTGCTGGACGCGCTGACCCGGGTGCTGCGCCGGATGACCGGGGTGACCGTGCCCCGGGACGCGTGGGACCTCGACCGGCTCCCGGCACACCTGCGGGTCACCTTCCGGGTGCTCGACGAGGAGGACAAGCCGGTCGCCGAGGGCAAGGACCTGTCGGCCCTGCAACGGCAGCTCAAGGCCGAGGTACGCCAGGTGGTCGCCGCCGCCGCGCCGGACGTGGCCCGCACCGGGCTGCGCGAGTGGAGCATCGGGACGCTGCCGAGCACCATCGAGCAGGTCCGGGCCGGCTACCGGGTCACCGCGTACCCGGCGCTGGTCGACGAGGGCGAGACGGTCGGGGTGAAGGTCTTCGACTCCGAGGCCGAGCAGGCGGCGGCGATGTGGGCGGGCACCCGCCGGCTGTTGCGGCTGACCGTGGCGAACCCGGCGAAGTTCCTCCAGGGCCGGCTCTCCAACGAGGCGAAACTGGCGCTGAGCCGCAACCCGCACGGCGGGGTGCAGCAGCTCATCGCCGACGCGACCGGGGCGGCCATCGACCGGCTGGTCGCCGACGCGGGCGGCCCGGCCTGGGACGCGGACGGCTTCGCCGCGCTGCGCGACAAGGTCCGCGCCGACCTGGTGGACACCGTGGTCGAGGTGATGGACCGGGTCCGCAAGGTACTCGCCGCCGCCCACGCGGTGCAGCAGCGGCTGACCCGGACCACCGACCTGACCCTGGTGGCCGCGCTGGCCGACCTCAAGGCCCAACTCGCCGGGCTGGTGCACGCCGGGTTCGTCACCGAGACCGGGTACGCCCGCCTGCCCGACCTGCTGCGCTACCTCGCGGCGATCGAGCGGCGGCTGGACCGGCTGCCCGGTAACCCGCAGCGGGACCGCCAGCAGCAGGACCGGATCGCGGTGGTGCAGAAGGAGTACCAGGACATGCTGGCCGCCCTGCCACCGACGCGGCGCAACGCCGAGGCGGTCCGGCAGATCCGCTGGATGATCGAGGAGCTGCGGGTGAACGTCTTCGCCCAGGCGCTCGGCACCCCGTACCCGGTCTCCGAGCAGCGGATCTACCGGGCGATGGACGTGGCCGAGGGACGCTGAGCCGGCCGCCCGGCCGGGGTCAGAGCGGCTCGACGCCGGGGGGCAGGTTTCCCCGGCCGGCGGCGTCCCGGATGTGGTCGAGCAGGATCCGGCGCAGCTCCCGGCCGGCATGGGTGGGTACGGCGTCCCGTCGGCGGGCGACCGCGATGGTCCGGCGCACCCCGGGCGGGGCGAGCGGGGTGACCCGGATGCGGGGGCGGCGGGCGACCACGATGCCCGGCACCAGGGCCACCCCGAGCCCGGCCTCGACGAAGCTGAGCACGGCGTCCATCTCGCCGCCCTCGACGGCGAAGGAGGGCTCGAAGCCGGCGGCCCGGCAGGCGTCCAGGGTGGCGTCGCGGATGTCGTAGCCCTGCCGGAACATCACCAGGGGCTGGTCGCGGAGGTCGGCGATGCGCAGCTCGCCGCTGGCGGCGGCCGGGAGCGGGTCCAGCGAGGCGACCACCAGGCTTTCCCGCAGGATCGGCTCGGCGCGCAGCCCTGGGTCGGTGCCCTGGCCCGGCATGATGATCAGCGCCAGGTCGAGGTCGCCGCGGAGCAGGTCCCGGACGAGGTCCTGGGAGCCGCTCTCCTCCACCCGCAGGTCCACGGTCGGGTACGCGTCGCGGAACCGGGCCAGCACCGGCGGGGCGAGGGAGGTGACCAGGCTGGGCGTGGCACCGAGGCGGACGCGTCCCCGACGCAGGCCGACCAGTTCCTGCACCTCGCGCTGCGCGGTCTCCACGTCGGCGAGGATCCGCTTGGCGGACGGGAGCAGCACCTCACCGGCGGCGGTGAGGGCGATGTTGCCCCGGACCCGCTCGAAGAGCGGGGTGCCGAGGGCTGTCTCGAGGGCGTGAACTTGCTTACTCAACGATGGCTGGGTGATCCCCACGAGCTCGGCGGCTTGCGTGAAATGTCGTAGTTCGGCCACTGCCACGAAGTACCGGAGCTGATGGAACTGCATCTACATAGCTTATAGCTATGCATGCTGCGAGTTCGATGCATTGGACGACTGATTGCAGTCCTCCTAGCGTCGATGGCGTGGTAGTCACGTCGCCCCGGTCGCCCGTCCGTTCCACTGTCGGCCTCAAGGCCGTCATGGCGGTGACGGGCATCGTCCTGGTGCTGTTCCTCGTCGCGCACATGCTCGGCAACCTGAAGGTCTTCGCCGGGCAGCCCTCGTTCGACCACTACGCCCACTGGCTCCGGGAGATCGGCGCACCGATCCTGCCCGGTGTCTGGTTCCTCTGGATCCTGCGCGTCGGCCTGCTCGTGGCGGTGCTGGGGCACATCGCGGCGGCCACCGCCCTCGCCCGGCGGGCCCGCGCCGCCCGCCCGGTCCGCTACGCCCACCGCAGGAAGGTGCGGGGCAGCTACGCCGCCCGGACCATGCGTTGGGGCGGCGTGATCATCCTGCTCTTCGTGGTCTACCACCTGCTCGACCTGACCACCGGGACGCTGAACCCGGTCGGCGACCCGAGCCGCCCGTACGCCAACGTGGTCGCCGACTTCGCCCCCGCGCGGTGGTACGTCACGCTCTTCTACACCCTGGCGATCGTCGCCGTCGGGTTCCACCTGCGACACGGCCTGTTCAGCGCGCTGCGCAGCCTCGGCCAGCAGACCCCGCGCGGCGAGCGCCGGGCCCGACTCGTCGCCCTGCTCTTCTCCGTCGCGCTCTGCGCCGGCTACCTGATGGTCCCGTTCGCCGTACTCACCGGATTGGTGGACTGATCATGGATCTCTACGTCGAGGGCGACCCGGTCGCCGACACCACGGCTCCCGACGGCCCGATCGAGACCCGCTGGGACCGCCGCCGCTTCGAGGCCAAGCTGGTCAACCCGGCCAACCGCCGGAAGATGACGGTGATCGTGGTCGGCACCGGCCTGGCCGGCGGGTCGGCCGCCGCCACCCTCGCCGAGCAGGGCTACCGGGTCAGGACCTACTGCTACCAGGACAGCCCGCGCCGGGCGCACTCGATCGCCGCGCAGGGCGGCATCAACGCCGCCAAGAACTACCGCAACGACGGCGACTCGGTGCACCGGCTGTTCTACGACACCGTCAAGGGCGGCGACTTCCGCTCCCGGGAGTCGAACGTGCACCGGTTGGCCGAGGTGTCGGTGAACATCATCGACCAGTGCGTCGCCCAGGGCGTGCCGTTCGCCCGCGAGTACGGCGGCCTGCTGGACACCCGTTCCTTCGGCGGGGCGCAGGTGCAGCGCACCTTCTACGCCCGGGGGCAGACGGGCCAGCAACTGCTGCTCGGGGCGTACCAGGCCCTGGAACGGCAGATCGGGCTGGGCACGGTGGAGATGAACGCCCGGCACGAGATGCTGGAGCTGATCGTCGTCGACGGCCGGGCCCGGGGCATCGTGGTCCGGGACCTGGTCACCGGCGAGATCACCGCCGAGTTCGCCGACGCGGTGGTGCTCGCCACCGGCGGGTACGGCAACGTCTTCTACCTCTCCACCAACGCCAAGGGCTGCAACGTCACCGCCACCTGGCGGGCCCACCGCAAGGGCGCGTACTTCGCCAACCCCTGCTACACGCAGATCCACCCGACCTGTATCCCGGTCTCCGGCGACCACCAGTCGAAGCTGACCCTGATGAGCGAGTCGCTGCGCAACGACGGCCGGGTCTGGGTGCCGAAGGCCAAGGGCGACCGGCGCGGCCCGAAGGACATCCCGGAGGACGAGCGGGACTACTACCTGGAGCGGATCTACCCGTCCTTCGGCAACCTGGTGCCCCGGGACATCGCCTCCCGGGCCGCGAAGAACGTCTGTGACGAAGGCCGGGGTGTCGGCCCGACCGGGCTCGGGGTCTACCTCGACTTCGCCGACGCGATCGGCCGACTCGGCCGCAAGGCCATCGAGGCGAAGTACGGCAACCTCTTCGAGATGTACGAGCGGATCACCGGCGAGGACCCGTACCAGGTGCCGATGCGGATCTACCCGGCGGTGCACTACACGATGGGCGGGCTCTGGGTCGACTACGACCTCCAGTCCACCGTCCCCGGCCTGTTCGTCATCGGCGAGGCGAACTTCTCCGACCACGGGGCGAACCGGCTCGGCGCGTCCGCGCTGATGCAGGGCCTCGCCGACGGGTACTTCGTGCTGCCGAACACCATCGCCCACTACCTGGCCGACGGACCGTTCGAGCCGGTGACGGCGAGCCACCCGGCGGCGGTCGAGGCGCGACGTGGCGTCGAGGACCGGATCCAGCGCCTGCTGGCGGTGGACGGCGACCGGACCGTCGACTCGTTCCACCGCGAACTGGGCCAGATCATGTGGGAGCACTGCGGCATGGAGCGCTCCGAGGCCGGGCTGCGCAAGGCGATCGACGAGATCCGGGCGCTGCGCGAGCAGTTCTGGCAGCGGGTCCGGGTGCCCGGCGACGGCGAGGGGCTCAACCAGTCGCTGGAGAAGGCCGGCCGGGTGGCCGACTTCTTCGAGCTGGCCGAGCTGATGTGCGTCGACGCCCTGCACCGGGAGGAGTCCTGCGGCGGCCACTTCCGGGCCGAGCACCAGACCCCCGAGGGCGAGGCGCAGCGCGACGACGAGCGGTTCGCGTACGTCGCGGCGTGGGAGTTCGCCGACGGCGACCGGCTCCCGGTGCTGCACAAGGAAGACCTGACCTTCGAGTACGTCCACCCGACGCAGCGGAGTTACAAGTGAACCTGACCCTGCGCATCTGGCGCCAGAAGGGCCCCCGGGACAAGGGCCGGATGGTCACCTACCGGGTCGAGGACGTCTCCCCGGACATGTCCTTCCTGGAGATGCTCGACGTACTCAACGAGCGGCTGATCCTCGCCGGTGAGGAGCCGGTCGCCTTCGACCACGACTGCCGCGAGGGTATCTGCGGCATGTGCGGCCTGATGATCAACGGCGACGCGCACGGACCGCAGCGTGGCACCACCGCCTGCCAGCTGCACATGCGGCAGTTCTCCGACGGCGACACCATCGACATCGAGCCGTGGCGGGCCCGCGCCTTTCCGGTGATCAAGGACCTGGTGGTCGACCGGGGCGCCTTCGACCGGATCATCGCGGCCGGCGGGTACGTCACCGCGCCGACCGGCAGCGCCCCCGAGGCGCACGCCACCCCGGTGCCGAAGGCCGACGCGGACGCCGCCTTCTCCGCGGCGGCCTGCATCGGCTGCGGGGCGTGCGTGGCCGCCTGCCCGAACGGCTCCGGGATGCTCTTCACCGCCGCCAAGGTCACCCAGCTCTCGTTGCTGCCGCAGGGTCAGCCCGAGCGGTACACCCGGGTGGTCGACATGGTGGACGCGCACGACGAGGCCGGCTTCGGCGGCTGCACCAACGCCGGTGAGTGCACGGCGGTCTGCCCGAAGGGCATCCCGTTGAACACCATCGGCCGACTCAACCGGGACTACCTCACGGCCACCACGAAGCGGGGCGACACTTCCGGCGCCTGAGATTCCACCGGTTGACGACGGAAATTCCACGGGCGATCGAGAACTTGTGGTGAACTTGGACAGCGGTCATGTCGCGGGTTTATGCCGAGTAAACAACGGTAATTTTCACGCAGGCCGGAAATAGCCGCACCAGAATCCCCGGCGACATCGCGCGGACCCGGCCCACCACCCTGGCCGATACACTGTGGACATCCTCGGCCGCCCTGGTTGCACCCGTTCTTGGGCAGCCGGCACCTTGTGCACCTTTGGCCAGCTTTTGCGGTTGATCGACAATGAACGCGCCCCCCTTCCGACACACGTTCCGACCGGGCTGGAAGATCGATCAACGGGCCACACCTCGTTCCAAATTATTTAATGGCGAGAATCGATAGAGCGCCATTCATGGGCGTGTTAACGTCTCTCCCGCACGGCTCCTGGAATGGGGTTACCCGACGCACGGGCACACCTCGGTGAGTCGTGCGGCAACCCCTTCACTCGGCGGCGATTCCGGTGACCCGTTCCGGGCCCCCGCGCCGCTCCCGAACGGTGTCGGAAGGAAGACAGATGCGTCGGCTCCAACCACCAGGTCGACTATTGACCGTCCTCGTCGCCCTGGGTCTCGTGACCACGTCGGCCGCCCCGGCCGTGGCCGAGGTCGAGGCCGGGGGCGGACGGCCCCCGGAGAGCGTACGGCTGCTGGCCAAGGCCGCCGCCGACGAGTGCTTCGCCGGGATCGGCGTCGACTACCCGGCCGGTCCACCCTGCGCGGTGGGCCAGGACAAGGTCAACCAGTCGTACGTCTGGGGTCTGGCCAAGGCCGGACGCAAGCTCTGGTTCGGCACCGGAGCGAACGTCCTCTGCCTCAAGCCGGAGGGCTACCAGGCCAGCGATCCGGTCGTCAACGACGACTTCACCTGCGAGTACGCCAGCAGCCAGCCGTCCCGGCAGAACCCCGACCTGCCGCCGAACATCGGCGACCACCGGCCGCCGGAGGTCTACACCTACGACCTGGCGAGCGAGCAGCTCACCGAGCGGACCGAGGACATCACCGACGCGGCGGCGGCGGACGCGGCCCTGCTGCGCTCGACGGCCGGACTGCGCAGCGGCGCCGCCCACCGGGGTGTGGTGCTGCTCGGCGGCCCCAGCATCGTCGGCGGCGTCAACCTGTTCGCCTTCGACGCCCTCACCGGCCACTACCTCGGCTCGACCAACCTCTCCGACTACGAGAACATCCGGCACTTCACCGTCGCCGACGGGGTGCTCTACGCGGGTGTCGGAATGGGCACCAACGGCGGTGACGCCGGTCGGGTCCTGCGCTGGACGGGTGACCGGACCAACCCGTTCGCCTTCACCGTGGTCGGTGACCTGCCGACCCAGGCCGCCGACATCACCGCGCACAAGGGCCGGCTCTACGTCTCCACCTGGCCGAAGTCGGTCGTGGGAGGTTCCGCGACCGGCCCGGAGGCCGCCAACAACACCGCCGACCTGGCCAGCATCTGGATGAGCCCCCCGTTGAAGGACGGGGAGCCGGGCCTCACCCCGCCGGACGCCACCGCCTGGACGCAGGTCTGGTCGCCCGCCGAGTACGAGCCGGACCCGGTGGTCCGGCGGGCGTACGCGCTCGGGGGGCTCGCCTCCTACGGCGGGTACCTCTACTGGGGCAGTATGCACGTCCCGCTCCAGGCCACCACGCTGCACGTCAAGGTCTACCCGCCGAAGAGCCAGGAGCAGCTCCAGGCCACCATCAAGAACACCCAGCGGGCGTTCGTCGTCCTCCGGGGCCGGGACTTCGGCGGCGCCGACGAGACGGTCGAGACGCTCTACGGCGAGTCCCAGCTCCCGAAGTACGACCCGGCGGCGAACAACGGGGTCGGCGCCTGGCAGACCGCTCCGACCGGCGTGACCCCGGTGCACGGCAAGTCCGGTTTCGGTGACCCGTACAACCTGTACGCCTGGAAGATGATGGTGGCCGGCGGGCGGCTCTACGTCGGCACCATGGACTTCGCCTACATCGCGCTGGACGGTCAGATGCCGACGGAGCCGACTCCCGGAGTCGACCCGCCCACCTTCGGCTCCGACCTGTGGTCGTTCGACACGCCGGGACGGCCGGCCCGCGCGGTCGACAAGACCGGGTTCGGCAACCCGCTCAACCAGGGCGTACGGACCATGGTGGCGGACGGGTCCACGCTCTACATCGGCATGGCGAACCCGATGAACCTGCGGACCGACCCGAACACGCACCTGGGCGGTTGGGAACTGCACAAGCTGACCCGACGCTGATCCGACGCCACGCGGCGCCCGCCGGCCGGTGTCCCCACCGGCCGTCGGGCGCCGCACCCATCCCCCGGGGCCGGGGATGGCGTCCATCGCCTCAGGGCGTCGCCAGGGCCTCGGTGGGCGACAGCCGGCTGGCCCGGATCGCCGGGTAGAGCCCGGCCACCGCGCCGATGACGAGCGTCGCGCCGATGCCACCGGCCATCACCCACGCCGGCACCACCGTCGGCCAGCCCTGGGAGAAGGCGTAACCGGTGGTGACGAGGACCCCCAGCAGCACCCCACCCAGCCCGCCGAGGGCGGACAGCAGCAGGGACTCGGCGAGGAACTGGGTCCGGATCTGCCCCCGGGTGGCACCGAGCGCCCGGCGCAACCCGACCTCCGCCCGCCGCTCCAGCACCGAGATGACCATGGTGTTGGCCACCCCGACACCGCCCACCAGCAGGGCCACCGCGCCCAGGCCCAGCAGCAGACCGGTGAACGCCTCGTCGGTGGCCTGCCGGGCGGCCAGCGCGTCCGAGGGCCGGGACACCTGGATCTCGTTGGCCTGTTCCGGGTTGGCGGTCGCCGCCAGCACCCCCCGGACCGCCTCGACGTGCTGCTCCGCCGAGCGGGTGTAGATCCGCGTCGGGTGCCCGTCCAGCCCGAGGTAGGTGGTGGCGGCCGGCCAGCCGACCAGCGCCGCCGAGTCGATCTCCGGGGCGAGTGGCACCGGCCGGAGGATCCCGATCACGGTGAACCACCGACCGTCGATGTAGACCTGGATGTCCGGTCCGGCCGCGCCGAGCCCGAGCCGTTCGGCGGCGACCGCGCCGAGCACGGTGGCCGGGTAGCGGGCGGTGGCGTCGTTGAGCCAGGTGCCGTGGGCGACCGTGCCGCCGACGGTGTCCAGGACGTCCAGGGTGACCGCCTGGGTGCCCAGGCCGCCGGTCTGCGCCGCCGGGATCCGGTCCGACCGGTAGACCGGTGTGTCGGCGAGCTGGGCGACCGCCGCGACCTGCTCCACCGGCCCGATCCTGGAGATCATCTCCACCGACTCGACCGGCAGTTGGGCGTCGGCCCCGAAGAGGGTGCTGCCCGGCGCGACGGTGAGCAGGTTGGTACCCAGCGCCGCCAGGGTCCGGTCCAGGTCGGCCCGGGACGACGAGGAGATCCCGACGACACTGATCATCGCCGCGATGCCGATGGCGATGCCCAGCGCGGAGAGGAAGGCCCGCAGCGGACGGGTACGCAGACCCACCCCGCCGACCCGCAGCACGTCGCGCGGGTGCATCCGGGCGGGCCGCAGCCGGTCCGGGCGCGCGGCCCGGGTCGTCGTCGCGGTCACCGGAACACCCCCTCGACCAGCGGGACGTCCTCGGTCACGATCCGCCCGTCCCGCATCCGCACCTGACGGGGCAGGCTCGCCGCGATCTCCCGGTCGTGGGTGATCACGACGACCGTGGTGCCGGCCGCATGCAGCCCGTGCAGCAGCTCCATCACCCCGGCCCCCGAGGTGGAGTCCAGGTTGCCGGTGGGCTCGTCGGCCAGGAGCAGCGGCGGCTCGCCGACCACGGCCCGGGCGATCGCCGCCCGCTGCCGTTCGCCGCCGGAGAGCTGGTGCGGACGGTGGTCGAGGCGGTGGCCCAGCCCGACCCGGCGCAGCGCGACCTCCGCGCGCCGGTGCCGATCCCGCCGGGGTACGCCCGCGTAGAGCAGGCCGTCGGCGACGTTCTCCACCAGCGGTACGCCCACCGCGAGGTGGAACTGCTGGAACACGAAGCCGATCCGGCTGGCCCGCAGCGCGGACAGCTCCCGGTCGGTCAGGCGTGACGTGTCGTACCCGTCGACCGACACGGTGCCCGAGGTGGGCCGGTCCAGGGTGCCGATGACGTTGAGCATCGTGGACTTGCCGGAACCGGAGGGGCCGACGATGGCCACCAGTTCGCCTCGGCCGATGGTCAGGTCGACCCGGTCGAGCGCGGCGACGGTGTCGCCGTACCGCCTGGTCACGTCCCGCAACCGCACGACGTGGTCGGCGGCGGCGGAGATCCGGTCAGTCACCGGGCATCCCCACCGTCAGCCCCTCGACGACCTCGTCGCCGGAGACCTCCACCCGGCCGGCGGCGAAGAGGCCGGTCTTCACCGCGACGATCCGGGTGCCCGCGTCGTCCACCACCTGGAGGCCGTATCCGCCCTCGGCGAGGGCGAGCAGCGCGGCGACCGGCACGGTGAGCACGTCGGCCCGCTCGGCCGCCACGAACCCGACGTCGACCGCCGCCTGGTCGAAGCCGGTGAGGGCGGCCGGGTCGTTCCCGGTCACCGAGACCTCGATCTTCGTCTCGCTGACCGGGTCCTGTCCGGCCGACCCGGCCGACGTCTGGACGACCGTGTCGACGGTGCCGACCCGGCCGGTGGTCCGCCTGCCGTCCGGCAACGTGATGGTCACCTCCGCGCCCTTGCGCGCCAGCCGCTGGTCGTCGACGTCCAGGGTGCAGGTGACCAGCCGGGTGGTGCCGGTCACCGAGAGCACCGCCCGGCCCGGACCGACGGCGTCCCCCACCTCGGCGCCCTGGCTCGCCACCCGGACCGTGCCGGCGGCGTAGACGACCCGGCCCGGTTCGACCTGCCCGGTCTCGGCCACCCCCAGGTCCTCCTGCCACTGGCGGACCGCGTCGGCGGTGGAGGAGGTGTAGTCGTCGTCGACGGTGAACCCGGTGTAGCCCAGACCGCTGAGGTTCTGCTCGAACTGCTTGACGTCCCGGCCGCTGACCCCGGAACGCAGGGTCCGGTACGCCGGCAGGCTGCCGTGCAGCAGCACCACCGGGTCGTCGTCGACCCGGTACAGGGCCTTGCCCCGGGTGATCGTGCTCCCGGTGGCGGGCAGCCAGGTCAGCGTGCCGGTGTACCGGGTGTCCAGGGCGCGCGGTGTGCCGTACCCCAGCTCGCCGGTCTTGGTCTCCCGGTCGACCAGGGTCTGCCGGGCGACGGTGGTGCTGGTCGGCGGAAGCGGGTCGGCCCCGGCCGACTCCCCGGCGCTGCCGTCGGAGGCCACGCCGACCGCGACCGCCCCGCCGGCCAGCACGACGACCGCCCCGGCGGCCAGCACGGTGACCGGCCGCCACCGGCGCCGCCGGGTCGGTGCCTCCGTCGCGCCGTCACCGTCGCCCGCCGGGGCGGCCCCGGTGTCGGCGCCCATCGGCGCGCTCACGACGCCCCCAGACGCTCGTCGAGGTTGGGCATCACCTCGCGGCACTTGTCGAACGCCGCCCGGACCGCCGGGTCCTTCCGGTCGATGTCGGCCTTCCCGGGCTGGATCCGGCCGTCGGCGTCCGGGTCGGGGAAGTTCGGCACGCCGTTCTCCCGCATGCAGCGGGCGAGCTTACGGACCTGTTCGACCTGGTCGGCGTTGAGCTCCCGGGGTTGTCCGCCGTTCGGGGCGAACTCGCGGCACGCCTGAAGGGCCGCCTGGACCTTCGTGCGGTCCACGTCGGAGCCCTGCCTGAAGCGCGGCCCGTTCTGGCCCGGCTCCGGATCCGCCACGTCCAGCCCCTGGTCACGCAGGCAACTGGTGAACTTGATCCGGCGCTCCTCGTCGCTCAACGCGGCGGCGTTGACCGTCGGCTTCGCACCGCCGCCACCGGCCGTGGCCACCCCGTCGTCGTCCTGGTCGGCCTTACCGCAGCCGGCCAGACCGATGGCCGCCGCAAGAGGCAGGGCGAGTAGTACGCCCGTCAGCCGTCTCCGCATCGTCTCGTGCTCCTCATCTCCGTGGCCGGCGGGAAGCCGGCGTCCATGGTCGAGTCAACGTCACGGGGCGTAGCCGGAGCGTAAACACCCACCGTGCCGTTAACGGCGTGGTTATGCCGAGGTGGGCGAGGATGGAGCGGTGCGGGTACTGGTGGTCGAGGATGAACGGCTCCTGGCGGACGCGATCGCCGAATGGCTGCGCCGGGAGGCATTCGCGGTGGACGTCGTGTACGACGGGGATGCCGCGCTGGAACGGCTCGGGGTCAACGGGTACGACGTGGTGGTGCTCGACCGGGACCTGCCGGTGGTGCACGGCGACGACGTGTGCCGGGCCGTGGTCGACTCCGACCGGGAGACCCGGGTGCTGATGCTGACCGCCGCCGCCGCGGTCCGGGAACGGGTCGCCGGGCTGGCCATCGGCGCCGACGACTACCTGACCAAGCCGTTCGCGTTCATCGAGCTGAGCGCGCGGGTGCACGCCCTGACCCGGCGCACCCGGCCGGCCGCGCCGCCCCGGCTCGCCCGGGCCGGCATCGTGCTGGACCCGGCCCGGCTGGAGGTGACCCGGGACGGGCGCCACGTGCCGCTGTCCCGCAAGGAGTTCGGAGTGCTGGCCGAGCTGCTGCGCGCCGACGGCGCGGTGGTCTCCGCCGAGGAACTCCTCGAACGGGCCTGGGACGAGCACATCGACCCGCTGACCAACGTGCTGCGGGTGACCGTGATGAAGCTGCGCCGCAAGCTGGGCGAGCCGCCGGTCATCGAGACGGTGCCCGGCGCGGGGTATCGGATCCGGTGAAGAAGCTGACCATCCGCGCCCGGCTCACGCTGGTCTACGGCGGGCTGTTCCTGTTCGCCGGGGCGGTGCTGCTCGCCGTGACCTACGTGCTGGTCGACCAGCGCCTCACCCGGGGTCTCGGGTTCGACCTGCGCAGCCGGGACCCGGACCGGGTGCCGCTGCCACAGTCCGGCACCAAGATCACCCCTGAGCAGGCGGAGACCCTGCGCGGGCTGGTGCGGCAGGTGCAGGAGGACGCCCGCCAGGACGCGCTGGACTCCCTGCTGACCCAGGGCGGGGTGGCGTTGGCCGTGGTGACGGTCGCCGCCGTCGCGTTCGGCTGGCTGGTCGCCGGGCGGGCGTTGCAGCCGCTGAACCAGATCACCGGGACCGCCCGCCGGATCGCCGGCGCGGACGGCGCCGGGCGGGGCCTGCACGAGCGGATCGCCCTGGACGGGCCGACCGACGAGGTGAAGGAACTCGCCGACACCTTCGACCTGATGCTGGAACGGCTCGACCGGTCCTTCGACGGCCAGCGGCGGTTCGTCGCCAACGCCTCGCACGAGCTGCGCACCCCACTGGCGATCAACCGTTCCCTGATCGAGGTGGCCGTCACCCGGCCGGACGCCCCGGCGGAGCTGCGCCAGCTCGGGGAGACGCTGCTCACGGTGAACGAACGGCACGAACGGCTGATCGACGGGCTGCTCACCCTCGCCGAGTCGGAGAACACGCTGACCGAGCGCACTGAGGTGGACCTCGCCGAGGTGGCCGGCCACCTGACCGACCAGACCGCCGCCCGGACGACGCTGGCGGTCTCCCGGACGCTGGCCCCGGCCCGGACGGTCGGTGACCCGGTGCTGCTGGAACGGCTGACCCAGAACCTGCTGGAGAACGCGGTACGGCACAACCTCGGCGAGGACGGGTGGCTGACCGTAACCACCACGACGGCCGACGGTCGGGCCGAGCTGACCGTCAGCAACAGCGGGCCGGTCGTGCCCGGGTACGAGGTCGAGTCGATCTTCCTGCCGTTCCGGCGACTGAACCGGGAGCGGGCCGCCGGCAACCGGGGCTTCGGGCTGGGCCTGTCCATCGTCCGGGCGGTGACCCGGGCGCACGGGGGTACGGTGCGTGCCCTGCCCCGGCCGGGCGGCGGTCTGGACGTCACCGTCTCCCTGCCCACGCCCGGGGCGGGATGACCGGCGGGACGGTTCACCGGTCGCTTCCCGGGTAGCAGTCCAGGACAGGACGACCCGACACGGCGGAGGAACCGGCATGAAGGCACTGACCTGGCACGGGAAGCGGGACGTACGGGTGGAGAAGGTGCCCGACCCGAGGATCGAGGAGCCGACCGACGCCATCGTCCGGATCACCTCCACCGCCGTCTGCGGCTCCGACCTGCACCTCTACGAGGTGCTCGGGCCGTTCCTGAAGCCGGGCGACGTCCTCGGGCACGAGCCGATGGGGATCGTCGAGGAGGTCGGCTCCGGGGTGACCCGGCTGAAGCCGGGCGACCGGGTGGTGGTGCCGTTCAACATCGCCTGCGGCTCCTGCTGGATGTGCGACCGGCAGCTCTACGCGCAGTGCGAGACCACCCAGGTCACCGGCGAGGGCAAGGGCGCGGCGCTGTTCGGCTACACCTCTCTCTACGGCTCGGTGCCCGGCGGACAGGCCGAGTACCTGCGGGTGCCGCACGCCCAGTTCGGGCCGATCAAGGTTCCCGAGACCGGTGCCGACGAACGCTACCTCTACCTGTCCGACATCCTGCCCACCGCGTGGCAGGCGGTGAAGTACGCCGACACCCCGCCGGGCGGCACGCTCGCCGTCTTCGGGCTCGGCCCGGTCGGGCAGTTCTGCGCCCGGATCGGCCGGCACCTCGGCGCGGACCGGGTGATCGGCCTGGACCTGGTGCCGGAGCGGCTGGAGATGGCCCGCCGGCACGGCATCGAGGTACTCGACGTCTCTCAGCTGGACGACGTCCCGGGTGCGCTGATCGACCTGGTGGACGCGCGTGGCCCGGACGCGGTGATCGACGCGGTCGGCATGGAGGCGCACGGCTCCACCTCCGGCAAGATCGCCCAGGCCGCCGCCGGGCTGCTGCCGGACCGGCTGGCCCAGACGATGACCGACAAAGCGGGCGTGGACCGGCTCGTGGTGCTCAAGGCCGCGCTCAAGGCCGTCCGTCGGGGCGGCACCGTCTCCATCTCCGGGGTGTACGGCGGCGAGGTGGATCCGCTGCCGCTGATGGAGATGTTCGACCGGGGTGTGCAGCTGCGGATGGGACAGTGCCACGTCCGCCGCTGGACCGACGAGATCCTGCCGCTGCTGGCCGGCGACGACGATCCGCTGGGCGTCGAGGACCTGCGCACCCACCGGATGCCGCTCGGCGACGCGCCGAAGGCGTACGAGATGTTCCAGAAGAAGGAGGACGGCTGCGTCAAGGTCGTGCTCGCGCCGTGAGTCGGGTGGTGCTCCCGCTGGCTCGTGGCGGCCGGCAGGGCACCCGACGGAGCCGTCTCATCGCCTAGGGTGACCGGGGAACACTCCGGCCACACGGGACGAGGAGACACGCTTGACTGCCAGGATGAACCGAAGGACCGCACTCGGGCTGGGCACCGCCGCCACCGCCGGCACGGTGCTCGGCAACGGGACGCCGGCATCGGCCGAGGAGCGTGGCGTGAGACAGCCCGCGGGCACCCCCGCCCAGGCCGCGGCGTTGGTCGCCGCCGCGTATCAGCAGCGCATCGCCGAGGCGGGCGGCAGCTGGCAGGCGTACGTCAGCGTGGCCGACCCGGCGGGTCCGCCGCTGCCGGCCGTCGCCGACGAGCCGAACCTCCGGCTGGAGGCGTACAGCGTGAACAAGATCGCCGTCGCCGTGGCGGTGCTGGACAAGGTCGACCGGGGGCTGCTCACCCTCGACCAACAGGTCGACGTCACCTCCGCGATCGTCGTCTCCGGCGGGGACGGGATCTTCAGCCTGGACGGGGCGTACCCCAGCTCGGTCACGCTCGGCCACGCCCTCGCCGCGCTGCTCACCGTCTCCGACGACACCGCCGTACGCCTGTGCGGCCTGGTCTGCCCGGCGGCCGAGCTGAACGCGATCCTGGTCGCCAAGGGCTTCCCGAACACCCAGGTCCAGCCGGTGGCCAACCCCAACCGGTTCTACCTCGGCACCAGCACGCCCCGGGAGACCCACGACCTGCTCCGGGCACTGGTCGCCGGCACCCTGCTCTCGCCCGCCTCCACGGCGTTCCTGCTGCGGCAGCTGCGCTCCCCCATCGCGCACACCGACGGCGTCCGGCGCACCATGTCCTCCGACGAGCGGGCCCGGATCGCCACCAAGGGCGGCTGGTACGCCGACGCCCGCTGCGAGGCCGGCGTGATCTTCGACCGGGCCGGCGCGCCGGTGCTGACGTACGCCCTCTTCGCCGCCGGGCAGGCCGACGCGGGCAACTTCGGCGGAACCCATCCGGCGGTGACGGCACGGGCGAAGATGGGACGGAGCTTCCTCGACGCGGTGGACGGGTTGACCGGCACCGGGACGGCCCACCGGGCCACCCGGCAGCGCCCGAGCAACGGCGGCTGACGCGCCGAGGCTACCGTGGGCACCCGGCATCCACCGGGCGGAGGGAAACGATCATGGGGGGACGCGCGCAGCGGACACGGCGGGGTCGGGGCGGCGGGGCCGCCGGGGTGCTGGGACTGGCCGCGCTGGCCGCCCTGGCCTGGGCCGCCCGGGACGTTCCGGCCGCCCTGGGTGGCCGGCTGACCGGTGCCCGCGCCGACCGCGTACGCCGCTCACCGCAGTTCCACGACGGCGCGTTCCACAATCCCGCCGACGTCCACACGACGATCGCCGACCCCGGCCGGAACCTGGTGTGGGAACTGTTCTTCGGCCAGCAGCGCCGCCGGCCGGCGCGACCGGTGCCGCTGCTGCGTCCGAGCCCCGGTGGCGGTGACGAGCGGGAACTCGCCGTCGTCTGGTACGGCCACGCGTCCGCGCTGGTCGAGATCGAGGGACGGCGGGTGCTCGTCGACCCGGTGTGGAGCGACCGCTGCTCCCCGTCGCAGGTGGTCGGTCCGCGCCGGCTGCACGCCCCGCCGGTGCGCCTCGACGAGCTGCCCCCGGTGGACGCGGTCCTGATCTCGCACGACCACTACGACCACCTCGACATGGCGACGGTGTGCCGCCTGCGGGACACCCAGTCCGCCCCGTTCCTGGTGCCGCTCGGCATCGGCGCGCACCTGGACCGGTGGGGTGTGCCGGCGGACCGGATCATCGAGCTGGACTGGGCGGAGAGCCACCGGGTGGCCGGGCTGACGATCACCGCCACCGCCGCCCAGCACTTCTCCGGCCGGGGCCTGCGCCGCGACGGCACGCTCTGGGGTTCGTGGGTGGTGGCCGGGGCGCACCGCCGGGTCTTCTACACCGGCGACTCCGGCTACTTCCCCGGGTACGCCGAGATCGGCGAGCGGTACGGGCCGTTCGACGTGACGCTGACCCAGATCGGCGCGTACGACCAGGCCTGGCCGAACATCCACATGTTCCCGGAGGAGGCGGTCGCCGCCCACCTCGACGTGCGGGGCGGGCTGCTGGTGCCGGTGCACTGGTGCACCTTCACCCTGGCCCTGCACGACTGGGCCGAGCCGGTGAACCGGCTCTGGCGGGAGGCGAAGGCGCGGGGCGTCCGGATCGCCGTGCCGCGCCCCGGCGAGCGGGTGGTGGTGGACGACCCACCGCCCGTGGACGCCTGGTGGGACCAGGTCGCCTGAACGGTGCCGGGTCAGAGCACGAAGGCGTCCGTCCAGAGCGCGCCCGAGCGACCGGAGAGCGAATCCAGCATCGCCACCGCCTGTGAGTCGGTGAGCAGCGCGACGAAGTCGACGATGGCCCGCCCCCGGGCCCGCGCCGACCGGTCCGAGGTGCGCGGGTGCAGCTCCGCCTCGGCCAGCTCCACCAGGTCGTGCAGCCGGCGGGGCAGCCGGGACTCCTCCTCGGGGTCGAGCAGCCACTCCCAGAGCGCCTCGACCAGCGAGCCGAGCAGCCGGGCCTGGCCGCGCTGGTGCAGGGCGAGATCCGGTCGGGCCAGCACGAACCGGTGGTGCACGAACTTGAGCACCTGCACCTCGTGCCACTGCGGCGCGGCGAGCTGCACGTGCCCGGAACGCACCGACGGCTTCTCGACCACCTGGATCGCGTCGACGAAGCGGGTGGTCCAGCGGGCGGAGAACCGGGCGACGTACTGCTCCGCCTCGATCGAGCCGTCGAACGGCAGCGCGAGCAGCCCCTCGACCAGTTCCCGGCGGACGTGCTCGACGGCGGCGGCGAACGCCTCGTCGTCGGCGATCCAGCCGTCCTTGCGGTGCAGCTGCCGGCGCAGCCGCTCGATCGCCGCGCCGGGTCGGCGGGCGGTGCTGGTCAGCGCCGCGTCGGTGACCGACCGGTAGTGCCCGTGCTCCCGCTGCCAGGCGATCAGTTCGGCGGCCACCGCGCCCTGCTGGAGCACACCGACCCGGTGGAAGTCCTCCACGTCGTGGATGGCGTACGCGATGTCGTCGGCGGTGTCCATCACCGACGCCTCCACGGTCTGCTGCCAGTCGGCGATCCGGCCGGCGAACGGCTCCCGGGCCTGCCGCAGGTCGTCCAGCTCGGTGCGGTAGGCACCGAACTTGACCGAGCCGCTGGCCGGGTCGTCCGGCGGCGCGGCGGCGCCCCGGGGCGGCGGGTCCAGGTGCCGGGGGTGCGGGTCGGGGTGGTCCAGCCGGGTCCACGGGTACTTCAGCATCGCGGCCCGGACCGCCGCGGTCAGGTCGAGACCGATGGTGGCCGCGCCGCCGATCTCGGTCGAAGTGACGATCCGGTACGACTGCGCGTTGCCCTCGAATCCGTCGGCCAGGCCGAGGCGCTGGCGGGCCAGCCGGTCCAGCACCCGCTCCCCCAGGTGCCCGAAGGGCGGGTGCCCGAGGTCGTGGGCGAGCGCGGCGGCCTCCACCACGTCCGGGTCGCAGCCGCCGAGGGCGGTCAGCAGGTCCCGGTACCGGTCGTCGGCGGTGAGCCGCTCGGCGATGGCCCGGGCCACCTGGGCGACCTTCAGGCTGTGGGTGAGGCGGTTGTGCACCAGCAGGCCGGAGCCGCCGGGGCTGACCACCTGGGTCACGCCGCCGAGGCGGGTGAAGAAGGGCGAGCCCACGATCCGGTCCCGGTCGGCGCGGAACGGACTCGCCGCGAGGTCACCCAGGGCTCGGGCGCTGCCGCCGAAGAGCCGCCGGGCCCGGGGGTCCGCAGGTTGTTCCATGATCGCCACGCTAGCGCAGCGGCTCCGTCCGACGCGCCCGTGTACCGGACGACGGTCGTGTCGGCGTGAGACGGCACAATGCAGGGCGTACCCCACCCGAGAAGGCGGATCAGATCGTGACCCAGTCCGTTCATCAGCGGATCGCCGAGGAACTCGGCGTCACCGAACGTCAGGTACGCGCAGCCGTGGAGCTGCTCGACGGCGGCTCCACCGTGCCGTTCATCGCCCGCTACCGCAAGGAGGCCACCGGCCTGCTCGACGACGCGCAGCTGCGCACTCTCGAGGAGCGGCTGCGCTACCTGCGCGAGCTGGACGAGCGGCGCACCGCGATCCTCGAGTCGATCCGGAGCCAGGGCAAGCTCGACGAGGCCCTGGAAGCGCAGATCATGGCCGCCGACTCGAAGGCCCGGCTGGAGGACATCTACCTGCCGTACAAGCCGAAGCGGCGGACCCGGGCGCAGATCGCCCGGGAGGCGGGCCTGGAGCCCCTCGCGGACACGCTGCTGGCCGACCCGACGCAGGACCCGAAGACCGTCGCCGCCGGCTACGTCGACGCCGAGAAGGGCGTCGCCGACCAGGCCGCCGCGTTGGAGGGCGCGCGGGCCATCCTCATCGAGCGCTTCGCCGAGGACGCCGACCTGATCGGTACGCTCCGCGAGCAGATGTGGTCGCGGGGCCGGCTGGTCGCCCGGGTACGCGAGGGGCAGGAGACGGCCGGCGCCAAGTTCGCCGACTACTTCGACTTCGCCGAGCCGTACCCGAAGCTGCCCTCGCACCGGATCCTGGCGATGCTGCGGGGCGAGAAGGAGGGCGTGCTCGACCTGACCATGGATCCGGAGCCCGACGGCGACGCCGACGCCCCGGTCACCGGCCCGACCCGCTACGAGGCGGCCATCGCCGGCCGGTTCGGCGTCAGCGACCAGGGTCGACCGGCGGACCGCTGGCTCACCGACACGGTGCGCTGGGCCTGGCGTACCCGGGTCCTCATCCACCTCGGCGCGGACCTGCGGATGCGGCTGTGGCAGGCGGCCGAGGACGAGGCGGTCCGGGTCTTCGCCACCAACCTGCGCGACCTGCTGCTCGCCGCCCCGGCCGGCACCCGCCCCACCATGGGCCTGGACCCGGGGCTGCGGACCGGGGTCAAGGTGGCCGTGGTGGACGCCACCGGCAAGGTGGTCGCCACCGACACCATCTACCCGCACGAGCCGCGCCGGCAGTGGGACGCCTCGATCGCCACCCTGGCCAAGCTGGCCGCCGCGCACGGCGTCGAACTGGTCGCCATCGGCAACGGCACGGCCAGCCGGGAGACCGACAAGCTCGCCGCCGACCTGATCAAGCGGCACCCGGAGCTGACGCTCACCAAGGTGGTGGTCTCCGAGGCCGGCGCGTCCGTCTACTCCGCGTCCGCGTACGCCTCGCAGGAGCTGCCCGGCCTGGACGTCTCGCTGCGCGGTGCGGTCTCCATCGCCCGCCGCCTCCAGGACCCGCTCGCCGAGCTGGTCAAGATCGATCCGCGCTCGATCGGCGTCGGGCAGTACCAGCACGACCTCTCCGAGGTGAAGCTCTCCCGCTCGCTGGACGCGGTGGTCGAGGACTGCGTCAACGCCGTCGGCGTGGACGTCAACACCGCCTCCGCTCCGTTGCTCACCCGGGTCTCCGGCATCGGCGCCGGGCTGGCCGAGAACATCGTCCTGCACCGGGACGCCAACGGGCCGTTCCGGACCCGCGCGGAGCTGAAGAAGGTGGCCCGGCTCGGGCCGAAGGCGTTCGAGCAGTGCGCCGGCTTCCTGCGCATCCCCGACGGGGACGACCCACTGGACTCCTCCAGCGTGCACCCGGAGGCGTACCCGGTGGTGCGGCGCATCCTCGCGCACACCGGGCAGGACCTGCGCTCGCTGATCGGAAAGAGCACGATCCTGCGTGGACTGCGGGCGACCGAGTTCGTCGACGACACCTTCGGCCTGCCCACGGTCACCGACATCCTGGCCGAGCTGGAGAAGCCGGGGCGCGACCCGCGACCGGAGTTCCGGACCGCCACCTTCGTCGAGGGCGTGGAGAAGATCGGTGACCTGACCCCGGGAATGGTCCTGGAGGGCGTGGTCACCAACGTGGCCGCCTTCGGCGCGTTCGTGGACGTCGGCGTGCACCAGGACGGTCTGGTGCACGTCTCGGCCATGTCGCACACCTTCGTCAAGGACCCCCGGGACGTGGTGAAGTCCGGTGACGTGGTCCGGGTCAAGGTCCTGGACGTGGACGTGCCGCGCAAGCGGATCTCGCTGACCCTGCGGCTGGACGACGAGCCGGGCGCGCCCGCCGGCCGCGGCCCGGCCGAGAGTGGCCGGCGGGAACGTGGCGGCCCCCGGGGCGACCAGGGCGGACGCGGCGACCAAGGCGGACGCGGCGACCGGGGTGGACGCGGCGACCGGGGTGCCTCGGCTGCGGACCGGGGCGACGCCCGGGGCTCACGGGGTGGCGCACCGCAGCGCCAGGGACGGGGAACTTCGGCCCCGCCGCCGTCCGGTGCGATGGCTGACGCCCTCCGCCGCGCCGGCCTGGCCTGAGCGGCACCGGCCGACTCGAGCGCTGAGCTCGGTCGCCGGGTCCGGATGCGGACCCGGCGACCGAGCCCGACCGAGGCCGCGGGGCGCCAGCCGGGGTCGGCCGAGGTCAGCCGGAGTCAGCCGGAGTCAGCCGGAGTCAGCCGGAGTCAGCCGAGTTCAGCGAAGTCAGACCGGGGTAGCCGGGGAAGCTGGGGGCAGCCGGCGTTCGGTCCGTGCCGGAGCTGAACCCGCACACCCGGCCAGTCGGGGCGGCCCTTGGGATGCATCAGTGCGGGGCGGCCAGGTAGCACACGGCGTCCTTTGGAGCTGCCCGCACAGACGGGGCAGAGATTTGCCGCCGCGCAATCGCACACCACCGCCTAGCAAGCCCCTGCTGTGGCCCCACCGGTCCCTGCCGTCGGATGGGGAGGCCGATCTGCGCCCGGACGAGCGCACGAACGGTGGGCGCACGAACGGGGCAGCTCCAAAGGACGCCACCCTCCACCCTGGTCCCCCGCCCCCACCTCGCAGACGGACCATGGCGGGGCCCGGAACGCCAGGGCGGAGCCCGGACCGTGGCCGGGCCGCAACGCCGTGGCAGGGCCCGCAACGCCGTGGCAGGGCCGCAACGCCGTGGCAGGGCCCGCAACACCGCGGCCGGGCTCGCAACACCGCGGCGACGTTGGAACTTGGCGGGATCGTGATACCCGATCGGTCCGGTGACGATGCCGTCGGGCGGGGCCGGGATTGAGGGCCGGGATTGAGGGCCGGCACGAGGACGGGCCGGGAGCCGGGCCGGCTTCGTCCGGCACACCGCACCGTGGGGCTGGTCCGGGAGCCCGCGCCGTCAGCGGACGGCCGAGCGGCGTACCGTCGGGGTCGTGGGTGAGGGCGACGGCCGGGAGTGGCGGGAGCAGCGACAGCGTGCGGTGCGGGCGCACGCTGCTGCGGACGAGCGGCGACGCGCCGTCGAGCAGGCCGAGGCCGCCCAGGTGGTCGCCTGGTTCGTCGCAGAGGCGACCCGGCGCGGACTGCGACCGATTCCGTTGGTGGCCGGTTCCTACTCGGGCGGCGGGCGGTACCGCACCGGCCTGACCGGCTGGTACGTCGACCGCGCCGCGACCCGGGCGGTGGACGTGGAGGGCCGGTTCTACCTGCTGACCGTCCCGGGTGGCCTGCGGTCCCGGCTGTTCGGGGCGACGCCGCAGCCCCATCCCGCGCCGCTGATCGTCGGGGAGGGTGGCCGGGACGGCGACTCCGTCCCGCTGCGGGAGCTGCTCACCCGGCGACTCGACGCAGGGGACGACTGGCCGTGACCGGTCCGGTGGTACGCCGGGCCACATGCCACCACCAGAGTTGCTGCACGGCCAGGGTGAGCAGCCCGGAGACCACGATCGCACAGATGTTGATCAGGAGTTGGAGCATCGAGCCGCCCGCCTCGTGCCACACGCCGTAGGCCAGGGCGACCGCCGCGTTCGCGGCGGCCGGCACGGTGGTCACCGAGATCAGCACGCCGACCAGGCTGCCGGACTTCTTCGAGGTGAGCGAGAGCATGCCGGCGATCCCGGCGAGCAGGCCGACCACCCAGGAAAGCGCGTCGGGACGCCAGATGAAGTCGGTCACCGGCCGTTCGGCGAGCAGCATCCCCCGGTCGACCAGGCCGGCGGCGGTCAGCGCCCAGGTGCTCAGGATGGTGGCCACGATCGCCGCCAGGAAGCCGACCACCAGGGCCTGCACCGACCGGACGATGATCCGGGGCTTGCGGCGCAGCAGGGCGACGCAGAGCGCGGCGAGCGGCCCGAACTCGGGGCCGACCACCATCGCGCCGACGATGAGGATCGGCTGGTCCAGCAGCACCGCGATGCCGGAGAGCATGGTGGCGACGACGATCAGCACGAGGTAGGTGCCGGACAGTTCGGTCTGCTCGCCGGTCTTGGCGGCGATCTCGTCCCAGACGACGGCGTCGTCGGCGTGCCCGGGTGCCTCCCGGGCGGCCCGCTCGGCGGCCGAGGAGAGGGTCAGCTCCACGTCGTCCGCGCTGACCCCGCCCCGGGCCTCCACGCCGAGTTCCTGGAGGCGGTGCAGCACATGGTCGGCGCTCTCCCGGACCACGTCGCAGAGGATCAGGTCACCGACCGGCTGGCGGGCCGCTCCCGGGAGGACGGCCAGGTGGGCCACTCCCGGATCGGCGGCGAGCAGGTCGGCCACCGCCTCGGACCGGTCGGCCGGCGTGATGATCCTCAAGTGCAGCACGGACGGGCTCCCTGCGGTCGGGCGGCGTACCTGCCGCCGGCCGCAGCACTTTACCCGTCAGAGATCGATCCGACGCGTCCCTGATCCGACGGCCGAACCGACCGAGACGGCGTAGCAGTTCATCCGCCGCCCTTCCCGGGTGGCGTAGTCCCCCACCAACGTCCATCCGGCCCGCCGGTAGAAGGCGTTGACCCGGTCGTTGTCGTCGGCGTCGGTGGTCAGGTAGGCGTCGTACACCCCGCGCTCCCGCACCCGCCGCCACCACGCGTCGATCAACTGCCGGCCCTGACCGCCGCCGGCCGCCGCCGGGTCGACGCAGATCGAGCTGAGCAGCGCTCCACGCGCCGCGACCGGGACGTCCCCCCGGTACGCGATGCCGCGTACCAGCCGACCGACGGCGCGGGGGTCGCGCAGGGCGGGACGGACGGCGGCCACGGCCATCCGGTGGCCGCGCCGGCGCAGCAGCCGACCGAAGAAGCCGTCGGGCGTGACGGTGCCGACCACGAGCCCGAGCAGCCGGCCGTCCTCGCTTCGCGACACGACGGTGACCGCGTCCGGGTCGTCGACGAACCCGGCGTAGAACTCCCGCAGGAACGGCGCGCCCAGGCTGGACAGGAAGAACTTCGGGAAGGCCCGCAGGTGCAGGTCGGCGGCGGCGGACACGTCGTGGCCGGTCAGTGGGGCGAGGTCGGCTCCGGTCATCGGCGTCCTCCGGTCGCCACGGCCTCCCGCAACGCCGCCTCGATCCGGGTGACCCCGGCGGCGACGGAGAAGGTGCGCTGGTAGTACTCCCGACCGGCCGCTCCTAGCAGGTGCAGCTTCTCCCGGCCGAGCTGGCACGCCTCGCGGATGGCGGCGGCGACCGACTCCGGGACGCCGGGTCGGGCGGTGATCCCCGCTCCGCTGTCCCGCGCGACCGTGGCGGCATCCCCATCGGCGGCGACCAGCAGGGCCCGACCGGCGGCGAGGGTGGCCTGGACCTTGCTCGGCATGGTGTACGCCGACATACCGCCCGCCCGGAGCCCGACGTAGTGGACGTCGCCCGCCGCCATCAGGGCGGGCATCCGGTCCCGGGGCAGTCGTCCGAGGAACCGGAGGTTGGTCAGGCCGACCGCCGAGGCCCGGTCCCGCAGTCGCCGTTCGGCGGTGCCGGAGCCGGCGACCAGGCAGAGCAGCCGGGGGTCGTCGACCTGGGCGCAGGCGTCGACCAGGGTGTCGAGGCCCTGGGCCTCGCCGAGCGTGCCGGCGTAGACCAGCACGACGCGGTCGGCGGTGATGCCGAGTTCGGCGCGCAGGTCGGGAGCCGGGGGCGTCGGGGTCTCGTCGGCCCACATCGGAATGTGCACGAGCTTCTCCTCCGGCACCCCACGGCGGGCGAGCAGGTCACCGACGCCGGGCGAGATGTAGGCGACCCGGGCGGCGGCCCGGTACATCGCCGCACACCAGGTGTGCATCGCCCGCTCGGCGAGCGGACGCCCGTCGCGTCCGGCGTCGAGGAAGCCGCTGGCCCGGACGCTGTCCGGCCACAGGTCCAGCACGTGCAGCACGACCGGCACCCGGTGGGCGTACCGGACGAACCACATCGGCAGCGCGACGGTGATCGGCGAGTTGCTCACCCAGAGCGCGTCGAGGCCGCGCAACGCGGACGTGCCGGAGACCAGTGCGGACGCGGCGAACGAGCCGTACGTGGTCAGCCGACGCAGGGCCGAGCGGTCGTGACTGGGGTAGAGGGCCACCCGCCGGACGTGGACGCCGTCGACGACCTCGTCGGCGCGGCGGGTCATCCGGTAACCGGGGGCGAGCCGCCCGGTGGGCCAGTTCGGGAAGCCGGTGAGCACCTGTACGTCGTGGCCACGGGCGGCCAGGCCACGGGCGAGGACGCCGGGCAGCGCGGCCGGACCGGGCTCCGGGTCGAACCACTGGCTGAGCAGGCCGAGCCGCACACCCTCACCTCATTCCCAAACAGCTGCAATACGTGAAATCAGGCATCTACCGGACATCCGCAGTTTATCCTCAGCCGCATCAATTGGTGCGTAAAACACATATGCAGGAGGACCGGTATGGATGACCGCACTCTTCCCTTCGCGCTGCCCGACGTCGGGGAGGCGGAGATCGCCGCCGTCACGTCGGCGATCCGGTCCGGCTGGCTCTCCAGCGGTCCGCTCGTGCGCGAGTTCGAGGAGCGGTTCGCCACGTACTGCGGACCGGGCCTCACCGCCGTCGCGCTGAGTTCGGCGACCGCCGGCCTGCACCTCGCACTGGAGGCGCTGGGGGTGGGCCCGGGCACGGAGGTCCTCGTCCCGACCTGGACCTTCACCGCCACCGCCGAGGTGGTGGTGCACGTCGGCGCGGTCCCGGTGCTGGTGGACGTCGACCCGGTGACCCTCAACATCGACCTCGACGACGCCGCCCGCAAGGTCACCGGGCGCACGGTCGCCGTCCTGCCGGTGCACTTCGCCGGCCAGCCGGTCGACGGCGCGCGGTTGCACGAGTTCGCCCGCCGGCACGGCGTGGCCGTGGTGGAGGACGCCGCGCACGCCTTCCCCGCGGCCAGCGGAGGCGTGCCGGTCGGCGCCGGCCCGACCGCCGCGACGGTCTTCAGCTTCTACGCCACCAAGACCATCACCACCGGCGAGGGGGGCATGCTGGTCACCCGGGATCCCGACCTCGCCCGCCGGGTCCGGGTGATGCGGCTGCACGGCTTCGACCGGGACGGCTTCGACCGCTACCGCAGCGACCGGCCCGCCTGGCGGTACGACGTGGTCGACGCCGGGTTCAAGAGCAACCTGACCGACCCGGCGGCGGCGATGGGACTGGTGCAGCTCGATCGTGCCGAGTCGATGCGGCAGCGACGGGAGGAGGTCGCCGGCCGTTACCGGGCGGCGTTCGCCGGTCTGCCGCTGGACCTGCCGGCCCCCGCGCCGGAGGCGGACGTGCACGCGTGGCACCTCTTCGTGGTCCGGCTACGGCCGGACGCCCCGGTCGACCGGGACCGGTTCATCGTGGAGATGTCCCGGCTCGGCGTCGGGTGCAGCGTCCACTTCATCCCGCTGCACCAGCACACCCACTGGCGTCGTTGGCTCGCGTTGACCGACGACATGTTCCCCGTCGCCAGCCGGGAGTTCGCGCGGGTGGTCAGCCTGCCGCTCTTCTCGGCGATGGACGACGAGCAGGTGGATCTCGTCATCCGTACCGTCAGCAAGGTCCTGCAATGATCAAACGACTCTTCGACATCGTCTGCGCGACGGTGGGGCTGGTGCTCTGTGCTCCGCTGCTGCTCGTGATCGCCGTGGCGATCCGCTTCGAGGACGGCGGACCGGTGCTGTTCCGGCAGGAGCGCACCGGCCGACGGGGCCGCCCCTTCCACATCCACAAGTTCCGCAGCATGCGGGCCGCACCCGGTCCGGAGGTCACCTCCGACGGTGACGACCGGATCACCCGAATCGGTCGGCTGCTGCGGGCCAGCAAGCTCGACGAGCTGCCCCAGCTCTACGACGTGCTGCTCGGTCGGATGAGTCTGGTCGGTCCCCGTCCCGAGGTCCGGTGCTACGTCGACCACTGGCCGTCGGTGGCCCGCTGGCGCATCCTGTCCGTCCGTCCGGGCATCACCGACCCGGCGTCGATCGCCTACCGCAACGAGTCGGCGGAGCTGGCGCGCGCGGACCGGCCGGAGGAGTACTACGTCTCGGTGGTGC
This sequence comes from Micromonospora sp. NPDC050187, assembly GCF_044459745.1. Lineage (NCBI taxonomy): Bacteria > Bacillati > Actinomycetota > Actinomycetes > Micromonosporales > Micromonosporaceae > Micromonospora > Micromonospora sp. NPDC050187. The sequence goes on from NZ_JBITJH010000037.1 coordinate 33,058, forward strand.
TGCCGCGCAAGGTGGAGCTGTACGTGCGGTACGTCGAGACCCGCAGCTTCCTCGGGGACCTGCTGATCCTGGCCCGCACCGTGCAGGCCGTCCTCGGCCGCTGACCCGGCGCCCGAAGAGCCCCGCCGACCGTGACGGTCGGCGGGGCTCGGGCGTCCGGGGGGTGGGCGGTCAGCCGGCCAGGGCGGCGGCCGGCTCGCAGGCGGGTTGCCCGACCGGCTCGGGCCAGGTGTCCGGGCGGGCCGGGTCGAAGAGCTCGTTGGTCCAGAAGAGCGTGAGCAGGTCGTCCGGGCCGGTGTTGACGATGTGGTGCGTCCACATCGTCGGCATGTCCACCACCACCGGGCCGTCGCCGCTGACCGGGAACCGGACCACGGTGTCGTCGCCGACCCGGCGCAGCCGGATCTCCGCCGAGCCCCGGAGCACGCAGAACCGTTCCAGCTTGGCCAGGTGGAAGTGCTCCCCCCGGACCGCCCCGGGTCGCGTGGTGGAGCAGAAGGTCTGCCCCCCGCCGCCGTGTGCCTTCACCGCCTCGACCAGGTCGCCCCGGGCGTCGGAGCGGCGGGGCAGCGGCACCGGGTAGTGCGCCGGGAAGCAGTGCGACCGGTAGGTGTTGAACAGCCGTACCGCGTGGCGGTCCGGCAGGTCGGGGATCTCCCCGGTGCGGTAGGTGGCCGCGAAGCCGCTGAGCAACCCGGCCAGCTCCCGTATCCCGACGCGCAACCCGGGCATGGTGGCGTCCCAGGGGTGACCGGCGGGCGCGCCCAGCAGCCGGGCCGCCGCGTCGGTGACGTGCACCAGGGTCAGCTCGCGGTCGTGGTGCACCTCGGGCCGGCCGCCCTCGGCGAGCAGCCGGCAGAAGGTGGCCACCACCGAGTTGTAGTACGGCAGGCCGTGCTCGCCGTACAGGTTGGGCAGGCGCAGGTCGACCAGGTCGGGGCGGACGGCGGCCAGGGCGGCCGCGGCGACTGCCTTCGCGTCGCCGTACGGAGTGCCGTTGCCGGCCTGCACCGAGTTGGCGTAGACCACGGCACCCGGCGGCTCCGGGCAGCGTTCCAGGCCCCGGGCGAGGGCGGCGGCCAGCCGGACGTTGCCGGCGGCCACCTCGGTCGGGTCGCCCCGGTTGACCCCGGCCAGGTGCAGCAGCCGGTCCACGCCGGCGATCCGGGCGGCCACGGTCGCCGGGTCGGTCAGGTCGGCGCGGGTGAGCACGACCGGCTCCGGCCAGCCGAGCGCCCGGGCGAGCACCCGGACGTGCCAGCCGAGGAAGCCGCCCGCCCCGGTGACCGCGACCCTCAACATGCCAGCACCGGGTCGCGCAGCGCCAGCTCCGCGCGGATCTCGGGGAGTGTGCGGAGCAGGTCCACGATCTGCGGTACGTCCAGCCGGGGCGCGTTGGCCGAGGTGAAGTCCTCGGCCGGGGTGCCGCCGAGGTCGCCCTCGGTGACGTAGAGCGCGTAGTTCAGGTCGCGGGCGTCGAGCGGCACCCGGAAGAAGTCGCCGAAGTCGTCGGCGCGGGCGAGTTCCTCCCCGCTGGCAAGGGTTTCGTCCTGCTTCTCGCCGTGCCGTACGCCGATCATCTCGATCTTGGCAGGCACGTCGAAGAGCTGGCAGACGGCCTCGGCGAGGTCGCCGATCGTGCAGGCCACCGCCTTGTGGACGAATACGTCACCGGGGCGGGCGTGGGTGAAGGCGTGCTCGACCAGCTCGACGGAGTCGTCCAGCGACATCAGGAACCGGGTCATCGCCGGGTTGGTGACCGTCGGCGCACGCCCGGCCCGGATCTGCTCGACGAAGAGCGGGATCACCGAGCCCCGGGAGTACATGACGTTGCCGTACCGGACGCAGGAGACGGTGGTCCGGCTACGCGGGTTGTTCCGGGCGTACGCCTGGGCGACCTTCTCCATCAGTGCCTTGCTGATCCCCATGGCGTTGACCGGGTGGACCGCCTTGTCCGTGCTGAGCAGCACCACCGACCCGACGCCGTGGTGCTCCGCCGCCTCGATCACGTTGGCGCTGCCCAGGACGTTGGTCCGGACCGCCTCCAAGGGAAAGAACTCGCAGGACGGCACCTGTTTGAGCGCCGCGGCGTGGAAGACGTGGTCGACGTCCCGGGTGGCGTTCCGGACGGAGTCGAGGTCCCGGACGTCGCCGACGTGGTAGCGGATCCGGTCGTCACCGAGCACCCGGCGCATGGCGTCCTGTTTGGCCTCGTCCCGGCTGAGCACCCGGATCTCGGCGACGTCCCGATCGAGCAGGCGTCGCACCATCGTCTGTCCGAAGGAGCCGGTGCCACCGGTGATCAATACCCGGCACCCGGCAGGCAACACGGTCACGCGGAGCCCCCGTTTCGTCGTTCACACATGTCATGACGCCCGAACAACGACCACCGAAGACGCGAAGAAACGCATACCGGGCAAATTCCCACGACAGGGACACGCGGGTCAGAAAGCCGACTCCGGGAACGAGGGGCGCTCCGTAGCCTGACCGGCGCCCCGTGGCCGGGATCCGCCACTTCTCCCGAGGAGGACCGATGTTCGACGCCGCTGATTTCGGGGCCAGCCCCGACGCGACCTGGACGGTGAACCGGGACGCCTTCCAGGCCGCCAACGACGCGGCCCGGAACGCCGGGGGCGGCCAGGTCACCGCGCCGCCGGGCACCTACCAGGTGAAGGGGATCGTCCAGGACGGCGGCGTGGGGTTCGTCATGCCCGGCGTGACGCTGCGCAGTCCCGACGGGCAGTTGCCCCGAGGTGCTCGCCACCCGGGTCACCACCACCAAGGGCTCGATCGCGGCCGGCGGCCGACAGCTCACCGTCGCCTCCGGTGCCGGCATCCGGGTGGACGCGGTGGTCGCCGTCCAGGCGGTCGGAGGGATCCTGGACACCCAGTTCACCCGCCTGGTCGGGCCGATCACCGCGACGCAGACCAGCGGCATCACGCTGGCGTCCGCCACCGGGTTCCCGGTGCTCGGCACCCTCCAGGTGGACAACGAACTCGTCACCTACACCGGACTCAGCGGCGCCACGTTGACCGGTGTCACCCGGGGCGCGTACGGCACGACCCCCGCCCCGCACACCACCACGGCGTCCTTCGGGGTGGCCCGCCGGTTGTACGCCCTCGTGGTCGGGGTGACCGGCACGACGGTCACCCTCGACACGCCCGCCCTGATCGGTGCCACCGGGGTGGCCGTCTCGGTCGGCTGCGTGCGGCCCACCATCGACGGCCTCACCATCGACGGGAACAAGGTCTGGGGCGGCGCGGTCCGCTCCCTCTTCGCGGTCACCTGGCGCCTGGTCCGGTGGGGACGGGTGGAGAACATGACCATCCGCAACGCCGAGAACGGCTTCGCGCTGACCCGGGGCGCCAGCGACTGCACACTGGTGGACCTGCACCTGCACGGCTGCGGCACGCCGGAGACGGTCAAGGGCAGCGCGCTGTGGTTGTACCAGGGCTGCCGGCGCAACCGGGTCCGTGGCGTCTGCGTCACGGGCGCGACGTGGACGGCCGTGTACCTCGACAACCGGTCCAACGCGGCCGAGGAGGGCTGGGACGGCCCGAACGACGACAACCTGGTCACCGACTTCACCGTCAGCATCACCGATTCCCTGGCTCCCGCGCTGGCGGTGGTCGGGGGATGCCACAACAGGTTCGTCACCGGCACGGTCTCCAGTCCCGGGTACGGCGTCTCGCTGAGCAACGGGACCCAGGGCACCACCGCCGACGGCTCGGTGGCTCCCTGCCGGGGCAACGAGATCGCGGGCGTCGCCTTCCGGGTCCGCTTCGGCTGGATCCTCCAGGCTCCGGGCAACAGCCTGCACGACTGCTACGTCGCCGCGGGCGCGGACGGCGTCGGCAGCAACGCGGGGAACAACCTGGTCTACGCGGTCAGTCCCACCCCGGGTGCCGCACCCCGTCCCTGACTGAGTCCCCCACCGCTACGACCGGTCGACGCCGACCGAGGTGGGCCGCGGAACGACCTGACCGGGCAGCCCGCCACCCACGTCCAGCAGGTGACGGACGAGCGCCCGCAGGCGCGGCGCGCAGGTCCGCTCCCAGGACAGCTCCTCCCGGGCCCGTGCGGCGGCCCGGTTCACCGCAGCGCAGGTCGCCTCGGCGTCGGCGACGAGGTCGGTGACCGCCTGGGCGAAGCTGTCCGGGCGGGCCGGTGGCACGCAGCGCCCCACCGCGTGGTTCTCGACGAAGTGGCGGGCGGCGGGCAGGTCCGAGGTGACCACCGCCAGCCCCATGATCGCGTACTCGTAGAACTTGGAGTTGACCGAGAGCCGGGCCTCCCCCACGTCCTGCATCAGGGACAGGCCGATGCCGCAGGTGGCCAGGAGGTCGGCCACCTCGTGTGCCGGCACCGGGTCCAGCATCCTGAGGTTCGCCGGGCGACCCGCCCGCTCCACCGCCTCGGTGAACCGTCGTCGGGCCGACTCGCTGGGGAACCGGGAGACCGCCAGCACCTCCACCTCGGGCGCCCGCCGCGCCAACTCCACGGCCAGGCCGACGAGCACGTCCGCCCCGTAGTCGGTGGTCAGGCTGCCGGTGTGGACGACCCGGCGCAGCAGGTCCGGGGTGAGTGGCCGGGCCGGCCGGGCGAAGGCGTCGGCCGACGGGTAGTTCGGGGTGGCCACGGCGGGCAGGCCGAGCGCCCGGAACCGGTCGGCCAACTGCTCGCTGACCGCGTTGGCGGCCCCGAGCCGGCCGGCGTACCACCGCTCCGCACCGGCCACCAGCCGGCGGGCGGCGTGCTGCACCGGCGCGGGGGCGGCGAACCGCTGCGAGTAGTACTCGGGGTAGTACTCGTGGACGTCGTACAGCACCGGTCGACCGGTGCGGCGGGACCAGCGCCGGGCGTGCGGCAGCAGGTAGTAGTCGTGGATGTGCCACAGGTCGGCGGGGACCCGTCCGGCCACCGCCGCGACCGCCGGCACGAGCCGCAGCCGCTGTCGCACCGAGGTCGGTTCGGGCAGCCGGGTCTCCCGTACCCGGGGGTGGGGGCGGGACTCGCCCGGCTCGCCCCCGAGCCAGATCAGGTGGACGTCGAAGCCGGCGTCCAGCACCGCCTGGGCGCAGCGGAGCACCCGCCGGTCGCCGACCGGGTGGACGGTGGGCACGCACACCGTCCGGCCTGCGGGCGCCGCCGTCGGCACCCGCAGCCGCCAGTGCGCGGTGGTGATCATGTCTGCGTCGACGATCATGCTTCCTCCGTGTGGGTTCGTCGGGGTGGCCGGGTACCGCGTCGCCCCGTCACGCCTGCTCACCGACGGTCGAGTTGCTCCCCACCGGCGTCAGTGGCTCGGTGCTGCCCCGCTGGGCGGTCCCGACCGGACGGTCCGCAGCGCGCTCCCCGTCCGGTGGGCGCTGCGCAGCGTCGTCCGCCGGACGGTCCTCGACGGGACAGGCGCGGGCCAGGGCCGCGCGGGTCAGCACGACGTGGACGCCGTACCAGCCGACCATCGCGAGGGAGAACGACAGCAGGGACACCGGCCAGCTGATCCAGCCGGCCAGGGCCGGCAGGAAGACCAGCCCCGTCGTCAGCAGTCGCCCGACGTCCCAGAGCAGCTGCTGCCGGTTGCCGCCGGTGCCGGCCAGGGTCTGGCTGAGCGGGACGGCGGCGAACTGCCCGACCAGGAACGGCAACAGGAGCAGCAACACCGTCGCCGCGCCGGCCCACTCCGGACCGAAGACGAGCGGCGCGGCGAGGTGCGTGCCGACCGCGAGTCCGGTCAGCAGCACGGCACCGGCGACCGCTAGTCCGACCAGCGCGCGGTCGTAGCTGGTGCGGGCGCGCCGGGGCGAGGACCGCAACTGGTGGGCGATCTCGCCGAACAGAATGGGCATCAGGGCCTGACCGAGAAGCGCGGACGGCAGCGCGCCGACCCGCAGGGCCAGGGCCAGGTCCGCCGCGGCGACACTGCTCACGGCGGCGGCGAAGAACAGGGGAACGTTGAGGGTCAGGCCGTTGATCAGGCTCGCCGGGGCGGAGGCGGTCATGAACGGTCGGTGCCGCCGCAGCACGTCCCGGACACCCACCCCGGCGGCCGGCCGACGCGGGCGGAACAGCAGCAGCGCGCCGGTCGCGTAGCCCAGTGCCGTGGCGGCCAGCAACGCGGTCGCCGAGCGGCCACCGAGCAGCGCGAAGGCCACCATCGCGACGCTCTGCACGAGAGCGGTGGCGAGCTTCACCACCGCGACCAGACGGTAGCGGCGGTCCCGGACCCGGGCGTAGACCATCGTGCCGGACAGGCCCAGGGCCGTGGTCAGCGCACCGAGCACGACCGCCTCGACGAGCGCGGGACGGTCGAGGTCACCGACGATCGCCGCCCACGCCACCGCGAGCAGCGCCACGACGACGCCGACGACGCCGTTCAGCCGGGCGGCGATCCGCAGGAGCAGCGGGGCGTCCCGGTCGCCTGCGGTGGTGGCGGCCACGTCGAGTCGCAGCGCGCCGGCTCCACCGGCCACCGCCGCCACCGCCGCCACCGCCGCGTAGCGACCGAAGGCGGCGGGAGTGTAGAGGCGGGTGACCAGCAGGATGCCGGCGAGGTTCACGGCCTGCGCCGCCATCATGAGCGCGGCCGTCTGCACGCGGTCCCGGCTCGGTACGGCGGGTCGTCTCATCGTGCCCCGGCCTCCCGGGGCGACACCACCGCCACCGGGCGCGCCCACTCCGGCCGGTCATGACGCGGAGCCCGCCCCCCGGCGGCCAGCACGGCGGCGGCGAACACCCACACCAGGTAGTTGCCGTTGAGGTCCGCGCTGAACAGCGAGTTGACGAAGGCGAAGGTCAACAGGGCGGCGGCGGCGACCACGGAGGAATCCGTCCGGCACCTCCACAGCACCCGGGCGGCGGCCACCACCAGCAGCACCAGCCCGGCCAGCGCGACGAGACCGCCCTCCACCGCCACCTCGAGCGGCAGGTTGTGCGGATAGATGGCGTCCTCGAGGCCGGGCAGGACGATCAGCGAGCCGCCCGGCACCACGGAGCCGAAGCCACCCCAGCCCAGTCCGAGCGGGCGCTCCAGGAAGACCTCGGCGGCCAGCCGGGACAGCATCACCCGGGTCTCCGCGGAGGCGTCCAGCGGCCCGCCCCAGAGCACCGAGAAGCGTGACGTCAGCTCCTCCGGCAGGACCGTCGCGACGGTCAGGGCGGTGACGCCGCCCAGGCCGACCAGCGGCGGCAGCAGCCGCCAGCGGCGGGTGCCGCTGACGGTGACGGCGAGGACGAGACCGGCGAGGGCCAGCGCGACGAGCGGCCCCCGGGAGCCGGTCATCAGCAGCGGCACGGCGAGCGCCACGGCGCCGAGCAGCGCCACCAGTCGCAGCCGGCGCACCAGGACACCCAGACAGAGCAGGCCCACCACGCCGTACCCGATGAGCCGGGCCGTGGTGATCGAGACGGTGCCGGCCAGGACGACCGTGTCGACGGCCTGGTAGACCGGATCGGGACGGAGCATCGCCAGTAGCGCGATGAGCACCCCGATGCCCGCGCTGGCCCACAGCAGCGCCACCCGCCGGGCCGGTCGGTCGACCACGAGGAGCGTGGCGACGACGAACGCCGGGGTCGTGGTCAGCATCTGCAGCGTCTTGCCGGACTGGTACCCGCCGACGGACGTCAACGCGAAGCCGGGCAGGAACGACAGGAGCAACATGAGGAACGGCAGCGCTCCCGCCGGTGCCCGGAAACGCCGGGCGGCCCAGGTCACCACGATCAGCACCGCGACGGCGGCGAGGTCGGCGTAGAGGAACAGATGGCGCAGCGGGCCGGCCTCGCCGGACAGGGGCACCCCCAGGTCGGCCAGCACACCCGAGGCGTCCAGCGCGGTGGCCGCGGGGAAGGCGATGAGGGGCAGCACCATCGCGACGTCGCGCACCCCGACGCGCACGTCGGGCGTCGTGGGCGCCGCGTCGGCGGCAGGTCGCGCCGTCGGCGGCCGGCTTCCGGCGCGTTCGGGCACGACCGGCAGCGAACTCTCGTACCCCACGCTCATCGGGCCTTCCCTCCTGTCCCGCACTCCCCCACAACGACAAAATGTGCTAATCGGGTACGGATCAGTCGGCCCGCCGATCACGACCCGGTCCACCGGCCCAGGCGGCGACCCCTTCGCGCCAACGAGCCGGCCAGGGCGAGGCGACAATCCGATCGACTCATTGACATGCGTCAAGCGCTTCCGGAAGGCTCGCCACCAGAGGTCCTTCCCCACCGAAGGGAGCCGCGATGAGGCGCACACGGCTGGCGGTCGCCGGCGTGTTCACCCTGGTCGGCGCACTGGCGCTGACCGCTCCGGCGAGCGCGCGGCCACCGTCCGACCCAGGCGGTCGTGACGACGGCCTGGAGGTGTACGTCGGTACGGTCAACCCCGAGCAGCGCGAACAGCTGCGCGCCGCCGGCGTCGACCTCGGCCACGACCACCGGGGCACCGGCCCCGGCGGCGACACCACGGTCGAGACCGTGCTGAGCCGGCGGCAGGCCGACCGGCTGACCAGCATCGGCGTCCCGCTGCGGGTGAAGCAGGTCGACGGCCGGGACGCCTCCCGGGCGCTGCGCGAGCAGGCCGCCGACGGTTGGACCGCGTTCCGCCCGTACTCCGCGCCGGGTGGCATCCGGGACGAGATCACCGCCACCGCCGCGCGCCACCCGAAGCTGACCAAGGTGGAGACCCTCGGCCGCACCCACCAGGGCAAGCCGATCCTCGCTGTCAAGGTCACCAAGAACGCCCGGACCGTGCCGGACGGCCGACGGCCGGCGGTGCTCTACGCCAGCACCCAGCACGCCCGGGAGTGGATCACTCCGGAGATGACCCGGCGGCTGATGCACCACGTCCTGGACAACTACGGCCGCGACCGGGAGATCACCCGGCTGGTGGACACCACCGAGCTGTGGTTCCTGCCGGTGGCCAACCCCGACGGGTACGACCACACCTTCACCCCCGGCAACCGGTTGTGGCGCAAGAACCTGCGCGACAACGACGGCGACGGGAAGATCACCTCCGCCGACGGGGTCGACCTGAACCGCAACTTCGCCTTCAGGTGGGGATACGACAACGAGGGGTCCTCACCGGACCCGGCCAGCGACACCTACCGTGGTCCCGGCCCCAACTCCGAGCCGGAGACCCAGGCCCTGGACCGGCTCTTCCGCCGGGTCGGCTTCGAGTTCTTCGTCAACTACCACTCGGCGGCGAACCTGCTGCTCTACGGCCTCGGCTGGCAGGTCGCCACCCCCACCCCGGACGACCTGATCTACCAGGCGATGGTCGGCGACGACGACCACTCGGCCGTGCCCGGCTACGACCCGGACCTCTCCGCCGAGCTGTACACCACCAACGGCGACACCGACAGCCACGCCGTCGCGCGGTACGGCGCGCTCGGCTTCACCCCGGAGATGTCCACCTGCCAGGTCGCCGCCGCGTCCGACCCGGACGACCAGTGGCATCCCGAGGACTGCGTCAGCAGCTTCGTCTTCCCCGACGACGAGAAGCTGATCGCCGCCGAGGTGGCGAAGAACCTGCCGTTCGCGCTCGCGGTCGCGAAGTCCACCCACGATCCGGACGACCCGGTCTCGGTGGTCGGCCGGAGCACCCCGGACTTCGTGGTCGACGCCTTCGACACCTCGTACGGCCGCACCCAGCAGGTCGCCGCGATCACCCGGCGGGCGCTGGCGAACGTGCGCATGCACTACACGGTCAACGGCGGCCGGCCGAAGACCGTCGCGGTACGCGAGTGGCGCGGCGGCGAACGGTACGGCGACACCCACGACGACTACTACGCCGAGCTGCGCGGCACGGTCACCGGGGCGAGGCCGGGCGACCGGGTGGAGGTCTGGTTCACCGGCGCCAAACGCGGCCGGGGGGTGGTCGCCAGCGAGCACTTCACCTACCGGGTGCACACCGACATCGGCGGGGAGGTGCTGGTGCTCGCCGCCGAGGACGTCACCGGCCTCAGCCCGGAGCAGGACGGGACCGGCGCGAAGTACGCCGACGAGGTGGTCGCCGCGCTGACCGCCGCCGGGCGCCGCAGCGACGTGTACGACGTCGACCGGATGGGCCGGACGGCCCCGCACCACCTGGGCGTGCTGTCGCACTACCGGGCGGTGGTGTGGGAGACCGGCGACGACGTCATCCCCCGCTCCCCCGGCCAGGTTCCCGGCACGGCGGCCCGCGCCGCGGCCGAGACCGAACTGGCCGTCCGGGACTACCTCAACGAGGGCGGGAAGGTGCTGGTCAGCGGGAAGTACGCGCTGTACGCGCAGGCGTCCGACGGGGCCTACGTCTACCAGCCGACCGCGCCGGCCGAGTGCACCGACCCGGACGACACCACCTGCCTGCCGCTGTCCAACGACTTCCAGCAGTACTGGCTGGGCGCGTACAACTACGTCAGCGACGGCGGCAGCGCGGACGGCACCCCGTACCCGGTGCGGGGCTCCGAGGGGGCGTTCGCCGGCTTCCAGGGCACCCTCAACGCGCCCGGTTCGGCCGGCAACCAGGACCACACGGCGTCCCTGCTCAGCACGTCGAGCTTCCTGCCGCCGGACGAGTTCCCGCAGTTCTCCGCCGCCACGACGGTGGACTGGGTCCGACCCGGCGGCGCGCCGTTCGACCCGCGCACCGGCGAGTGGTACCTCTACAGCGGCCGGGCCGACGAGGCGTACAAGCGGCTCACCCGGACCGTCGACCTGACCTCGGCGACCAGCGGTGAGCTGCGCTTCTTCGCCTCGTACGACATCGAGCCGAACTGGGACTTCATGATCGTCGAGGCGCACGAGGTGGGCACCGACGACTGGACCACGTTGCCGGACCGCAACGGCCACACCAGCACCGACACCGGGGACAGCTGCGAGAGCGGGCTGGCCACCGAGCTGCACCCGTTCCTCCTGCACTACCAGGGCACGGACTGCTCGCCGACCGGCAGCACCGGGCAGTGGCACGCCGCCACCGGCGCGTCCAACGGCTGGAAGGAGTTCTCGGTCGACCTGTCGGCGTACGCCGGCAAGCGGGTCGAGGTGGCCATCTCGTACGTCTCGGACTGGGGCACCCAGGGGCTCGGCGTCTTCCTGGACGACGCCCGGGTGATCGTCGACGGGGCCACCGTCGCGGAGACGTCGTTCGAGACCGCCGACCTGGGCGGCTGGACGGTGGCCGCGCCGCCGCCCGGTTCCCTGCCCGGCACGAACGACTGGTCACGCAGCCAGCGGGCCTTCGAGGAGGGCGCGGCGGTGGTCACCGCCGACACCGTCTACCTCGGGTTCGGGCTGGAGGGGTTGGCTCCGGCGGCCCGGAACGACCTGGTCGCCCGTTCACTGACCCACCTGCTCACCCGCCCCCGCCCCTGACCCACGCCCACGCCCCCGCCCCGCCCCGGACCGGCCGATGATCGACACGACTTGCGGCATCCCGGCCTGTCCGGGTGGGCGGTTTCAAGTGGCTGTTGCGACGAGGTGCTGGTGGAGTGCTTCGGCAGGATTCTGCCATCCCAGGGTTTGCCGGGGTCGTCCGTTGAGC